>JAYSRE010000089.1:0-34602 GCA_043721235.1 Polaromonas sp. | reverse complement strand
GCATTGCCTGTGACAGCTGCTTTAACCAAGCTTTGGCTGGTAATTTGCAACAGGGGCGAGCCATTGACCACGGCCAACATGTCTGCCAGCGGGCCACGTGCCTCGGCATTGACCACCACGGTGGTGCTGGCGAAGTTAGGAATACTGGCATCGGCTTTGGTAATTAGCAAGCTGTTGCCCATACGGCCCGTGGCCCCGTTCACGGCCATAGAAATACGGTCAAATACCAATTCACCGTTAACCTGAAGCAAAGGTGGCCAAGGCAATGTGTTGGCAGGCTGCACCGACGGTGGCACGTAGGCAAAGTCGGCTCCGGCTACCTTCATAGCGATGCGGAATTCGCCCAGCTTGGGGTCGGAAAAAGGCATGTCAAACAAGTCGCCCTTGACGTTGAATTTACCGCTGCTGATGCGGCCTTTTTGTACAGCGTCGCGTACATAGCTGCGCAGTGGTTGGCTCAAGCGCTGCGGCAAATAGCGGTGCACTTGGGTGCCTTCGCCGCGCAGCAGGCTGCCTTGCAAGTCGAGTACCCCCGGAAAGCGCGACTTAGACCGGCTCTTGGCCGGGTCTGCTGTTTGCCAGTGCACTTTGGCCTCACCTTGTGCATCGGCGTTAGCGAACTTCAGCGTGTCCAGCTTGACATCGATTTGATCGCCGCGCAGGCTCCATTGAGCACTGGTGGTCAGGCTGTCAAAAGGCACGATGGGGTCTTCAAAAACGCCGGGGAGTTCTACCGTGCCTTTGGTGATGGCGATGCTGGCCTGGCCACCGGCTTGGGTCAGTTTAAAGTCTACATTGGCACCACGCACACCTGGGCGGCCCAGCATAGGCTTGAGAACGGCGGTGTCTGTGGTGAGCACAAACGAGGGGGATACGCTGTGGGCCGCTAAACCCAGCCCTTTCACCCGACCTTGTGCGCTATAGCTGGTGGGCGCGCTGATATGCCCCTGCCACGCTGCTTGCACCACCTCTAGCGTGCCCTGCGGTGCCAAGCTTTGAATCTGTGCGTGGGTGGCGGTGCCGATGGGCAAGCGGTCAGCCACCTGGGCTAGGGCAGCCAGGTCTAAGCGGTCGGCTTTAAGCTCGCCATAGGCCAGGGTGGAGGTGCCTTGCCCGGTTTGCAAAAAGCTCACATTACCACCGGGCCATACAATGCCTTCTTGGGTGCGAAAAGCCAAATTTTGGGTGCTAACGCGCAACCCCCCTGCCACCTCTTGGCCTGCCAAGCGACCGCTTAGCATGGGCATGACCAAGGACTGCACATCGGGCCCTAGCTTAACGTCCACATTGGTCAGTGCGACATCGGCTGTGGCTTCTACAATTTTTCCCTGGGCTAGCTGTGCCCACACGCGCGCAGCACCACTGCCACGCACAAGCGCTACGGGTAGGTCCACGTAGCGCTGCAACTGCGACACATCAATCTTTGCAAAATCAGCGTAGGCTTGGCCTTGCCAGTCTTTCCACTGGCCTGCAGGACCAAAAAACTGGCTGCGAAAATCTCCTGCCACGCTAAAACGCTTGCCCCATTGGGGAGGCGGCGTGCCGTCTACACGCCACTGGTGCGCGCGTCGGCTGTTGCGCACCACAATATCTACTTGGTCCAAAGCCAGTGGTGCCAAGCCGCGCAACTCATCGGTCCAGCGTATGCTGCCCGAACGGATGGCCAACTCGTGCTGCGAAAAAATCCAGTCCGCCACCGGGCTGCTGGCATGGCTGTTTGCACTGGTTTGCGGCAGAGGAAACCCCGCCAAAAAAATTTGCCCTTGTGCGTTGCGCCGCACGTCCAGCTGGGGCTGCTCAACCACCAATTGCTCAAAGCTTAAGCTCAGCAGCGAACGCGGCGAAACGGTGGCGGTGATTTTCTGCAGCACCAAGGCATCGCGCCCCACACTGTCTTGAAGCCGCACATCCAGCAGCTCAAAGGCGGGGGCCAGCAGCTTAAATTGCGCCGAAATAGCCCCGATTTTGACCGGCACGCCCATGGTTTGGCCAAGGCGGTTTTCCAGTGCTGGGCGCAAATCACCGATTCGCGGCACAATCACGACATGCAAAACACCCCAGGCCAAGGCCAGCAAAATGGTCACAGTGACGCACACCCACCACAGCGCTGCAGCCAAGACGCAGCCTAAGCGCAACCCGATGGACGCCTCTTTACGCACAGACAGCACCAACGGCACCGATGGCATCGCGCTGGGCGGCGCAGCCAGTTCAGGCAACAAAGGTGCTGGTTTAGCAGAGGATGAGGGCGCGGAAGGTGTCAATTCAGGTGATGTACAGGACAATGCTGGAATTATGACCCGTAGTGTGCAGCTCGGTTCGCCAGAGGGAGGTGAAGTTTTGTGTCCAACTGCACAAAACCCCGCTTCATTGTCTCGCCCCGTCTCCAATTACCCACGCTATGCACAGCGCGTGCGCCGCCGCTACGCAGACCATCTAGCGTACTTGGCGCAAGGCGCATTGACAGCTGACCATTTGCGCGGTGCTTTTGGCGCACTGGCGCAAAGCGGGCTTGATGCGAGTGCCGCCTTGCGGGTATTGCGCGCCCTGGTGCTAGAGCGCTTGGTACGGCGCGACTGCGATAACAGGGCGGGCACCGATAACCCCGATAACGACAGCGCCCGCGCCCGCCTGGCCGAAGTAACCTCCAGCATGACCCTGCTGGCTGAGTTTGCGCTGCATACCGCCAGTGCTTTGGCCCAGCAAACCCTCGATGCCGTGCACGGTGCACCCACCGCTGCAGACGGCCAGCGCGCCCTACTGTGGGTCGTAGGTATGGGCAAGCTAGGGGCGCGCGAGCTCAATGTCTCCAGCGATATTGACCTGATTTATGTGTACAGCGCAGAAGGCGAAACGGCGGGCACAGCCCAGGGCCGAGGCCGCATCAGCAACCACGAGTATTTTGCCAAAGTGGTGCGCAGTACCAGCACCTTGCTGGCCGACGTGACCGAACATGGTTTCGTCTTTAGGGTGGACCTGGCCTTGCGGCCGAACGGCAATAGCGGCCCCAGCGCTGTATCGCTTGATGCGCTAGAAGCTTATTTGATAGCGCAAGGGCGCGAATGGGAGCGCTTTGCTTGGCTTAAAAGCCGTGTCGTTGCACCGGCAGAGGCGCTGTCCAGCGCCGTGCAGTTGCGTGCGGTAGTGCTGCCTTTTGTGTTCCGCAAATACCTGGACTACAGCGTGTTTGATGCACTGCGTAACCTGCACCGGCAAATCCGCGACCATGCCACCCAGCGCGCTGCCGGCAGGCCTGAACGGGCCAATGACATCAAGCTGTCACGCGGCGGTATACGGGAAATTGAATTTACTGTGCAGCTACTGCAGGTGGTGCGCGGTGGCCAGTTTCCCGAGCTGCGCACGCGCCCTACCCTGCATGCGCTCAAACGCATTGCCCATGCGGGCCTCATGCCCCAGGCTACTGCCGATGCATTGGCCCAAGCGTATGTTTTTTTGCGCCAGTTAGAACACCGCATTCAGTACCTTGACGACCAGCAAACCCATATTGTGCCCACCAACGATGCTGACCTGGCCTGGCTGGCGTACAGCATGGGCTGCCCAGACTGCTGCACCTTGCTGTGCACGCTGGACGCACACCGCGAAGTTGTGGCCACCGAGTTTGACCGTTTGCTAGGCAATACCCAACCTTGCAAAGGCTGTAATGGCAGTAAAGGCGCTGCCAGCGCACCTCATGCCCAAGACGAAGCACATTTGCTGGCCGACCTGCCGCAGCGATTTGCCCAACGGGTGGCCCTGTGGCGCACGCACCCACGGGTACTGGCACTGAGTGATGTCTCGCGCAACCGCTTGCACCGCTTGGTGCAACGCACAGGCCAATGGCTGCTGGAAGCTAAAGTTAGCGAAGATGCCGCGCTGCGCATAGCCGACTGGATCGAACCCTTACTGCGCAGAGAAAGCTATTTGTCGCTGCTGGTGGAACGCCCCCAAGTGCATGAGCGCTTGCTGCGCGTGCTGGGCACAGCCCGCTGGCCTGCCCGCTACCTAATGCAGCACCCGGGTGTGGTGGACGAGCTGGCCACTGGCGAAGTGCTGACTGGGCATTTTGCTGCAGCCCAGTTTGAAGCTGAGCTGCAGCAGCGGGCCGACGCACTGCGCAGTACAGGCCAAGATGACGACGAAGCGCTGATGCTGCTACTGCGCCGCGCCCAACACGCAGAGGTGTTTCGTATTTTGGTACGCGACATTGAAGGCCGCGCCAGCGTAGAGCAAGTGGCCGATGAGCTCAGTGCGCTGGCCGACACCGTGCTGCAAGTAACAGCCCGTTGGTGCTGGCAGCGTTTGAAAAATCACCATGCACCTGAACCGCAGTTTGCCATCATTGGTTACGGTAAATTGGGAGGTAGAGAGTTAGGCTACGGCAGCGACCTGGACATTGTGTTTGTCTATGACGACACCCACGAACAGGCTGGCACCGTCTACGCTGCCTTGGTGCGCAAGCTGATCGCCTGGCTCAGCGCCAAAACCGCAGAGGGCGACTTGTACGAGATTGACACCGCCTTGCGCCCTAATGGCAGTTCAGGCTTGCTGGTGAGCACCATGGCCGCTTTTGAAGACTATCAAACCCAACGCGGCAGCAACACTGCTTGGGTATGGGAGCACCAAGCCATGACCCGCGCCCGCTGCGTGCTAGGCAGCCCCGTGCTGCGCAGCCGCTTTGACGCAGTGCGCAAAGCTGTGCTGTGCGCGCCGCGCGATGCAGCAGCGCTAGCGCAGGACATTGTGGCGATGCGCGAGAAAGTGCGCAGCGCCCACCGCACAGTGCCAGGCCGATTTGACGTAAAACACAGCGCAGGCGGCATGGTGGACGCAGAGTTTGCAGTGCAGTACTTGGTGTTAGCGCACGCTAAAACGCTGCCTACACTGCAAGATAACGTAGGCAATATTGCGCTATTGCAGCGCGCTGAGACTGCGGGATTGCTGCCCGCAGGCGTGGGCAGCAATGCGGCTACAGCCTACCGCTCACTGCGCCACGCGCAGCACATAGCACGCCTGAACGAAGAAACTACCCAGCTAGATGCCGCCAGCTTGCTACCCGAGCAGGCCGCCATCACTGCAGTGTGGGCTGCAGTGTTAGGCTAGATTGCAACTTGCAACCCATTAACTATTAAAAGCATAGCTGCTAATGCAGCATTTCCTTGGGCGATAGGGCTAAACCATTAAAATAAGTATGTCAAGTTACCCTTTCACTGCGCCTGCAGTTAGCCCGGTAATAATCTGCCGCGCTGCCACAAAAGTAAAAATCAACGGCGGAATGGCAATTAAGCTGCCCATGGCCATGACTTTGCCCCAGTCCACGCCAATGTCGCTGATAAACAGTGAGGCAGCAACGGGCAAGGTGCGGGTGCCTCGGTCAGTCAATACCAGCGCCAATATAAATTCATTCCAGGCGATGCGAAAGGTGAAAATTGAAGCCGCCGCTAATCCAGGAGCCATCAGGGGTAACAATACCTTGGTAAATACGCGTACGGGTCCGCAGCCGTCGATCGCTGCGGCTTCTTCCAGCTCAACAGGTACTTGCAGTACAAAACCATACAGCAACCAAATGGTGAAAGGCAGGTTAACAGCCACATACAGCAGCACCAAGCCCCACAGGCTGTTCACCAGTTTCCATTCACTCCAAATCATAAAAACCGGAATCGCCAGCACCGCCAGCGGCACGGTGCGCAGCAGCAAAGTGGTATAAGCAATGGTGGTGCGGCCTTTAAAACGAAAGCGCGCCAGCCCGTAGGCCGCCATGCAGCCCAGTAGCAGGGTAATGGCGGTAGAGACTACGCCTACGAACAGGCTGTTGAGCAAGTAGCGGTCAAACTTGTCGTCTTGCAGTACTGCGCGGTAGTTTTCTAGCGTGGGAGTAAAGATGAAATTCAGGGGCTCTGCAAAAATATCTACCTGCTGGCGCAAGCTGGTGGTAAAAATAACAGCAATCGGTGCCACGCACAAAATGGCCAGCATGATGAGCATGGTGTAGTGCAAACTGCTGACAAGAGGTGAACGGTTCATAAAATGCCTAAGTGATAGTTTTGTCTTTGCGCGCTTTAGCGGTCGTTCTTCAATGGATTGGACAGGCGCAGTGCACCCCACGACAACAGCGCCACTACCATCAGCAGTAGTACAGAGATAGCCGCCGCCACACCGAGTTGCTGCCCCACAAAAGCTGTTTTATAAATGTGCAGCGCTAAAATTTCGGTCGAATCTCCAGGGCCACCAAAGGTCAGCACGTAGATCACCTCCAGCACGCGGAAGGCATCAATCAAGCGCATCATCAAGGTGATGGCAATCACATGCGCGATCATCGGCAATTTGACCAAGAAGGTCATTTGCCACCACTTGGCACCGTCAATGCGCGAGGCTTCAATCACCGCACTGTCCACGTTGGCCAGCGCAGCCACCATCATGATGAATACAAAAGGGGTCCATTGCCAAATGTCGGCAATCACAATGGCAATGAAGGCCAGTGTAGGGTCAGCCAGCCAGCCCATGGGGCCAATTTTAAATAACGCCAGCAGCGCATTGATCAGACCAAACTGCGCATCAAAGATATAGCGCCACACCAAGCCTACGGCAATGGGCGCAATCATCATGGGCAAAATAAACAGGGTGCGAAAAAAAGCCGTACCGCGCACGGGGCGCTCTAGCGCTAACGCAAGCGCTATGCCCAGTACCATTTCGGCACTCACACACACTGCCGCAAAAAGCAGGGTAGTCCACAACGAAGACCATACCCTGGGATTGGAAAAAGCAGATACAAAATTGTTCAGCCCCACCCAGCGCGCCTCACTCCAAGGGGTGCCCATGCTCCAGTCAAACAGGCCTAGCTGAAAAGCCGAAATGACTGGATAGAGGCACGCCGCCGCCATGATCAAAACAGCGGGGCCTAAATACAGGACAGGAACCCAAGAGGGAGTGCGCATGGTGTGTAGTCTGTTAAATTTTGTAGCCCGCTTCACGCATGATCTGGGTGACCTGCGGAACCATGTCGTTGAGCGCGACTTCAGCCGTTTTCTTGCCAGTCAGTGCTTCGGATATGCCTACACCCAAAGCTTGCACATTGATTTTGTCCCACACCGGGATGATCGGGCGCCAATCAGGGTTGGAGTACTTCAGCGCCTCTTTGAAGGTAATGAACTCTGGGTATTTGCGCACCATGTCTACGTCGGCCAGTGTAGAGTTGCGCATAGGTGCACCACCGGCTGCAGTCACCGCTTTGTCTTGCGCTTGGGCTGTGAGCCACTGCATTAGCAAAAAGGCGGCATCTGGGTTCTTGGCATTTTTGGCAATCGCCAAGCCCAAACCGCCTGACTGCGAAGCGCGGCGTGTTCCCATCGGGTGCAGCGCCCAGCTGACTTTGTCTACCACTTTGGATTTGCTAGGGTCGTTAACCAAACCGGCCAGCGATGTAGAGTCTAGGTACATGGCGGCTTGGCCTTGTAAGAATGCTGTGTTGCTTTCGCCTTGGCCGTAGCCTGCAATACCTGCGGGGCCGGTGGCAACCACCTCTTGCAAAAATTTCAAAGCTTCGACGCCCATCTTGTCGTTAAAGCGGGGCTTCCACTGGTCGTCAAATACACTTCCGCCCAAAGGATTTAGATGCAGCAACCACGCATGCACAGCTTGGTGGCCTGCTTGGCCGCGCGATGCCAGCGACCCAATGCCTTCTTTGTCTTTGATGACGCGCAGTAATTTGGCAAACTCGACATAATTAGTTGGTGGCTGTAAATTGTGCTTGGCAAAAATATCCTTTCTGTAAGCTAGAACCGAAGTTTCAGCGCCGTAGGGCAACCCATACAGCTTGGCACCTGCGCCCGACAGGTAGCCTTTGGGGCCACCTACCAAACCTAGGTTTTCCAAGTAGATGGGAATAATGTCTTTCATGTCGTAGCTGGGGTCAGCCAAAGCAGCGTTTTGAAAGAACGGCTCAAGTGGGTGGATGAGGTTCTTGGCAACGTATTCACCTTTCCACATCACCACATAACAGCCTAGGTCGTAGTCGCCCTGCGGCTTGGCCATCTCAAGCAGTTGCTTTTCTTTCATGCGGCCCATGGCCAGCTTGTCGGTTTCTACCTTGATGCCGGTTTCTTTGGTAAATTGTGGCAAAATTTTCAGCATCGCATCGTAGTGCGGGTGTGCTGGAATGCTAAACACTACTGTTTGACCTGCGTACTTGGCGTACCGGTTTTGCGCCATAGCGCCACTGACAGGCAAGCCTGCACCAAAGATGGTAATGCCAGTGTTTTGGATAAAGTCACGTCGTTTCATGGTTGTCTCCTAAGACGGGGTTGTAAAAAATTAGCTCAAGAAATACGCAGGTTCAGCCCGCTGTTAGTATCAAAAATATGCAAATCGTCGCTGTCAAACCGCAGGCCCAGTGTTTGGCGCAAATGGCCTTGGGCGTTGCCGCCCGCCATGGCTGATACGCGTTGGCCGTTTGGCGTGTTCATAGGGCCCACGATTTGGCTTTCTGTACCCAAATACTCCACCACGTCTACCAGCAAGTTCAGCTGTGCTGCGCTGTCGCCGCCAACATCACTTTGGCTGGGACGCAGGCTTTGCGGGCGCAGGCCCAGTGTCAGGGCTTGGTCTGTCCCTAAGGATTTGGCCGCTAGCCAGTGTGGGGCGTTCCACGCAAAACCGTCACCATGCAGCATGAGCTGGCCATCCTGCTTATGCAGATGCGCCTTGAAAAAATTCATCGTCGGCATGCCTATGAACCCGGCTACGAACAAGTTGGCGGGCTGGGTAAATACCTGCGTTGGCGTACCCACCTGTTGGATGCGGCCTTTGTCAAAAATAACAATGCGTGAGGCCAGCGTCATGGCCTCTATTTGGTCATGCGTGACATACACCGTGGTTTTGCCCAAGCGCTCGTGCAGTATGGCCAGCTCAGCGCGCATGTGGCCGCGCAGCTTGGCGTCCAGGTTAGACAGTGGCTCATCGAACAGAAATACTTTAGGCTCGCGCACAATAGACCGGCCAATCGCTACCCTTTGGCGTTGGCCACCGGAAAGCTCTTTGGGCTTACGGGCCAGTAAATGCTCGATGTTCAAAATTTTAGCTGCCGCCTGTACTTTTTGCTCCACCTCTGCTGCGGGGCGATTGGCAAGGCGCAAAGAAAAAGACATGTTTTCGCCCACATTCATGTGTGGGTAGAGTGCATAGTTTTGGAACACCATGGCTATGTCGCGCTCCATGGGCGCAAGGCGGGTGACATTGCGTTCGCCGATCATAATTTGGCCCTCGGTCACTTCTTCAAGGCCCGCAATCATCCGCAGCGTGGTACTTTTGCCGCAGCCCGATTCGCCCAGCAGCACCATAAACTCGCCTTCGTGTACCTCTAGGTTCATCTGCTGCACCACAGTCACATCGCCAAAGCGTTTAACGACATTTTTGAGTTCAAGTCCAGCCATAGAGGGTTCCATCAATCGTTAGGAATAAAGCTTGTAAGAGGCTGCGTTTTCCACGGATTCGAGCCGTGGCGCTTCACACCCCAGCCGGTAGCCGGCCGCTGCAAGCCTGGCATAGACGAGTTCGTGCCCCAAATAGCCTGGTAGGTGTCCATGCAAAAGCCGCGGCGCTGCAGCGCAAAAGCCAGCAGCGCCAAACCTAGCCACCACAGCACCAGCACCAGCAGCATCCAACGCGGCGCATCGGCAATGACCAGGCCGATCACGGTAGTTGGGACTGCCATTGCGATGGCGGCCCAACCTAGACGTTTGTGAATCTGCTCGAACGCCCGCCGCCAAGCTGTCATGTCGTAGTGGTCACCGCGCATTTGCGCATCGGTAGGCCCGCCTTTGCTGCCGCGCGCAATACCGCCCAGCATTTGCAGCCAACCAGCCACCAGCACAGCCCAGCCCAGCAACGCATGCAGCCAGACAGCCACACTGCTTTGACCGGGATAGCTCCACACCAGCACCAAGCCCACGGTCATGGCTAGCACACCACCGTACTGCAGCAGGCGGTGGCCATGCCACCAGGCTTTGTTGTCCAGCACTGTGGGCCAGTCTTGCTGGGGCGTTACTTTGAAATACCTTGCCACCAATGCCCCTAGCGGCAGGCATACACCCCAAGCCAACACCATCATGCGGGCATGCCAGTAGACAGCTGGCTCAATGTAATGGTTAACTGCGCCTGACAGCGGCGCTGCCAACCATTCCAACAAAAACAGCGGTGTAGTCATGGTGATTGGCTAGGGTAGTGCAGGGGGTTGAAGCTACGTTTTCAATGCGCCCAGCGCAGCACCAAAGGGTCCAGGCGTTTGGCAGCATCGAGCAAACCTTTGTGTACCTCGGGGTGCATAGCAGGGAAAGGGTGGCGCGGTGCATCGCAGGCAATCACCCCACCGGCTTGCATCAAGGCCTTGGCGGTCAAAATACCACCTTGCCGGTTTTCGTAGTTAATGAGCGGCAGCCATTTGCCGTAGGCCGCCACGGCAGCTTCGCGGTCACCACTTGCATACGCATCCACAATGCTGCGAATTCCGTCAGGGAAAGCTCCGCCGGTCATGGCGCCGGTGGCTCCAGCATCTAAATCGGCCAGCAGGGTGATGGCTTCTTCGCCGTCCCATGGGCCTTCTACCGCAGCACCGCCCAGTTGGATTAATTCACGCAATTTAGAGGCTGCGCCTGCAGTTTCAATTTTGAAATACGCCAGGTTTTCAATTTCACGTGCCATGCGCGCTAAAAAAGCTGTTGAAAGCGTAGTACCACTGACAGGCGCATCCTGCACCATGATGGGAATACCGATGGCATCTGACAGCTGTGCGTAAAACTCGTACACACGCTCTTCACCCACGCGTAGGGTGGCACCGTGGTAGGGCGGCATGACCATGACCATGGCTGCGCCCATGTCTTGCGCCTCACGGCTGCGCTGGGCGCACACGCGGGTGCCAAAATGGGTGGTGGTCACAATCACTGGAACACGGCCATTCACATGGGCCAGTATGGCGCGCGTAAGCACTTGCCGGTCATCGTCACTAAGTACAAACTGCTCTGAAAAATTGGCCAGAATGCACAGGCCATGCGAGCCCGCATCGATCATGAAATCAATGCAGCGTAATTGGCTGGGCAGGTCTAACTCGCCTGTCGCAGTAAACGTGGTGGGTACTACCGGGAATACACCACGGTAAGGTCGCTTAGTTGTCATATGGTGGATTTATTCAATGATGTTGAACTGGTCTAAGAACTCGGTTTTCAACGTCAGTCCCAAGCCTGGTGTGTTGTCGTCTAGCTGTAAAAAACCATCTTTGGCTACTGGCTCACCCTCAAAGATGTAGTAGAACAATTCGTTGCCCACCTCTACATCAAACATCGGAAAATATTCACTCATAGGGCAGTTCAGGCTGCTCAGGGTGAGGTGGTAGTTATGCATTTGTCCGGCGTGAGGAATCACTGGTACGCTGTAGGCTTCGCACAGTGCATTAATTTTGTGCGCCATCGTAATGCCGCCCACGCGGTTGGTGTCGTACTGCACCACGCTGACTGCTTTGCGGTCAAGCAGTTGCTTAAAGCCATACAGGCTGAACTCATGCTCGCCGCCAGATATGGGAATGCTGGTGAGCTGGTTTAGCTCAGCGTAGCCGTCAATGTCGTCGGCAATCACTGGCTCTTCAAGCCAACGTGGCTGGTATTTTTCCAGCTTAGGCAGGATGCGTTTGGCGTATTCTAGATTCCATCCCATGTAGCATTCAAGCATCAGATCGTTGTCATAGCCAATCACCTCGCGCACGGCCTCTACAGCTTTAAGGTTCTCAACAACGCCTTGTTGGCCGTGGGCTGGGCCATGGCCAAAGCGCATTTTGAAAGCACGAAACCCTTGGTCTAAGAATGTTTTGGCCTCTGCCTGCAAGTCCTTGATGTTGGTGCGGTACAGTTTGCTGTAATAGCAAGGGATTTTTTCCTTAGTGCGACCACCCAGCAGCTTGAACACAGGTTTGCCGACACTTTTACCCAAAATGTCCCAAATGGCAATGTCAATGGCGGAGATCGCTGCCATGCCCACGCCTTTGCGGCCCCAGGCGTGGGTCGCGCGGTACATGCGCTGGTTAAGGTATTCGTAGTCCCAAGGGTCTTGCCCCAGCACCAGCGGAGTCAGGTATTCGTCGATGATGGCTTTGGCAATTTTGGGGGCCAAGGCTACGTTGCCCAAGCCAATAATTCCATCGTCAGTTTCTACTTCAACCACAGTCCAGCCATGAAACCGAAAGGTGTTCATAGAGTCTTTGCCTACCGCGTGTTGGCTAGCCAGGTTGCTATAGATCAGGTCCATCGCGTTAGAGCAAAAATTACCTTGCGGTGGTACGGTTTTGCCTTTCCACTCAAAAACACGTGCGCGTACAGCTTTAATTTTCATTTTTAGTTTCCTCAGATGGGTAATTCAGGCGTGCGCCGCTGGCTGTTGGCTTGCGCGGTAAGCACGCCCCATGCGACAAGCGATTTGAAATGCATTGGCTGTTGCATCCACATTGGCGCGGCCTTGCCCGGCTATGTCGTAGGCTGTGCCATGTGCGGGAGTGGTAATAGGGATGGGCAACCCGCCTTGCACAGTTACGCCCTGTGAAAAACCCATCAACTTGATGGCAATTTGACCTTGGTCGTGGTACATAGTGACAATCGCATCCAGCTCGCCGTCTCTGGCGCGCAGAAAAATAGTGTCTGCTGGGTAGGGGCCCACAACGGGCAGGCCCATGGCGTTGAGCTGCTTGACCGCAGGCTCGATGATGTCGATCTCTTCACGCCCACAGGTGCCGCCATCGCCGTTGTGCGGGTTAAAACCTGCAACCGCCACTCTGGGGTGGGCTACTCCGTTGGCTTGCAGCGACCGGTAGATCAAGCCGGTCGCTTCAATAATGCGTGACTTCTCCAGGTACTGCGGGGCATCTTTAAGCGGCACATGCGACGAAACGCGCGATGTCCACAGGCCATGCAAAGTGTTGAATTCGCAAAAATAGCTTGTAACCCCAAGATGGTGCGCAAAGTGGTGCAGCTCATCCTCGTGCTTTAAGCCACCTTGCTTCATGGCGAATTTATTGAGCGGCGCGAAACAGATGGCATCAATATGACCTGCCAGCGTAGCGTCCATGCAGTGATCAAGCACCTTTAATACCGAGACTCCGCCAGGAGCTTCAGCTTTGGCGAGGGTAACTTGCTCAGGGCGGACAGTATCCATGGCGACAAAGGCTGGAGTTTGAATTGTCTCGCGTGCGCGCACGCTGGCCAGATCTGGCTGTGCGCTGGTGTTCACGCTTACCCCTGCAGCCCGCTGCCCTTCGCTCCAAAGCCATGGGTCGCCGATCAACACCACATTGGCTTGCGCCATTCGGGTTTGATCAGACATCAGTTTGGCCATCAGTTCTGGGCCAATTCCAGCGGGGTCACCCAGCGTAAGTGCAATCACTGGTAGATTGGTATGGTTCATGGTTTTACTGTGCTTATTGGGTTTGCTGAGGGGGGTGGTGAGCGTTAATCCTCCCCAGCTCCTTAACTTAGTTATTTAGCCTTGCCCCAAATTTTTTGGTATTCGCTGCGGTAGCCGTTGTCTGGGTCGTAAATATTTTTGGTCCCGCCATCACGGTTTACGTTCTGTTCTGTCACCACATGGGCACTTGGTACATAGCCAGACCACGCCACTTTCGCCAAAGCACGGTTGAGCTCATCAATGACTTGCCAGCCTTGCATATTCAATGGGCCTGGCACGGTGGCTGATTGGTAGTTTTTGTTGCGAATTCTCTGGTAGGCAGCTTCAGAACCATCACCAGCAGACACAGCACGCGGCATGTCATCGCCTTTTTTGCCTGCTGCCTTCAGTGAGCCGCCCATGAAGTCAAAGTACAAGTCATTGATGGCCAGCGAGTGCGTCCATTTACTGCCAAATTTTTGCAGCAAGGTCGTGGTAAGGCCAGGCATGCGCGTAGCGCTGTCTGCAATCGGGCTGTCCTCATAGCTCAGTACCGTGCAGCCTGGGCATTTTTTAACCACGGCTTCCATGGCTTTGGCTTTGTACACCGCAATTGAATATTGGCTGTCTGTGAATATGACCACTCCCGCTTTGCCACCCGAGTCAGCAACCGCCCATAATGCGGCAGCCTCTGAAATGTCATCGGCAGTAGTGGTTACGTTGGCGAAAAGGCCCGCTGTTGCATCAGGGCCGGGCTTAGGTCCTGCATTCCAGCCTACCAGTGGTACACCTGCCTTAGTGGCATTGGCAAAGGCTACTTTTTGCTCGATGGGGTCAAATCCTCCGACCACAATGCCATCCGGCTTGAGTGCCATGGCCTGATTGAGCGCAGCGGTTCGGGCACTCACACTTCCTTGTCCATCGATAACCCGGACGTTCCACCCAATGGCTTTGCCCGCTTCTTCTACACCCTTGCTCACACCTACAATGCCGCCGTTTTTCATGTCTGCCGCCACGAAAACAATAGTTTTGGAGGCTGCCGCCTTCGGTCCGCTAGTGGGGCCATCCCATTTGCTTTTTGCACCTGCCAAGGTGGCTACTTTGGCCACAGCGGCATCAGTAAATGCATCTGCCCAAACTGGTGCGGCAGTGCTCACCGCAAGTGCTGCAAAGCCCATCATGAATTGTGAGCGGGTGAATTTAATTTTCATCGTCATCTCCTAAGTTAAGTCGTAAACGACTATGGGTTATTCACTCCAAATGCGCAGGAGTGGGGGTGTTTGGGGCCTTATGACCCGAACTCAATTGACGCTCTGCGATGCGCCTGCGTATGGAAGAGTTGCGTCGCTGCTGGGCCCAGCCTGCGATGCCAATAGAGACCAGCAGGGTCACGCCATTGAAAAGTGGCTCCACGAAAAATGCGCCACCAAACTGCTGAATGCCGGATATACCTATTGCCAATATCGACACACCGATCAGCGTGCCCCACACATTGACGCGACCTGGGCGAATCGTCGTACTGCCCAAAAAAGCACCTACAAGTGCAGGCAAGAGGAATTCCAGCCCGACGCTGGCCTGACCAATCTGCAAGCGCGAGGCCAGCAGGACACCGGCAAAGCCACTGAGCAAACCAGATGCGACGAATGCACCCATTACATGCTTGCGAACTGAAATTCCGTTGAGTTCTGCAGCCCGTGGATTGGCGCCAATGACGTACAGCGCGCGGCCCAAGGGCATAAACTCAGTGACCAACCACAGCGCAATAGCAATAGCAATGACATAAAACGCAGGCACCGGAAGGCCAAGAAAGTCTGCGCCCGCCAGGGCCACAAAGCTGGGTGCCAACTCGCCTACAACCTGCCGACCACCGCTATGCCACATGGCAATGGCATACAACACGGTACCCGTGCCCAAGGTGGCAATGAATGAGTCAATCTGCGCCAATTCCACCAGCAAGCCATTGAGCATGCCGAAAAGTGCTGCGCACACCAACACTACTAAAACCGCTATGGGCCAAGGCACGCCATACCGCGTTTGCAGGCTGATGACCAAGATGTGCCACAGCACAATACCGTAACCCACCGTCAGGTCTATCTTGCCAGTGATCATGGGGATCATGGCAGCCAATGCTAGCAAGGCTATGATGGATTTGTCAGACAGAATAGACCTCAAATTGAACAAGGTGGGAAACGTGTCCGGCAGCAATAAAGAAAACAACAGCGCCATTGCCACGGTTAAAAATACAAGACCATAGCTGGGTATGGCTTGCGCCAAGCGGCGTGCCCACGAGTCCGCATGTCCATCCAGACTAGCGTCAGGTTCTAAGGCAGTTGAGCGGACAGAGGAGGTCATGCTGTTAGGCTTTCTTCTTGTTCTGAGCCGGCGGAGAGCGCTAATAAGTTAGCAATAGTGATCTGCTCGCCCGTAAGCTGTGCGGCAATGCGGCCTCTGCGAAAAACCAGAACCCGCGAGCACACAGTTGCAACCTCTTCATAGTCGGTAGACACCACGACAATGGCACCGCCACTGTCTGCGCGCAGCCGCAGTAGTTCGTAGATTTGGCGTTTTGCCCCCACATCTACACCAGCGGTAGGCTCCTCCAGCACCAAGACGGGTTGGTCTAAGGCATGCCAGCGGGCTAGCACTACCTTTTGCTGATTGCCACCAGACAGTTGCTGCACCTGTGCCTGCGGTGCCCTTGGATTGACATCGTATTGCTCAGCCAATTGGCTGGCATGTGCCGATTCTCGCTTTCTGCGAGAAAGATCCAGGCCCTTTTCACCATGCAGTGCCGGGTTAGGAAACAGGTTTTCTTGCACACTAAGGTTACCTGCCAGGTTTTGCTCTAGCCGCTCTCCCGCTGTGTAGCCGATACCCGCTGCGATGGCCTGCGCTGGGTTCTTGAAAGAGCATTCTTTTCCTTGCACTTTCAGGCTGCCAGCAGACAAAGACTCGCAGCCAAACATAGCGCGGCCTATGGCATCTTGGCCTGCGCCTCGTAGCCCTACCAAACCTACGATCTCACCTTTGTAGAGCTGCAAATCTACAGGCCCTGCGTTGGCTGCTGCTACGCCTTGCAGTTCTAAAACCGGATGCATCTGACCAGCTTCGCGCCCTGCGGCCTTGCGCGTTTTGCCATCCTGGGCCTGCCCCACGATCAACTCCACCAGCTCGCGCTCGCTGGTGGTACTGGTAGGCCGCACAGCCACCAGTTTGCCGTCACGCATTACAGCGCAACGGTCCGAAATTTCCATGACTTCGTCTAAGCGGTGCGATACATACACCATGCCCACACCCTGGCCGCGCAGGTCGCGCAGCACTGCAAAAAGCCGCTGCACATCGGAGGCTGGCAAACTTGCACTTGGCTCATCCAAGACCAGCAATTTGGCGTGAACCTCCAGCGCACGACCAATCGCTAAAAGCGCTTTTTCTGCTCTGGTGAGCGAAAAAATTCGGCGCTCTGGGCCGATGTCACAACCCACTCTTGCCAGCACGCGGGCAGCCGCAGCTTGCGCGGCTTTCCAGTCGATCAACCCTCGGCTTAGCCCCCATAAGCGCGGATAGCCCATGCCTAGTGCAACATTTTCAGTCACAGTCATCCATTCCACTAACCCTAAATCTTGGTGAATAAAGGCAATAGGCTGGTGCTTAGGGTCTGTATTGCGCCAGCCTTGTTCTGGCTTACCTTCCAGCAAAACAAGACCGGTATCGGCTTTGTAGATGCCGGCAAGTATCTTGATCAAGGTAGATTTACCCGCACCATTCTCGCCCAGCAAAGCCAACACTTCTCCGCCATACACATCCAATGTAACGCTGTCAACGGCCTGTGTGCCGCCAAAGCGCTTGGAGATGCCCTGAAAACTCAGGATGGGAGAAGTCCCTGCTTTCACAGCATCACCACCTTAGACACATCGGGTTCGCGCTGGGTCGCGATATAGCCATCGATAGACAGTGTGTCCAGGTTAAAAATAGCCACCCGGTCGTCGTCTAGCGACACATAAGCCAGTGGCTTGGTTGGGTGGTAAGACAGTGCAATGGCGCGTGCGCCGGTGGGGATGTGGGCTACTTCTTTGAGTGTGCCGGGGTCAACCAAGGATAGGCTTCTTTCGCCATAGTTAGTCACCAGCATGCGCTTGCCATCTGCATGCAGGTACAGCCGTGTTGCGTCGTCGCGCGAGGGAGCGCGGGCAGTGACTTGCATGGTGTCGGTATCTATTGCGGCCAGGGTTTTACTCCAGCGGTTGGTGACGTACAGAGTGCGTTCGTCTGCACTTAACGCATAGCCCTCAGGCTTCTCGCCGGGGCTGCACAGCACAGGTGTAAACGTTGGCTCCCATGGCCGCACTTTGGCCACTGTGTGGCTCAGCAAGTTCATGCAATAGGCGGTTTGTCCATCTCGGCTTAAGGCGAACAAATGGCTTTTAATGCCGCCACTGCTGACTGCGCGCTTGGGTGCGGTGTCGGTATGCGGTGCGTCTAGCACCACCAGCGCAGCCTTTTCTTCGCTCAATGCATACAGCCTGTCGTGTGCATCCATTTGCAACCCGTGAATGCGGTTAAACGGCGACAGGTCTATGGTGCGTACCAGTTTAGATCCGCGAATGTCGATTTGAAAGATGCAATGCCCGCCTTGACCCGTAATGCCTGAGTGCTCTACGCCGTAGTGGCCCACGTAGGCAAACTGGTTACGGCTGTCTGTAACGAACTCATGCGGGAAATCGGGCAGTGCTACGCTGGCAATACGCTCGTGTGTCGCCAAGTCGTAGGTGCTAAAGCAGTGGCTGCATTTTTCAACCAGCAACAAAACTTCGCGTGGTGTGGGTGTGCTCATGCGTGCAAGGCTCCGTGCGTGTGAAGGGTAATGCGGTACAGCGATGTGCTGGCTGCGACAAAAAGCTGGTTGCCTTGGGGGCCGCCAAAAGTGAGGTTGCCTACTTTTTCAGGCACGAAAATTTTGCCCAGCAAGCTGCCGTCTGGGTGGTAAATTTGCACTGCATCTTCACTTGAGGTGTAGACCCAGCCCTGTGCATCCACCCGAAACCCATCGGGCAAGCCCGGCTCTACCACGGCGAAGATGCGCGGGTTGTCCAAGCTCTGGCCTGCAACCACATCAAACACCACAATGTGGTGGTTACCTTCGCCCGCTGGCCGCCGCGCAGCCGAGGTATCTGACACATACAGCAGACGCTCGTCGGGTGAAAACGCCAGGCCATTGGGTTCGTCTACCCAGCCGGTTACGGCGCTTAGCGTATCGGTAGCAGGGTCAAACCTAAAGACGTAGCAGCAACCCAGTTCAGAAATACCTTTGTGGCCTTCGTAGTCTGATGTGATGCCATAGGGCGGGTCGGTGAACCATACCGTGCCGTCTTTTTTGACCACGATATCGTTGGGCGAATTGAGGCGCTTGCCTTGGTAGCGGTCTACAACCTTGTGCATGCGGGCCTCGGGATCTGGCAGGCCGTTTTTCATGGCGCTGCGGTAAATGCCGCGCTTGCCATGTGAGCAATGGAGCAGCTGGCCTTGCAGGTCCAGCGTATGGCCGTTGGTAAAGTCAACTTTGTCAGCCCACACCCGCATGCCCTCACTTTCAGACCAACGCAGCATGCGGTTATTGGGAATGTCGCTCCACAGTACGCTGTTGTCGTAGGCTAGCCACACCGGGCCCTCGCTCCACACTGCACCGGTGCACAGCTTTTCCAGCGCAGCGTTCTCCACCACGTGGCGTAGCCGTGCATCCAAAATTTCAATCCCCTCAGGCACGGGCCACCTTCAAACTGCGTTGTTTTTGCACGGGCAGCATCTCTTGTACCGTCGTAGAGTGAATATGCTCTAAATGCGCCACGATGGCATCTTCTGCTTGGGCGGCGTTGCCCTTTGCCAATGCCTCCACAATGCTCTGGTGGTCTTCCACGCTTTGGGCAATGGCACCTGGCTTGCGCAACGCTAGGCGGCGAAAATCCAAGGCAAAATCGTACAGATCCGACGCAAAGTCAGTCATCAGGCTATTGCCACAGGCGGCGTACACCACACCGTGAAACTCGCGGTCAGAAATTTGAAAAGCCACTGTGTCGCTCAGCATATGTTGTTGCTCTTTCACCAGCTGCTCCAGCCGTGCCAAATCGTTTTGGCCTATCCGCAAAGCCGCCATTTTGACGATTTGTTTTTCAATCTGTTCTCTAGCCTCAGTCACTTCTTCAATCCGTTTGCCCTTTAAGCCCGCCAGTGCGCCCATCGACTCGGCCAGCGTCATGCCGCCATTGCCCATCACCCGCGTGCGCGCGCCTTGGGATACATCTAGCATTGAGCGGGCTGCCAGTACTGCAATGGCACCCCGCACCGACTCGCGCGACACTTGCAGCGTAGCGGCCAGCTCCCGCTCAGAGGGCAGTTCGTCGCCCACCTGCAGCAAGCCGGTTTGCACCATGTAAGCCAGCTTGTCCGCTACCTGGTCCTTGACCGTGCGCTTGAAGATTTCCTTTTCCCCGCCAGGCATGCGGCTCAGAAGGTAAAGATTTGTTTTCATGGGCTGTGAGGGTGAACAAGGTATGCAACTGGTCTACTGGTACATACTGTAGACCAGTAGACATCCGCCGGCATCCTGAAAAACCCTAAGGGCAAGCATCTTTACAAAGTTGCCGTGGGCTGCATACTGCCGCACGGTTTGTGGGCCACCATGGCTGCGCCGTGGCTGACTAGCTAAAGGGTTAGCGGGCTAACAAAGCCTCGCAAAACTGCTTAAACCCCGCTCCGCGCTCGGCTTGCGTCACGTAGCGCGGCAGGTGCGCCAGCTGTTGTAAGAAGCGGGCAATGTTGGCCACGCCTATGCTGTGGGTAAACGCCTCAAACATCAACTGGTCGTTGGGGGAGTCGCCAATATAAGCCCATCGGTCTATCTCGCCGTCAAGGCTACGGCCATACAGCCGCTGGGTGATCCAGTGCGCGCCTTGCAGTTTGTTGTGCGCGCCATACCAGGCGTTAATGTGGATGCTGCTAACGGTGGCGTGCATGCCTTCGCTTTGCATCAGTTGCACCACTTGGGCCATACGGCCAGGAGGCAGGTGGGTACATTCGCTGTGGTCTATGGCGATGTCGGTTTCGCGGCCTGGGCTGTCGGTACTGCGCTGCGCGCCAGGTACTTCCCGTTCGATACGCGTTAGCACGTGCTGCATGCGCGCGTAGTTTTGTACGCGTTGCGCAGCATCTACTTGGTATGATTTTAATAGCGTACTATCTAGCGTTTCCTTGGGCGATAGCCCATTTTGGCCTCTATTTTGCAGTGCTACCGCACCGTTTTCAGCCACGATGGCATCCACGGGCCATGACCGAGCAAACTCTTCGCTCCAGCCGACAGGGCGGCCTGTGATGGCCACTACATGCAGGCCTGCCGCCTTCAGGCTGTGCAGTGCCAGCAGCGCATCGGCAGTGATGGCACCGTCGGTGGTAAGTGTGTCGTCAATATCGGTAAACACCCCGATGATGCGCTTGCGCGCTGGCGCAGGCCAGTGCGCTAAGGGCTGCATGGCTTAGTACACGCCGGTGCCTGGCACGGCCACTTGCACGGTCCACACCTCAGCCTCACGTGCTTCTTTGCGTGCATGCTCGTTAAAGTCGGGGGCGGCGCATACAAACAGGGTATTGCCGCCGGGCCCGCCCAGTGCGCAGGCAAACAGGCCCAGGCTGGGGCTGCGAATTTCTTGCAGCACTTGGCCACCTTGGGCCACGCGCACTACCCGCTGGCCCAGCGCATCTGCCGCCCACACTGCACCCTGGGCATCCAGCGCAGCGCCGTCTGGGGCCATTTTGACCTGCGGAATCACTTCTTGCAGCGTCAAACCCACTGGTACAGGGCCAAAGCTAGCCCAGTCGCGGCGGGGTCCCAGCGCGCCGCCTGGCACAATGTCAAATGCCGAAAGGCGGTTGCCTGTAGTTTCTGCCACGATCAGCGTCTTGCCGTCGGGCGTGATCATGCAGCCGTTTGGAAAATGCAAGTCGTGGGCGGCCACTGTTACCGTGCCATCCGGGTCCACACGGGCCAAGTGGGCGGTGCTTACCTGCCCACCGCCCATCAGGTCAAAACCAAAGTTGCCCACATAGGCGCGGCCCTGCGCATCGACCACCATGTCGTTGAGGTTGCCTGTGGCTACGTGGGATAGATCGGCATGCACCACCAAACTGCCGTCTTTTTCCTGGCGCATCAGTTTGCGGTCGCGCATGGAGACGACCAGTAAGCGCCCGTCGGGCAGCCAGCCCAGGCCTGAGGGTTGCCCAGGCACCTGTGCCATCTGCTCGACCTTCCCGTCCATGCCCACCGCAATCACCTGGTGGGTGTAAAAGTCAGACAACCACAGGCGGCTTTGGTGCCAGCGCGGGGCTTCCAAAAATGAGTAGCCTGCAATGAACTTGGAAAACTGGGTTTCGGCCATGGTGTTGCACCTTACGGTTGTGTGTGGATAAAAACTAACGCGCCCATTGGCAACCGTACTTTAAGGCAAGGCACTTGTCTATCAGTGAAATCGCCGAGCATGGAGCATGGAGCATGGCGCGCATGTGCCATGGCGAAAGCCCATTTCTGCAGGCCTAGCCTTTTTGCAGCACCAGCCCCGCATGCTCGCGCAGCGCATGGAACTTGATATTCGGATGCCGTTCCTGCGTTAGGCGCAGGTCGTAGGGGGATGTGAGCAAATACGCCAGCGTATCAGCACCGTCTAGCGCCAGTTTGCCGGCGTTTTTTTCGGTAAACACTTTAAGCTCCTCGGGCGTATCTGCCGTTACCCAGCGCGCGCCCACGTAGCTGCTGCCCATTAGGCGGCACTCTACGCCATATTCACCTTTCAGCCTGTGCTGCACCACCTCAAACTGCAGCTGTCCAATGGCGCCCAGCAGCATGTTGCCGCCCATGTGCGGGCGAAAGACCTGGATAGCGCCCTCTTCGCCCAGCTGCACCAAGCCCTGCTGCAATTGTTTGCTCTTCATCGGGTTGGCCAGCTCGACGGTTTGGAACAGCTCGGGCGCAAAAAACGGCAGCCCCGTGTACTGCAGGTCGGCCTGGTCGGCGCGGCCAGCGGTGATGGTGTCGCCCAGCTGCACGCCGCCGTGGGTGGTAAAGCCAATGATGTCGCCCGCAAAGGCCTCTTCCACAGCCTCGCGCCGTTGGCTCATAAAGGTAACTACCGACGTAGGCCGCAGCTCTTTGGCGGTGCGCTGCACTTTAAGGCGCATGCCACTTTCGTACTTGCCTGAGCACATGCGTACAAAGGCAATGCGGTCTCGGTGCGATGGGTCCATATTGGCCTGCACTTTAAACACCACGCCAGAAAAACCTTCGCTCTCTGGGGTAACTTCTACAGCGTTGCCAGACTTGCCGCTGCTGATGCGTGAGCGTGGTTGCGGCGCAAGGTCTACCAGTGCGTCTAAAATTTCCTGCACGCCAAAGTTGTTCACACCCGAGCCAAAAAAAACCGGCGTTTGCTTGGCTGCAAAGAAAGCATCCTGGTCAAAACTAGGCGCTGCGCCCTGCAGCAGCTCTATGTTGCCCTCGGCCAGTTCAAACTCATGGCCAAAACGCTTGACCAGTTCATCACGCTCACTCAGGGCCCATGTTTCATCGGCTTCGTCATCGCGCTTGGCTTCGCCCGCTTTAAACAAGCGCATGTGCTGCTTGCGCAAATCGACAATACCGCCAAATTGTTTGCCTTGGCCCACGGGCCAGGTCATGGGCACGCAGGGCATGCCCAGCGCCTGCTCAATTTCGTCCAGCAGCTCTATCGGATCGCGGCCCTCGCGGTCCATTTTGTTCACAAAAGTCATGATGGGCGTATTGCGCTGGCGGCACACTTCAATCAGCCGCTTGGTCTGCGGCTCCACACCGTTGGCCGCGTCAATCACCATCAGCGCGCTGTCTACCGCAGTGAGCACGCGGTAGGTGTCCTCAGAGAAGTCTTTGTGACCAGGGGTGTCCAGCAGGTTAATTACGCTGTCTCTGTACAGCATTTGCATGACGGACGACGCGACAGAAATGCCGCGCTGCTTTTCAATCTCCATCCAGTCGCTGGTGGCATGCCGCGTGGCCTTGCGCGCCTTGACGCTGCCCGCAATGTGGATAGCACCCGAAAACAAGAGCAGCTTTTCAGTCAGTGTGGTTTTACCTGCATCGGGGTGGGAAATGATGGCAAAGGTGCGGCGGCGTTTGGTTTCTTGTGCGTAGGTCACGAGTGTCATTGGTAATATTTTAACTTTATGGGAATATTAACAAGAATTTCTAGCATTTTAAGCCTCTCGCTCAAGGAAATGCTGCATATACAGCTATTAAATTAATAGTAATTAGCCGGCCAGCGTCAAGGTCTATTTTTCACCAACCGCCATCGGGCGCTAACTTGGGAACCCCCAAGGCAGCTTACGCGGCTATTCCCAACGCGGCAACGCGTCGTCCTTGAGTTGCCCGCGCAGCTGGGCGTAGTCGGGCATGATGGATTCGACCGTGCTCCAAAAGCGGGGGCTGTGGTCCATTACGCGCAGGTGAGACAGTTCGTGCACCACCACGTAGTCGATCACGCTCATTTTAAAATGCACCAAGCGCCAGTTCAGGCGGATAGAGCCGTCTGACTTGGCGGTACCCCAGCGGGTGCCTGCACTGCTTAAGCTCAGCTTGGTCCACTGCACTTTAAGCTGTGGGGCATACAGATTAAGGCGCTCTTCAAAAATGCGTTTGGCTTGGCGCATGAGCCAGGCTTGCACGGCATCGCGGATGCGCTCGGGCGCAGCATCTTGCGGCAGGCTGATGTGCAGCGTGAGGCGCGGTACGCCAGGTAGCGATGAATTGGCAGCTTGCGTATCGGTGTGCAGCTGGGCTTGGCCGTCGCTTGGTTGACCGCTATTCCACTGGCCGCGCTTGGCAGACGTTGGCGTGCCAGAGCTGTACAGATGCCGTGGGTCAATCACCACAATTACCTGCTCGCCCATAAACGGAATCAGCGTGCCGTCTTTCCATTCAATGCGGTTGCTTTCTAGCTTACCTTGGCGGTCACGTGCTTCTTGCAGTTTTTTCACAATCCATGCAGATTTTTCTTGCACGGCTTTGTCAATCTCATACAAAGGCACCCAGCGCGGTGCACTCACAACCAGGCCGTCGGGGCCCACACTAAAGCCAATCGTTTTGCGCTTACCGCGTTTAAGCTCAAAGGCCACTACGCTGCCTACCAGGTGTGCTTCGCGGTTAGCGCGCGGGTGTGCAAAGGCGGCAGGGCGCATCACAGAGGCCAAAGGCTCTGCAGGAACGAAAGCTGCCAGCGGTTCAACTACTGCAGTTTCAATAGCTACTTGTTTAGCATTTCCTTGGGCCAAAAGGCTATTTGGTTGGAATTTTGAGGCTGCAGCAGGCACAAAGGGTGCCGCAACCTCTGAGAACAGATCAAGGGTGAGTTGTACAAGGCCGCGCATAGTCAGGGGGTATTTAACGGTAAGCCTCGGGGTCAATCTCGCGCATCGTGGCCTCAATCCAGGCTTGCACCTCTTGCATCAGCTCATCGGGCTTGCGGTTCACGCTGGGAATAGGCTGGCCAATCACCACGTCCACCACACCCGGTGTTTTGATGAAGCCTTTGCGCGGCCAGCAGCGCGCCGCGTTCACCGCAATCGGCACCACGGGGCGGCCGGTTTCGCAGGCCAGGCGTGCGCCGCCGCTTTTGTAGGCGCCCACTTGGCCGCGGGGTATGCGCGTGCCTTCGGGAAACATAATGACCCAGGTGCCACGTGCCATCAAACGCTTGCCTTGCTCTACCACTTTGGCAAAAGCTTCGTTGCGTTTGCTGCGGTCGATATGGATCATGTCCATGCGCGCCATCGACCAACCAAAGAAAGGCACATACAGCAGCTCGCGCTTAAACACATAGGCCAGCGGGTGCGGCATGATGGCGGGCATGAGAAATGTCTCCAGTGTGGACTGGTGCTTGCACAGCAGCACTGCGCCCTCAGTGTCACCTTGGGGCAGGTTGTGCAGGCCGCGCACGTTGTAGTGCACACCACAAATGGTGGTCAGCCCCCACATGGCGGTTTTAAGCCAGCCCGCGCACATCCAGTACATGCGCGTGGGGCTGACAAACAGCGACAAAATAATCACCACGGTGGCCCACGGAATTACCGTGCCCATCATCCACAGCATGTGCAAACAGGAACGAAAAAAAGCAAGCGTCTTGGCCATGGGGTCTGTGGGTTAAAAGCTCAGCTGCCTTGCAGCAGGTGGTGGGCAAAAGCGGCCAAGTCTGCATGCATGCAGGTGCCTGGCGGAAAATCGGCATGCAGCACGGTGCTACGGTATTTTTCGCCCTTACCCGTTAGCACCAAATGCGGCGCACAGCCTGCTGCGGCACCCGCCTGCAGGTCACGCAGGCTGTCGCCCACGCTGTACACGGGCTGCGCAGCAGTGGCAATGTCAATGCCATAGCGGTCCATAATTTGCTCAAACAAACCCGCCAGCGGTTTGCGGCAGGCACAGGCTTCGTCGGGGGTGTGTGGGCAGTAAAAAATCGCATCGATCTTGCCGCCTTGGTCGGCCAGCAGTTTTTGCATTTTGCTGTGCATTGCGTTCAGCGCGGCCACATCAAACAAACCACGCCCCAGGCCAGACTGATTAGAGGCAATCACGGTATGCCAGCCCGCGTGGTTAAGCCGCGCTATAGCCTCCAAGGCACCCGGCAACGGCACCCATTCGTCCGCCGACTTCACAAAGTCGTCACGGTCTTGGTTAATGGTGCCATCGCGGTCGAGGATGATAAGTTTCATAGGCCAGACTCTTGTGCGCGGCGTTGGGCCCATTGGGTGATATGAGTGATAGGCTGTTTGGTGGTGTCTAGCTTGGAAATGCGCTCCAGCAATGTAGGCAACTCGATCATGCGATGCTTGAGCAGTGCGCGCACAAAATCGGCATCTTTGTCACGCCCTGCTACGCACTTAGACACCGCCAGGTCGTGCACCTCAGGGCATATGACTGTTACATCACCTACATAGTGCAACTGCTCTCTGCTGCGCCAATCGCTGGGCATCACGGCGGTCTCTGGGCCCACGCCGTCTGCGTGATAACCAAACGTTTCATCAAAGCTGGACATGGCACCGATAGCGCCGTCAATCAGGTCTGCCTTTTCAGGGTGCAGAGCAGGGTAAAGATCAAGCTCTCTGGAGACGCGCAGCTCATCAGGAGCGTGCGGGAAAGCCATGAGGATAGCTTGGCTGCCCACCACGACAAAAGAGTTTTCTTGCGCAATAGCCGCAGCAGCGCGCAGCACATGCTCCACTTCAGAGCGCTTCATGCGGCCTGCCTTGTTTGGCGCAGCAGTTGCATACGCTCTGCTTGTGTGATGAGTACTGACATTGGCGAAACACTGCGTAGCGTTAAGGCGTGGTCAGTGTCAGCACAAATAGCTTGCTCAATAGCATCTACAGGTTTATCCAGTAACGCTTGCCACTCAGTCCAATAAGCATCCGATCGGGTGACACCCGCATTAGCACGCCAGCGTGCAAGCTGCGCTTTTACCGCTAGCACACGCAATGGAGCTTCGCGCAACCGCTGCACAGCCAGCACATGGGCCTGCGCTACAAAGTTGTCAATTTGCTGCTGGCGGTTCATGTGCGAATAGTAGTTCTAAAAAGCTTAACTTGCCAACTTAGACAAGTCTGCCACGCGGTTCATGGCCTGATGCAGCGTAGCCAGCAGGCCCAGGCGGTTAGCCTTGAGCGCTGGGTCTTCGGCGTTGACCATCACTTTGTCAAAGAATGCATCTACAGGGTCTTTTAACGCAGCCAAGGCTTGCAAATTAGCCGTGTAATCGCCGTCCGCCCAAGCTTTGTCTGCGCGGTAAGCTATAGTGTTAATAGCAGTATGTAAGGCTTTTTCTTCATCGACTTGCAGCAAGGTGGGATTGACTTTGGCTTCTACAGCGCCTTCGGCTTTCTTGAGAATGTTGCCTACGCGCTTGTTGGCGGCGGCCAAGGCAGCGGCTTCGGGGAGTTGGGCAAACACGCGAACTGCGGCCAAGCGCTTGGGAATAGTGCGCCATTCACCTAGCTGCTGGGCGTAAATGGCAGCGTCTACCTCGGCTGCGCTGTAGCCTGTATCTTTGAGGTAACCTTTTAGGCGCTCGATCAAGAACTCATCCAGTGCATTGGCCTGACCTTGCAGCAAACCCGCAGGAAAGGCGGCAAAGGCCAAGCGCGTCAGCTCATAAAAATGCAAAGCCAAGTCGCGCTCTACCAGCATGCGCGCCACGCCTAATGCATGGCGGCGCAAAGCAAACGGATCTTTGTCGCCCGTGGGTAAGTTGCCAATACCAAACATGCCCACCAAGGTTTCTAACTTATCAGCCAGCGCCACCACCAAACCCACTTGGTTACGCGGCAGCTCGTCGCCTGCAAAGCGCGGTTTGTAGTGGTCTTCAATCGCGTTGGCTACGTTATCCGTCAAACCATCATGCCGTGCGTAGTAGCCGCCCATAATGCCTTGCAGCTCGGGGAACTCGCCTACCATGTCGGTCAGCAAATCTGTCTTGGCTAAGCGCGCCGCAGTCTCTGCCTGCTTGGCCAGCAGGTCGCCGCCCAGTTGCTGGCCGATGGCTTTGGCAATCGCACACACGCGCTGCATGCGCTCGCCTTGGGAGCCCAGCTTGTTGTGGTACACGACCTTGTTTAAACTCTCTACGCGCGACTCAAGCGTCTTTTTACGGTCTTGGTCAAAGAAGAATTTGGCATCGGCCAAGCGCGGGCGCACCACGCGCTCGTTGCCTTGAATGACGGCGCTCGGGTCTTCGGGGCTGATATTACTAACCACTAAAAACTGATTCGTCAGCTTGCCGCTGGCATCTAGCAGCGGAAAGTATTTTTGATTTGCCTTCATGGTCAAAATCAAGCATTCTTGCGGTACGGCGAGAAATTCTTTTTCAAATTCACACACCAGCACATTAGGCCGCTCCACCAACGCTGTGACTTCTTCTAGCAGCGCATCGTCTTCAACGGCGCGTGCGCCGTGGCCTACCTTGGTTGCTGCCGCAGCCAATTGCTTGGCAATCTCGGCTTTTCGTTCAACAAAACTGGCAATCACCGCGCCCTGCTCACGCAGCGCGGTTGCGTAGCTGTCGGCATGCGCAATCACCACAGGGGACACAGCGGCTTCAAAGCGGTGACCTAGCGTGTGGTTAGTTGCCTTCAGCCCCAGCGCCTCAATAGCCACTACATCGCTACCATGCAGCGCCACCAGACCGTGTGCGGGCCGCACAAAGCTAACCGATGTCCAGCCCGGCATGGCACTGCCAGAGCCCAGCTGGTACGACATCACTTTAGGAATGGGCAATTTGGCAATGGCAGTAGCCAGTGCAGCATTCAAAGCAACCGCCAACGTTGCGCCTTGCTGTGTAGATTCATAAAACAGCGCTTCGGCTTTGCCGTCCATCACACGTTTTAAGCCCGCAGCCGCTGATGCGTCGGCACCCAGCGCTTGCAGCTTCTTTAGCAATGCCGGCGATGCGTTGCCAGTTGCGTCCAAACCCACTGCCACTGGCATAAGTTTTTGCGACACGGCTTTGTCAGCCCCTTGCGCAGCCACGCGTGTGATGTGTGCGGCCAAGCGGCGCGGTGAGGCAAACGCAGTCAACACAGACTCATCAGCACACAAACCTTGCGCCTTCAGTTGCTCGTGCAGCACGCTTGCAAAAGCATCGCCCAGTTTTTTAAGCGCTTTGGGCGGGAGCTCTTCTACAAATAGTTCAACGAGAAGGTTTTTAATAGTCATTTCAAATCAATCAATTTCAAACCCAGACGCTTAGCATTAGCTTGCATCTGATGATCTAAGGTGGCCACTGTGGTGCAGCCATGTCTTTGCGCGATGGCCAGATGCAGAGCGTCGCCGCCGCGTAATCCATGTATGGAATCCACACAGGCAGCTGCTGCTGCCAGAAAATCCTGCTCAATGACATTGAGCACGTTCACCATCTCCATTACCTCGGCAAATCGTGCGCGGGCATTTTCTGCCTGCTTGCGGGTCAGCGCCTCCTTGCGCAATTGGATGCCCAAGGCACTGGAAAACTCAGTTTTTGTCCACCACGATGTGCCAACGTGCAAAAGATTAGTCTCGCTTAACCATTGCAGCGCGCGCTGACTTGCCTCTTCGTTGAAACAGTAGGCACACCAAACACTGGTGTCCACATACGTTGCTTGAACTTTCAAACGCACGACAGCACTCGTTTTAATATTCAGTACCTTGCGCCATCGCGCATTTCGCGAATGATCGATTCGGTTTTGGGCATGGTGGCCAAGTGCTTTTTGGCTCTGGCAAGCCAAGTAGCTTTGTCCAATGGTTTTTTAACGGCCGTGGTGGACAGACGCAAGCTGTTGTCCTCTTGCCGCTCAACATGCAAGGTGCTGCCCTCAGCAATCCCCAACTGCTTGGCCAGGTCGGCGGGCAAACGCACCGCCAGGCTGTTGCCCCAGCGGCCAACGTTCAAATCCAATGCCTCGATGTGGCTTAAATCGCGTGCACCCATGATGGAATCCTTTGTAGAGCCATGTGTCTACATTTTACACACATTCGAGGCCGTTACAAACTGAGCTGCCACTTGAGCTGCCAGTTGGGCCGTTAGCCTGCTTTGACGTAATGCAACACCGTCGGAAAAGGATCGTAGAAATGGTGCAGCAACTTGCGCCAGTCTTGGTACTGTGCCGATTGGCGAAAGCCTATCGTGTGGTCTTGCAGTGTTTGCCAGTTCACAAGTAGCACGTACTGGTGGTCGTTCTCAATGCAGTGCTGTAGCTCGTGGTTTAAGTAACCGGGCATCGCCGCAATGATATTTTGCGCCTGCGCAAACGCGGCTTCAAAGGCAGCGGTCTGCCCCGGTTTGATTTGCAACGTGGCGACTTCCAGAACCATCAGGCGGCCTTCTTAGGCATCTGCTCCACCCACTCACGCGGGGCCATAGGAAAGCCCAGACGTTCGCGGCTGTCGTAGTAGCTTTGCGCCACGCTGCGCGAAATGTTGCGGATGCGTCCGATGTAGGCTGCGCGCTCGGTGACGCTGATAGCGCCGCGTGCGTCTAACAGGTTAAAGCTGTGGGCGGCTTTGAGCACTTGCTCATACGCAGGCAGTGCCAGCTGCTGCTCCATCAAATACTTGGCCTGCTTCTCATGCGCAGCAAAAGCGGTGAACAGGAAGTCAGCATCGCTGTGCTCAAAGTTGTAGGTCGATTGCTCAATTTCGTTTTGTTTGTACACATCGCCGTAGGTTAGTTTGTTGCTGTTGAGACCTTCGGTCCACGTCAGGTTGTAGACGTTGTCTACGCCTTGCAAATACATCGCCAGGCGCTCCAGGCCGTAGGTGATCTCGCCGGTGATGGGTTTGCAGTCAATGCCGCCAACCTGCTGAAAATAGGTGAACTGGGTGACTTCCATGCCGTTAAGCCAGACTTCCCAACCTAAGCCCCACGCACCTAAAGTTGGGTTTTCCCAATCGTCTTCTACAAATCGGATGTCGTTCTTTTTCAAATCGAAGCCCAGTGCCTCCAGCGAGCCGAGGTACAGCTCCAGAATATTTGCCGGCGCGGGTTTCAGCACTACCTGGTACTGGTAGTAGTGCTGCAAACGGTTAGGATTTTCGCCGTAGCGACCGTCTTTCGGGCGGCGGCTGGGCTGCACATAGGCAGCCTTCCACGGCTCGGGGCCCAGCGCTCTTAAAAACGTAGCTGTGTGGGATGTGCCTGCGCCCACTTCCATGTCGTACGGCTGCAGCAGCGCGCAGCCCTGGTTGGCCCAGTAAGACTGCAGTGCGAGAATAATTTGTTGAAAAGTCAGCATGCGCTGATTTTACCGGGCTTTGCCAGCGTCATGCACAGTGCAGCGGCTGTTTAGGCCCTGCTACCCAGCGCTAAAAGCACGCAAAGCACTGCCAGCTGCAGCGGCTAAAGCTAGCGGCTGCGGGGCTAAATCCAGCCAGCCGCCTCGCCCTGCACCGGCCCGCTCTGGCAAGGCAACGCACTGGTAGCGGTGCCCAAGCCCATTAGTGCGTGTACGCGCAAGTCTTTGCCATTGGCGGTTATGCGGGCGCTGGCCCCTGTGCGAAACAGCTTGTCTGCGCCCGCCAGTGCTTCGTCACTGGCGGCGGCCAACCACACTAAGCTAGGGTTGCTGCTGCGCAGTGCCAAAGTTTGGTCGATGGTGGGGCCAAAAGCCATTTCACGCTGGCCGCCACTGTCCAGTGGCACGGTGGCCATGTCTACCGGGCCCGCGTGCAAGCTCAGCAGCACGCGCAGCGCAGGCAGGTCGGTGCCTGCAAAGTGGCTGGCAGCCCAGCGTTTGCAGCGCCCGCTGGCCTCCACCATGTCGGCCAGGGCGCGGGCAGCGCGCTGGGGCGCCGCTATGGTTTGGCCCGTCTGGTCGGCAAACACCAGCAGCAGGTCAGAGCCTGAAAAATCCACAAAGCTGGCTGTTTTAAGGGCGGATGCGTCACCAGACGGGCTGTACAGAGAGCGCAGTAGCAAGCGCCAGTCGCGTGCAGGCAGCTTGGCCATAAACTGCGCGCTGTTGTGCACCGTGACATGCATGACCCAAGCTTTGGGCACGTGGCGGCTGGCCAGCTCGAACGGGTCGGGGGTTGCCTCGGAGGTGCTTGGCGAGCTGCCTGGTACCTTGCCCGCCATAGTGGTTGGTACCGCAGCTTGACCCAAGGCTAGCGCTGCGGCTTGTAGTGCGGCTTGCTTTAGCTTGAGTTCGTAGCTGTCTTTGAGCGCGGTGATTTTGCTCTGCGCCAGCACAGTAGCGCGCTCGTCCAGCGTGCTTTGGCGCAGTTGCACGCGCTGCAATTGGGCGTTCACCGACTCCAGCAGCTCATTAGGGTCAAAGGGCTTGGTGATGTAGTCGTCCGCCCCTTGGCGCATGCCGGTGCGCATGTCGCTGCGCGCCGACAAGGAGGTGAGCAAAATAACTGGGGTGTCGGCTACTTCAGGGGTCAGGCGCAGGTGCTGCAGCACCTCAAAGCCGGTCATTTTGGGCATTTGCACGTCGCTGATGACCAGGTCGGGCTGCTCGGCCAAGATAATTAGCAGGCCTTCTGCGCCGTTGTCTATGGCACTGACCTGGTGGCCGGCTTTTTTAAGCACGCCCGCAATCAGCAGCCGGGTGGCGGCATCGTCTTCTAAAACAACTATGTTGGCCATGAAAGAGATAGCACTCGCATTAAAAAAACCATTATCTTAAGCCACAATTTGCCTGCGCTGGCGCCAAAGGGTAGCCAAAAGTAGTGCGGCTGCGGTGAGCCACAGAGGCCATAAGCCAAAGCGCGCGGCCCACCAAGCATAGGGGGTGGTGCCGCTGCGGCCCTCTACCTCGCCCAGCAGCACGCCGCGTGTGTGACGCGGCAGGCTGTGGGTGACTTGGCCCTTATGGTCAATGATGACCGTGGGCCCGGTGTTGGTGGCGCGCAGCATGGGGCGGCCCAGCTCTAGTGCGCGCATGCGGCTGATGTGCAAATGCTGGTCAATGGCAATGCTGTCGCCAAACCAGCCAATGTTGCTCATGTTAACCAGCACCGTGGGTGCGCTGCTGGGGTCTGTAAACCGCTTGGCCAGCTCGTCGCCAAACAGGTCTTCGTAGCAAATATTGGGGGCCCAGCGCTGGCCGGCCCACTCTAGGCTGGCCTGGCCCACGGCGCCCCGGTTAAAGTCGCCCAGCGGAATCTGCATCATGCGGGTGAACCATTTAAACAGCGGCGGGATAAATTCACCAAAGGGCACCAAGTGGTGCTTGTCGTACCGGTACGGTTGCGGCTGCATGACGTTTTTCGCCCCCTGTAGCTGGGGAGAAAACCCCATCACCGAGTTGGTGTAACCCGTCTCATAGTCGCCCAGCGGCACGCCGATCAGCGCAGCTTGGCTGCCGGTTTTGAAACGGGCCTGCAGCGCCGCCCAGTACTCGGGCGGTAACTGCTGTGGCAGCAAAGGAATAGCGGTTTCGGGGGCCACTACCAACGTCGCAGTGCTGCCCGCCAGCTGCTGGGCGTACCACTCTAGTGCCATCGGTACGCCTTTAGAGCTGTCGAATTTTTCGCCTTGGGGGATGTTGCCTTGCAGCAGGGCGACAGTAATTTTAGTCTGCGGCACTTCCAACATTGGAAGAGTCCAATAGGTACTTGCTACACCCCACAATAACAAGGCGACTGCGGCCACACCCACCCGTAATTTGAGTTTTCTATGCATTGCTACTGCTGCCAACAAAGCTGAGAGCAAGCTGGCTAAAAATCCAATGCCATAAACACCCACATGGCCAGCATACACATGTAGCGGCCCATCCACATGCGCATACCCACCCGCCGCCCACGGAAAACCGGTAAACCAGCTGTCCCGTGCCAGCTCTGCCAGCAGCCAGCATGCTGCGAAAATAATAGCTGACTGTGCAGCATTTCCTTGGGCGCTAGCACTAAAACGCTTATAAACAGCGCATGCAGCGGCGTAGTACAGCGCTAAAAACCCGCACAGCGCCAGCACCGCCAGCACCGCCAGTGGCGCGGCCAGCCCGCCGTAGGTGTGCATGGACGTGTACAGCCACCACACGCTGCCTGCCAGCCAGCTGGTAGCAAACAGCCAGCCCAGCACAGCGGCGCTGCGCGCACTGGGCGCGCGCTGCAGCAAGGCCACCAGTGCTGCCAACGCCAAGATTTGCAGCCACCAGATGGGCTGACCGTTCCACGGGGCGGCCACAGCGCATGCCTGTGCATAGCCTGCCACTACGCCAAACGCGGCCCACATGGCCCACGCGGCCCAAGGCGCCATGCTGCGCCTGAAGTAGGCTACCGGGCGCAAGGCCATCAAGCCTTTTTAGCCCCATGTGCAGGGGCAGTTTGCGCTGGCGAGACGCGAAACCACTTGACCGCACCGCCCTTGGTCAGCATGACGGTGAAGTTAAGGCCTGCCAGCACCGTGTGCTCGCCGCGCTTGGGCACATGGCCCATCTGGTGCGCGACCAGCCCGCCAATCGTGTCGAATTCAGCATCCGGCAAATGCACACCAAAGGCTTCATTGATGCGGTCAATGGCAGTGTCACCATCGACGCGAAAGCTCTGGTCGCTCAGGCTGAAAATGTCGCCCTCGTCCTCGGCAATATCAAATTCATCCTCGATTTCACCGACGATTTGCTCCAGCACATCTTCAATGGTGATGAGTCCGGCAA
>JAYSRE010000088.1:0-4136 GCA_043721235.1 Polaromonas sp. | reverse complement strand
ATTCAAAACCGCGTAAAAGAAACCCTGCAGCTGGAAGACAAAGCGCGCAACGACCTGGAAGGCGCCAAGCGCAACATAGCGCAGGCCACCCGCACCGCCTTCTTTGGCGTGCAGTCGGGCCAGGGCCAGGTCAAAGCGCTGGAAGCCGCCGAAGCCTCCAGCCAAAGCGCGCTGGACGCCAACAAGCTAGGCTACCAAGTAGGGGTGCGCATCAACATCGACGTGCTCAACAGCCAAAGCCAGCTATTCCAAACCAAACGCGACCTGGCTAAAGCCCGCTACGACGTGCTGGTAGGCGGCCTGAAATTGCGCCAAGCCAATGGCACATTGAAGGCTCAGGATCTAGTGGAAGTGAATAATTTATTGGCTAAGTAGGGTTTTTAGGCCGTAGGAACTGCTCAAGCAGCTATTGAATTCATAGTACGCTGATGATTGCCTCAATTAACAATCTGCATCACAAGGCGCGGTTGTTGTAAGCATCTTGGGCGATGCTTTACGGAGCGTCAGTGTTTATCAATTAGCGGGGGACGGCACGGCTGCTACTATCATTGTCGGTGATGTTGTAGTAGCTTTCATATTGCTTATGAACCATTTTTGGTTCATAATGCCTCAATGCTTCCTAAGTTGTCTGCCGCGTTTTATGCCCAAAAAGGCTCTGATCCACTCTCGCAACCCGTACGCGATTGGATCAAAAAGCTAACGAAAGAAGAGCGTACCGAAGTGGGTGGTGATATTCAATCCGTTCAGTTCGGCTGGCCACTGGGTATGCCACTGGTGAAGTATTTACAAGGCGATTTGTGGGAAGTGCGCACGCAGCTGGCTAACCGTATTGCGCGTGTTATTTTTGCAGTGGATGGCAACACGATGTATTTGCTACATGGCTTTATTAAAACGACCCAAAAGACTGCGCCTGCAGATTTGGCTCTAGCGCACAAGCGCTGGAAACAAATCAAGCCATGACGCACCTTTGCTATTTTTACCCATTAACTCTAGGAGTTTGACGATGAAACATTCCAAACCTATCGACGCAGGCTATGTAGGCCAAGACTTTGATGCTTTTTTAGCGGAAGAAGGCATTGCGGTGGAAGTAGAGGCCCGCGCTATTAAAAAGGTGATGGTAGGGCTGCTGCAAGGCGCGGGAATGACGCAGGTTGAACTGGCGCAGCGCATGCACACCAGCCGTACGCAAGTGCGCCGGTTGCTTGACCCAGACAACACGTCCATCACGCTGTCAACCTTGCAGCGCGCGGCTGATGTGGTGGGTCATCGACTAGTGATTGGCTTTGAGCCTGTGCGCAAAACTCGCAAAGCGCAGGCGCGAGAGTTTGAATTAGCACGCAACTAGTCAAAAAATTGATGCAGGATAAAATTTTATTGGCCAAATAAGGCTTGCAGTCCGTGGAGTCTGTTCAATCAGCTATTTATTTTGTAGCGCTTAGCACGCAGTTAACGCATCTCGCTGCATAACCTGTCACTTTCAACTGATATTGAAGCTGCTTTGTAATCACTGTTGCGCAAGGTTGTAACATGTATTTAGATTTGTGTTTTTCAACTGCAAAATCAGAATGTTGCAAATAATGCATTGGGCTTAATTTTTTTTCATAGCGCGTTAATCATCAGCAATTTTTCCGGAGATAAGGAGACTTCAAAAAATGACAATTAAAAAATATTTTAAAAAACTTAGTTTAATCAGCGTTGTAATAATTATCACCGCCAATTGCAACTTTGCATGGTCGCAAAGCAATGGCAATCCTTCTGTAACCAAGAGCGGAGATATCTTAAACATTGCTCTACCAGTATTGACTTATGGCGGCATTTTTTATGCTGATGACTTAGCTGGTGCTAAACAATACACTCAAGGATTAGCACTCACCTTAGCTAGCACAGAAATACTTAAATCTGCTGTCGGCGAATTGCGACCGGACGGCTCTAACCGAAAATCATTTCCCTCGGGTCATGCTGCAAGCGCATTCAGCGCCAGCGCTTTTGTACGCCAACGCTATGGGATAGCCTATGCAGCACCACTTTACTTTTTGGCAACCTACACGGGTTACACCCGCGTACAGGCCAAAAAGCACTATTGGCATGATATTGCTGGGTCTTTGGCAGTGGCTGAGTTAAGCAGTGCACTGTTTACCGATAAGTTCGCAAGTACCAAGATATCGGTGCAACTGTCGCAGTCTTCCAATACAACAATGCAATTTCATTTGCACCATAGCTGGTAAGTTTTTTAACTACAACTAATTTTTTCAACTGCATTCGTGCAGAGACAGTGTGCGTCGTTGAATTAGGAAAAAATATTATTTATTCTAAAGAATAGTTGACTATACAAAATAGCAAATTTATTGTTTTAGTTTGTGCAGTCTTTTATTCACCATGCCGTTGCATCACTTGTTGAATGCTAGATATCGTTGTTCTCTTATTTCTGCTTGGCCTGTTTGCCTGCTTGGTTAAAAACAACTTGGCGCTGCCTGGCGCGCTGTACGAAACTTTGTCTATTTACCTGCCGCTGGTGTCTAGACGCCTTGCCACATCAGGCAGCCGTTGTCGTCAAAGCGCTTAACCCGCGTTTCGCTGCCGGTGGTGCTGCGGTTTCATCTAAGATCTGCAATTAATGTAGCTGACGAGTTTATGCCATGAATGCTGTTGTGATTGAACATGTGCCGCTGGCTAATATGCCGCTTGCTTGGCGCAACAGGCTGCAACTTGCTGCGTCTGCCCAAGTGCGCGTGAGCATTGAAGAAGAGGACGTGCAAGAAATGCCGTTTGAGACCAGCGATCCAGCTTTTGGTATCTGACGTGACAGACAAGACATGACCGATGTACAAGCTTATGTGCGCAATCTGCGAGAACCGCGCTATGGGCGCGATGGCGCACGAAACATCCCACGAACGTACTCGTTGATACCGACGTAATGATCTGGCCTCTGCGAGGCTACTCTCAAGCAGCCAAGCGGCTGGACCAGTTGCCTGTGCAGAAAGGCCGCACATAGCGGCCTTTATATTTGGTGCGTCTTTCAGTTTGCGAGCGTAGATCAAAATTAAACTCATCTTGCAACCATCATGGACACTACGTTTTTTATAGCTGCTTGAGCTGGTTTTACTTGGGTTAGTGGCCTAAAACACTTAAAAAATGAGCCTTCCAACCGATTTTTGAAGCTCTGTGTCTTCAATTCCATCCCACTAGACTCACCGCAGCTCTGGCATGATATGAGCTATGCTTGATATAGTCGTTCTCTTCTTTCTGCTCGGTCTATTCGCCCGCTTGGTCAAAAGCGACTTGGCGCTGCCCGGCGCGCTGTACGAGACTTTGTCGATTTACCTGCTGCTGGCCATTGGCCTGAAGGGCGGGATTGAGCTGTCTAAGCAAAGCGTGCAGGCGGTGCTGCCGCAGGTGCTGTGGTGCCTGGGCATGGGCATGGCCATACCTTGCCTGCTGTACCCGGTGCTGCGGCGTATTGTGCGGCTGAATGGTTTTGACGCGGCCTCGGTGGCGGCGCATTATGGGTCGGTGAGCGTGGTGACGTTTGCGGTGGCTAGCGCGTATTTGGTGCAGCAACAGGTGGCGTTTGAGGCGCATGCCGCGCTGTGGGTGGCGCTGCTGGAGGCACCGGGTATTGTGGCGGGCATAGCGCTGGCGCGCTGGTCTGCAAGGCAGATGGAGCGGCCAGCGGCTGGGGCTGGGGCAACCACACCTGTCTACACATCTGCCTACGCATCTTCTAGTGCTAAATCTTCTACGCCTAATTCTGCAGCTACTTCTTCTGCAGCCACTTTTATTGCAGCGACTGCCAGCAACACCAGCAACATAAACAACACTGGCAGCACTTGGCAGGCGCTGGCACACGACGTGTTTTTAGGCAAGTCGGTGCTGCTGCTGGTGGGCGGCTTGGTGATTGGCACCGCCATGGGCGAGGCGGGCACTGCGCCGATAGCGCCGCTGTTTACCGTGCTGTTTAAAGGCGTGCTGGCGGTGTTTTTGCTAGAGCTGGGCCTGGTAGCCGGCGCACGGCTGGGCGAGCTGCGGCGCTATGGTGTGGGCTTGATTGCTTTTGCCGTGCTAGCGCCACTAGCACTGGCGGTAGTAGGCGCGCTGGGCGGCAAGCTGCTGGACCTGAGCACCGGCGGCGTCGCCAT
>JAYSRE010000087.1:0-11144 GCA_043721235.1 Polaromonas sp. | reverse complement strand
ATACCTGCAGTCACCATGGTCGCAGCGTGGATCAGTGCAGAAATAGGTGTCGGTCCTTCCATGGAATCAGGCAACCAAACATGCAACGGAAACTGAGCACTTTTGCCCATGGCACCAATAAAGAGGCAAATACAAATGACCGTAATCAGCATCCACGAGGTACCAGGAAAACTGAGCTTTGCCAACTCCCCAGCTTTACCAAAGGCTTCGGTATAGTTCAGCGTACCGGCGTAGGCAGCAATCAAACCAATGCCGAGGATAAAGCCAAAATCGCCCACACGGTTAACAAGGAAGGCTTTCATATTCGCAAAAATCGCGGTCGGCTTGTTAAACCAAAAACCAATCAGCAAATAGGAAACCAAACCCACAGCTTCCCAACCGAAAAACAACTGCAGCATGTTGTTGCTCATGACAAGCATCAACATTGAAAACGTGAAGAGTGAGATATAGCCAAAAAAGCGGTTGTAGCCTTCATCTTCTTTCATGTAGCCAATGGTGTAAATGTGCACCATCAGCGACACAAAGGTAACCACACACATCATCATGGCGGTAAGGCCATCGACCAGAAAACCAATCTCCATTTTCAAGCTGCCAATTACCATCCATTCATACAGCGTGGCGTTAAAGCGCGCACCTGCCGCAACTGCCAACAATGTTTGGACAGAAATGATAAAGGCAATCAACACACCTAAGATGGTGAAGAAATGGCTGGCACGGCGGCCAATCCAATTACCACCAAACTGGGTGCCCAACACACCCGCAATTAAGCAGCCCATCAGCGGTGCCAACGGCACGGCCAGCAGGGTAGAAGCATTCAATGTTGCACTCATAGTGTGTCTTAGCCTTTGAGTGTGTTGAGTTCGTCGGCAGCTATCGTGGCGTTATTGCGAAACAGCAACACCAAAATAGCCAGGCCAATGGCCGACTCTGCAGCTGCCACGGTCAAGATAAAGAACACGAACACCTGTCCATGCAAGTCACCCAAATAGTAGGAAAAAGCCACGAAGTTGGTGTTGACTGCCAGCAGCATCAGTTCAATGGCCATCAGCAAAATGATGATGTTTTTACGATTTAAGAAAATACCAATCACTGACATTGCAAACAGCATAGCGCCCAGCGACAAGAAATGGCCAAGGGTTAATGTCATGCTTTGGCTCCGGGAACGGTGGCGGCTGCTTGCGGGGCGGCCTCGGCGGTTGAGACTAGTGCTACAGCGGGCACTGCAGTTTGTGTTGCGCTCATTTTGATAACTTCCATGCGGTCGCGTGCCTTCACGCGCACTTGCATGGACGGGTCTACATATTTGCTGTCTTTGCGCTCTCGCATCGTCAGCGCAATGGCGGCAATTATGGCCACCAAGAGCAGCACTGCTGCAATTTCGAGCGGGTAAATGTACTGGGTGTACATGAGCTTGCCCAGCTCTTTAGTATTGGCCACCTGGCCAGCTATTGCCGCCGCGGTCTTGGGCTCTTCACTTAAACGGAACCCGCCCATCAGTACAAAAGCCATTTCAAAAGCAATCAATGCGCCCACACCTGCTGCCAACGGAAAATGCTTCCAGAAACCTTGGCGCAAAGAGTCGGTGTTGATGTCTAGCATCATCACCACAAAAAGGAACAGCACCATCACTGCGCCCACATAGACCAGCACCAAAGTGATAGCCAAAAACTCAGCTTTAAGCAGTACCCACACAGCAGCCGCTTGAAAGAAAGCCAGCACAAGGTATAAAGCTGCATGCACCGGGCTACGCGCCGTAATGACTTTGAACGCCGCAAACAGCAGCACGAAGGAGAACAGGTAAAAGAACCCAGTTTTGATATCCATTTTTATTATTTCAAAAGGGTTTAGCGGAACTTGGCATCCACAGCGCGGCTGGCGGCGATTTCTTTTTCATAACGATCCCCTACCGCTAAAAGCATATCTTTGGTGAAGTAAAGGTCGCCGCGTTTTTCACCGTGGTATTCCAAAATATGGGTTTCCACAATCGAGTCCACTGGGCAACTTTCTTCGCAAAACCCGCAAAAAATACACTTGGTTAAATCAATGTCGTAGCGGCTAGTGCGTCGGCTGCCGTCCGCGCGTACTTCACTCTCGATGGTAATGGCCATGGCGGGGCACACAGCCTCGCACAGTTTGCAGGCAATACAACGCTCTTCGCCGTTTTCATACCGGCGCAGCGCATGCAGACCGCGAAAGCGCGGCGATTGGGGTGTTTTCTCTTCTGGAAATTGCACAGTGATTTTGCGACGAAAAGCATGCTTGCCTGTCATGGCAAAACCTTTGAACAACTCTAGCAACAGAAAGCTGCTTAAAAAGTCTTTAAGCGAAAAAGTAGGTGATAAAGGAGTGGCTATTGTGGTCATATCAAGCGCTCTTTATTTCCAAATATTCCAAGATGTCTGCATCCAAGCAGCCACCACCACCAGCCACACCAGAGTGACTGGAATAAAAATCTTCCAGCCCAAACGCATGATCTGGTCATAACGGAAACGGGGGAAGGTAGCACGCACCCAAATGAACAAGGTAACAACGACGAAGGTTTTGATCCCTAGCCAGATCCAGCCTGGGATCCAGGTGAATGGCGCTATTTCAATGGGCGCATACCATCCACCTAAAAACATAATGGCGGCCATGCAGGAAATCAAAATCATATTGGCGTATTCAGCCAAGAAAAACATAGCGAAGGCCATACCTGAGTACTCAACCATATGACCGGCTACGATCTCAGACTCCCCCTCAACCACGTCAAACGGGTGGCGGTTGGTCTCGGCAATACCAGAGATGATGTAGACCACAAAAATCGGCAGCAGCGGCAGCCAGTTCCACGACAAGAAGTTCAGGCCCATTGCAGCAAACTGGCCTTGGCCCTGCCCTACAACAATGTCGGTCATGTTAAGCGAGGCAGACACCATGAGCACCACCACAAGGCAAAAACCCATGGCAATTTCATAACTCACCATTTGCGCGGATGCACGAAGGGCACCGAGGAAGGCATATTTTGAATTCGATGCCCAGCCCGCAATAATCACGCCATACACTTCCATCGAAGTGATCGCCATAATGAACAGCAAGCCCGCATTGATATTGGCCAGCGCCACATCCGGGCCAAACGGCACAACAGCCCATGCAGCCAACGCGGGCATGATGGTCATGATGGGACCAATAAAAAACAAACTCTTGTTGGCCGCAGCAGGCACAATAATTTCTTTAGTGAGCAGCTTAAGCGCATCCGCAATAGGCTGCAGTAAACCAAATGGGCCTACACGGTTGGGCCCAATGCGAATTTGCATCCAACCGATGGCCTTACGCTCCCACAGCGTGAGGTAGGCAACCAAGCCCATGATAGGCAATACGACACAGGTAATTTTGACCAGATTCCAAATCACAGGCCATGCCATGTTGCCCCACCATGGCGCTGCCACCAAGCCTTGGCCAAAACCGTGCAATAAATCGATCATGCGGTTACCTCCTTACAGGCCTTTGCATCCATTGTCAGCTGTAGCGAGGGCGCACGGCGCACTATGCCGTCGAGCTGGTAAATAGCAGCGCTTGCAGGCTGTGCAGCAGGTACGTCCAAGCGGATAGCGGCTTTGGTCGCGTTGCTAAGTTGGTCTGCAGGCACCGCATCGCCTTGTGCTTTGATGGCTTGGGCCAAAACGTCTTGTGAAGACTCAAAGTCAAAGCCGGGTAAACCAAGCATATTGCCCAGCACGCGCAGCACCTTCCACGCTGGTCGCGTATCGCCTAAAGGTTTAACCACTCCATTAAAGCCTTGTATGCGGCCTTCAGCGTTGATAAACGTGCCTGCAGTTTCGGTAAACGGCGCAACCGGTAGCAACACATCGCTGCATTCCATATTGGCCTTGAACGGGCTGAGTGTGACCACCATGTCAGCTTTGATATCCGCGTATGCAGCGCTGTCGAATTTAGGTTCGGTATTGAGCAAAATAGCGCAGCGCAAGCCACCGCTGAGCATTTGTGCAGCTGTTTTGCCGCCTTTTTGGGGACATGCACCCAACAGTTGCGCACCCACTGTGTTGGCCGCTTCAGTGAGGTAGCCCACGCTAGCGCCGGTTTGTTCGGCTATCCAGTTGGCCAGTGCCAATAAAGTTGACGCATTGGCATGGTGCGCTGCTGCATTGCCTAGTAAAACAGCTTTACGTTCCCCGCCTAGCAGAGATACAGCAACGGCCTTAGCAGCATTGCTGGCAGTGCCTGCAGTAGGTGCGGTTACACCTTTTTCAACAGCAATTGCAGTGGCCACATCGGCCAGTGCCTGCGCCCATTGTGCGGCTGGTACGACAACGGTGTTTGCTACAGGCATAGCCCAATCAAACTCTGCAGAGTTAATAGCTGATACGACACCACCTTTGCGAACTGCTTGCCGAATACGCTGCGCAAACAATGGATGGTCTTTGCGCAGGTTACTGCCCACCACCAGCACACGCTGCAAAGTGGACAACGATGCAATAGATGTACCCAAATAGCGCACACCCTCTGGCGCAGCAAACTCAGCGTTGCGCAAACGGTAGTCAATGTTGTCACTGCCCAAGCCGCGCACCAAGGCTGCGGCCAGGTACAGTTCTTCTACCGTGCTGTGCGGACTCACCAACGCACCTATGGACGAAGCGCTGTGATCAGCTTTGATTTGTTTTAGGCCATTGGCCACGTATTCCAGCGCAGTTTGCCAATCAACTTCCGACCATACACCGCCCTGTTTAAGCATGGGTTTTGTCACGCGTTCTGGGCCATTCAAGGCTTCATAACTGAAACGATCACGGTCAGCAATCCAGCATTCGTTAACTGCTTCATTTTCATTAGGCACCACACGCATCACTTGGTTGGCTTTGACTTGAACAATCAAGTTTGCACCCGTAGAGTCGTGTGGGCTGATGGATTTGCGGCGGCCCAGCTCCCAGGTGCGTGCGCTGTAGCGGAAGGGCTTGCTTGTCAAAGCGCCTACTGGGCAAATGTCGATCATGTTGCCAGACAATTCCGAATCTACCGTGTTGCCCAGCACTGTCGTGATCTCGGCATGCTCACCGCGGTGCACCATACCCAGCTCCATGATGCCGGAGACTTCTTGGCCAAAACGTACACAACGGGTGCAGTGGATGCAACGTGTCATCTCCTGCATGCTGATCAGTGGGCCCACATCTTTGACTGCAACCGTACGTTTTTCTTCTTCGTAGCGTGAACCATTGCCGCCATAACCTACAGCCAAATCTTGCAGTTGGCATTCACCACCCTGGTCGCATATCGGGCAATCCAGTGGGTGATTGATCAGCAAAAACTCCATCACTGATTGTTGCGCCTTGATAGCCTTGTCGCTTTTGGTACGCACAACCATGCCTTGGCTCACCGGCGTAGCACAGGCAGGCATAGGCTTAGGCATCTTCTCTACGTCGACTAGGCACATACGGCAATTGGCCGCAATGCTGAGCTTTTTGTGGTAACAAAAATGCGGAATGTAGGTGCCTGCTTTGTCAGCCGCCTGAATGATCATGCTGCCTTCAAGTGCTTGTATTTTTTGACCGTCTAGTTCAATTTCAACCATATGTTTCTCTGAGCTTGTTCGCTTTAGGCGGATACGGCTTGTTTATCAAACGCTGCGTCAATCTTGGCCTGAAATTCGTGACGGAAGTGTTTGATCATGGCCCGCACGGGCATGGCAGCAGCATCACCTAAAGCGCAAATCGTGCGGCCTTGAATATTGTCGGCCACAGAGTTGAGCAAATCCATATCGCCAGCACGCCCTTGGGTATTGTCGATGCGCTCCACCATACGCCAGAGCCAACCGGTACCTTCGCGGCACGGGGTGCATTGGCCACATGACTCGTGCATATAAAAGTACGACAGGCGTTTTAAGCTTTCAACCATACAGCGTGTGTCGTCCATCACAATAACGGCACCTGAACCCAACATCGAACCTGCTTTGGCAATCGAGTCATAGTCCATAGTGCACTGCATCATGGTGTCTGCAGGCAACACAGGTGAAGATGACCCGCCAGGGATTACAGCCTTGAGTGTCCGACCCTTGCGCACGCCTCCTGCAAGCTCAAGCAGTTTGCTAAACGGCGTGCCCATCGGCACCTCGTAGTTGCCTGGCAACTCAACATCGCCCGACACTGAATAAATTTTAGTGCCGCCGTTGTTGGGTTTTCCAATGTCTAAATATGCTTGGCCGCCATGATTGATGATCCAAGGCACTGCTGCGAAAGTTTCGGTGTTGTTAATCGTAGTAGGTTTGCCGTACAAACCAAAACTGGCCGGGAACGGAGGCTTAAAACGGGGCTGGCCCTTTTTACCCTCCAGCGATTCGAGCAAGGCTGTTTCTTCGCCACAGATGTAAGCACCAAAGCCGTGGAAAGCATGCAGCTGAAAACTAAAGCTACTGCCACAAATGTTGTTGCCCAAAAGCCCAGCAGAGCGGGCTTCTTCCAGTGCTTCTTCGAAGCGGTCGTAGGTTTGGAATATTTCGCCGTGTATATAGTTGTAGCCCACGGTGATGCCCATGGCGTAAGCGGCAATTGCCATGCCTTCAATCACAATATGCGGATTGAATTCCAGGATATCGCGATCTTTGCAAGTACCTGGCTCGCCTTCGTCAGAATTACAAACCAAATATTTTTGACCTGGAAAACCGCGCGGCATGAAGCTCCACTTCAAACCTGTAGGAAAGCCCGCACCGCCGCGCCCGCGCAAGGCAGATTCTTTGACTGTGGCAATCACTTGATCTTGGGTCAGGCCTGACACCGTGCCTTCGGCTACCGGGGCACCGTCTTTGCCCAAAATCTTTTTCAGAGCGGCGTAACCGCCGCGTGCAAGGTAGTCTTTCAAGCGCCAATTACTGCCATTCAAATCTTTGTAGATCTGCGGATTAATGTGGCGGCCGTGAAAGCAGGTTTGCACACCTGTCGCTTGAAATTGGGCGAGAACTTGGTTTTCGTTCATGTTAAGTTGCTCAGTTATTGGGTGTTGGCTGTTGAGTTTCTTAAGCCATCAATCAATTGGTCAAGTTTGTCGTTGCTCATAAAGCTGCACATACTGCGGTCGTTCACCAGCATTACCGGAGAATCTGCGCACGCGCCCAAGCACTCAGATTGCTGTACGGTGAACATACCATCTTGGGTGGTGCCGCCCATTGCGATGCCCAACTTGCTGCACAAGTAGTTAAGTGCATTTTGGCCATCGCGCAACTGGCAGGGTAAATTGGTACATACGTTAAGTTTGTACTTGGCAACAGGTTGTTGGTTGTACATGTTGTAGAAGGTAGTGACTTCTTTGACTGCAATGGCAGGCATGCCCAAGTGGTCACCTATGGCCTGCTCTGAAGATGCACTGACCCAGCCCTGTTCTTGCTGCACTATAGCCAAACAGGCCATCACAGCAGATACTTTCTGATCTGCAGGGTATTTAGCTACTTCATTGTCAAAGCGCATGCGTGTAGCATCAGACAGCATATGCGGCGCAGCGGAGTGGTTAACTTGCGAGCTCATCGGTCAATTTCCCCGAAAACAATGTCCATGGTGCCGATCACGGCCACCGCATCGGCGATCATATGGCCGCGTGTCATTTCATCAAGCGCAGCCAGATGTGCAAAACCAGGGGCGCGAATCTTCAAGCGGTAAGGTTTGTTGGCACCATCACTTACCATGTAGATGCCGAACTCGCCCTTCGGGTGCTCAACAGCGGCATAAGCGTCGCCTTGCGGCACATGAAAGCCTTCTGTAAACAACTTGAAGTGGTGGATCAAGTCCTCCATATTGCTCTTCATGCCTTCACGCGATGGCGCGGCAACTTTGTTGTTGTCAGTAATCACCGGGCCGGGATTGACACGCAACCAGTCCACGCACTGTTTGATGATGCGGTTACTTTGCGCCATTTCTTCCATGCGCACCAAGTAGCGGTCGTAGCAGTCGCCGGTTTTACCGATGGGAATATCAAAATCCATCTTGCCGTACACGTCATACGGCTGCTGCTTACGCAAGTCCCAGGCAACACCTGAACCGCGCAACATAGCGCCAGTAAAGCCCAGATTCAAAGCACGCTCTGCGGTGACCACACCGATACCAACAGTGCGTTGTTTCCAAATGCGGTTGTCGGTGAGCAGTGTGTGGTACTCGGCCAAATACTTGGGAAAGCGCTGGGTAAAGTCGTCAATAAAGTCGAGCACCGAGCCTTGGCGGCCTTCGTTTAGCTTAGCCAGTGCTTTTGCATTTTTGAACTTGCTAACCTTGTACTGCGGCATGGTGTCTGGCAGGTCGCGGTACACGCCACCTGGGCGAAAGTACGCTGCGTGCATGCGTGCGCCCGAGACGGCTTCGTACAAGTCAAACAAATCTTCGCGCTCACGGAAAGCGTACAAAAAGATCGTCATGGCACCACAGTCAAGGCCATGGCAACCCACCCAGAGCAGGTGGTTAAGCAAACGCGTGATCTCACTGAACATAACGCGGATGTACTGCGCGCGCTCGGGTACTTCGATACCCATCATTTTTTCAATAGCCAAGCAGTACGCATGCTCATTGCACATCATCGACACATAATCCAGCCGGTCCATGTACGGCAAGGCTTGTATGTAGGTTTTGCTCTCGGCCAACTTTTCGGTAGCGCGGTGCAGCAGGCCGATGTGCGGGTCGGCGCGCTGGATCACTTCGCCATCCAACTCCAGCACAAGGCGCAGTACGCCGTGGGCTGCAGGATGCTGGGGGCCAAAATTCAGCGTGTAGTTTTTAATCTCAGCCATGGTTTAAACACCTTTCGCAGCGTGGGCTGCTGCACTGGTACCGCCGTAGCTTTCTTCACGGATGACGCGCGGGGTGATTTCGCGCAGCTCGATGGTGACGGGCTGGTAAATTACGCGTTTTTTTTCTGCGTCATAGCGCATTTCTACGTGGCCGTTGGTAGGAAAATCTTTGCGAAACGGGTGACCGATAAAACCGTAGTCGGTCAGAATGCGGCGCAGGTCGTTGTGGCCTTCAAAAACGATGCCGAACAAATCAAAGCATTCGCGTTCAAACCAGTTGGCCGCCGCCCAAACATCGTTCACCGAGGCTACTACGGGCAGGTCGTCATCTGCTGCAAAGACCTTGAGCCGCACGCGCTGGTTAAGCGATACTGACAGTAAGTGCAGCACCACGCAATAACGCGGGCCATTGTAGGCACCGTCTTTATAGTGCACGTAATCTACTCCGCACAAATCCATCATCTGCTCAAACATGCATTCGGCATGGTTGCGCAGCAAAGTGGCGGCGTCTAAATAGTCAGCAGCAGAGACGACCACACTAACCTCACCCAACTCGGTGGAAATGCGCTTGATGCGCGTGCCCAATGCAGCTTGCACTGCGGCTAGGGTGGTCTCAGGGAGTACAGCAAATGCAGTCATGGGGGTGCTATGTAAAAAGCAATAGATGGCAGGTTAGGCACGCGCAATCGTCTGCGTGCGGCGAATTTTTTGCTGCAATTGGATGATGCCGTAGATCAGCGCTTCGGCTGTAGGTGGACAGCCAGGCACATACACATCTACGGGCACAATGCGGTCGCAGCCGCGCACCACTGAATAGCTGTAGTGGTAATAGCCGCCGCCGTTAGCGCACGAACCCATCGACAGTACCCAGCGTGGTTCAGGCATTTGGTCGTACACCTTGCGCAGTGCAGGGGCCATTTTGTTGCACAGCGTACCAGCCACAATCATCAAATCTGACTGGCGCGGGCTGGGGCGAAAGACTATGCCAAAACGGTCTAGGTCGTAGCGCGCAGCACCAGCGTGCATCATCTCTACCGCGCAGCAAGCCAAGCCAAATGTCATAGGCCATAGCGAGCCGGTTTTAGCCCAGTTAATCACCGCATCTGCCGTGGTGGTGGCGATGTTTTCTTTAAAAATACCTTCAATCATGCTGTGGTCCTTGTATTTTTATTCCCAGTCAAGGGCACCTTTTTTCCACTCGTAGATGAAACCTACAACCAGAATGCCCAAGAAAACCATTACAGACCAAAAGCCCATAATGCCAATGTCTTTGATTGCAGCGCCCCAGGGAAAGAGAAAAGCAATTTCCAAGTCAAAAAGAATAAACAATATAGCCACCAGGTAGTAGCGCACATCAAACTTCATGCGCGCGTCTTCAAAGGCTTCAAAACCGCATTCGTAAGGGGAGTCTTTGGCCGCGTCGGGGCGGCGTGGGCCTAGAAAGTAGCCCAAAGCCTGCGGCACGATGCCGACACCGATACCTACCAAGATAAACAACAAAATGGGCAGGTATTCTGTAAGGTTCATAACATCTGGCTTAGGTTCTGGCTAAGGTGTCTGTTGCCATCCGCACCATAGCGGGGAGGCTCATTGCTTTGTAGGGCTACCCACATGAACGGGTAGCCCTAGATTGGTGCCGACGGCGAGACTCGAACTCGCACAGCTTTCGCCACTACCACCTCAAGATAGCGTGTCTACCAATTTCACCACGACGGCTATTTTTTTGTTCAAAAGCGTGAGGATTTGCCTGATATGAACAAGCCTAGAGTTTACCCTGAAAAAGCCCTGTTTACCTTGGGTAACACGGCATTTCCTAGGGGTAAATAACCCTACCGCTATTTGGTAGGAATAGCGGCTGCGCCAGAAACTGCAGCGGCTGGCGCAGATGCTGCGCCGGGAACAGGAACTGGCACCACAGTGTCAGTAGCTGCGGGCAAAATCGCGCCCGTTGGAATGGGCGCAGAACCAGAAGCGGCCCCGGCGGGGGCTGTGACACCTGCTTTTTCTAAAATAGAACCAGAGCCTACAGGGCGAACACCGCTGAAATAGGCCAAAGCCAAAGTGCACACAAAAAAGACGGCTGCAAGCACCGCAGTGGCCCGTGACATAAAGTTGGCGCTGCCGCTGGCACCAAACAGGCTGCCCGATGAGCCAGAGCCAAACGCCGCGCCCATGTCAGCACCTTTGCCGTGCTGCACCAAAATTAAGCCGATCATGACGAGGGCGCTGAGCATTTGGATGGCGACTAAAACGGTGGTTAAAACTTGCATAAGATTTCCTAAATTAATTCTTGGCGTAATTGTTACTAAATTTACTATTAAATATGTAGCTGCTTATGCAGTATTTTATTGGGCGGCAGCAATGATTGTTAAAAAATCAGCGGCTTTTAAGGAAG
>JAYSRE010000086.1:0-11152 GCA_043721235.1 Polaromonas sp. | reverse complement strand
CCAGATTCAGGGCCCAAGCACGATGCGCAGTTGTGCTGAGGGCAGCGGGCTGGTGCGCTGGGCGTTAATACGGCCTTGGGCTTGGCGCGATACATCGGCCACCCAGCCGGGCACGTCAACGGCCTCGCCCCGCAGCCACGCAAACAGGGCGGGCACGGGTACGGCTGCACCCGTGGTGCGCTCCATCATGGCCTGTACAGAAGGGTAGGCTTGTGTGGTGCCACCGGTTTCTAGCGCTGCGTGGCCAGGTGCCCAGCGCAGCACGGCCACCGTGGAGCCCAGCGGGGTGTACAGGCTAAGTTCGCCCATTTCAGCGCTGCCTTGCAGTTCAAACCCGCCTGCAAACGACTGCACCGGCTCGCTGTCGACCTGCAGGCTCATGCGGCCCGTAAAACTAGGGTTTTGTGCATCTTTTACCTTGTTGGCCCAAGGATTTGCTGCACAGGCAGCTATCAAAAACAGAGTAACTGCAATGGCCACGCAGCGCTGTAGGTGCCGCCAAGCTGGAGTGTGCAGTGGCATTACAGCTTGACGCGCAGGCGTTTGAGGGTTTGCAGCAGCGTCTCGTTTTCGGGGTTCAGCAGCATGCCTTCCTTCCAGATGGCAATGGCTTTGTCGCGCTGGCCGTTGGCCCAGTACACCTCACCTAAATGGGCCGCAATTTCAGCATCGGGCTTGCCTTGGTAGGCTGTGAGCAAAATTTTGATCGACTCGGCTTTGTTGCCCAAACGAAACTCAACCCAACCCAAGCTGTCTGTGATAAATGGGTCGCCTGGGGCAAATTCGAGCGCTTTTTGAATCAAAACTTTAGCTTCGGGCAGGCGCACATTGCGGTCTGCCAAAGAGTAGCCCAGCGCGTTGTAGGCTTGGCTGAAGTCGGGTTTGTTGGCAATGGTTTGGCGCAGCAGGCGCTCCATTTCGCCCATGCGACCTAGTTTTTCGGCCATCATGGCCTGGTCGTACAGCAGCTCGTTGTCCTGCGGCGTGGCCAGCAAGGCTTGGCCTGCCAGGTCGTAGGCGGCCTGGTATTTTTGGTTGTCACGCAGCAGTTGCAGCTCGGTGGTCAGCTTCATGCGCTTGTCTTCGTCGCTGCGGTCGGGCAGGGCGCGTATCAGTTTGATGGCTTCGTCCAGCTTGCCTTGCTTGGCCAGCACCGAGGCGCGGCGGCTTTGCGCGCTGACCAAGGCTTGCGGGCTGTCTACTTTGGCAATCCAGCTTTCAGCCAGCGGATAGTCTTTGCGTTTTTCAGCCACTTGGGCCAGGGCTAAGTAGGCTTGGGTCAGGCCGCGCTGGCGTTCGGTGCCATCGCCTTCGGTGGGGCCTTGGTCCTGCACCAGCTGAACATAACGCTTAAGTGAGGTGTCGGCGTTGACCAGCTGGTTGTCTTGTAACTGCAAGCTGCCTAGCAGCTGCCAAGCGTCGGCAAAGTTGGGTGCCTCGCGGGTGATGATTTGCACCTGCTGGTTGGCTTCTGGGTAGCGTTGGCTATCTAGCAGGGTGCGGGCGTAGCCCATGCGGATGTCGGTGCGCGGCTTGTCGCTGGCAAGGTAGCGCTTCATGATGTCTTCAGCTTGGGGTTGCTTGGGGCTGACCATCTCAAGTGCCAAGAGTGCGGGGGCCTCATTGCCGGGGCTGGCAGTTTGGCCTTTGCGGGCGGCCTCTAGAGCGCCGGGTGCGTCGCTCGCGCCCAGGCGCAGGCGGCCTATGGCAGCCCAGGCTGCGGCTGCGTAATCGCCGTTGGCACTGGGGGCTGTGTAGCTGCTTAGGGCCTGCTCTAGGGTGCTGGCAGCCAGTTTTTTGTCGGTCACGCGGCGGTAGCCCCCAGCACTACGGCCAATGGCTGCGCTGCGCTGCGCTGCAGGCGTATTGGCCAGCAAAGCGCGCAAGGGGTCTACGCTTTCGGGTAGGCGGTTTAAGGCCACCAAGATTTGAAATGCACGTTCATTGGCGGGCACCGAATTGGGCTGCGCTTGGCGCCATGCACGTGCCGCTTGCAGGGCCGACTCGCCTTCGCGGGCCTCTAGGGCAATGTCGGTAGCGCGCTCGTACAGCTGGGCATCGTTGGTTTTGCGCGCCGCGTCCAGCAGCAGCTGATAGCCCTTACCTATCTCGCCTTGGCGCGCACTGAGCTCGCCCAGCAGCAGCTGGTAAAACATATTGGCATCTAAGTTTGATGCTGTGAGGGGTTCTTTGTCCGCTTCTGGTGTGGATGCTGCTGCTGACGACGCTGGCGCTGATGACGCGGGCGCGGCAGGCACAGCCGTCTGTGCATGGGCTGCCATGCCAGCGGCCAGTACCCAGCCAAGCAGGGCATAGGGCACAAAGTTGCGTCCAGTCTTGCGCTGCTTACTGCGCTGTTGGCTGCTGGCCGGGTGGGCCGCAGGCATTAAAGCAGCAGGGCTTAAGCAGGTGGGTAGCAAAGAAGTGGGTAGTAGCATCCAACGATGATAATCCATGCATGCCAGAATTGCCTGAAGTCGAAGTAACACGCCTTAGTTTTGCCAGCCGTATTGAAGGCGCGCAAATTAACGCCCTAGAGTTGGGTAAGCCGCTGCGCTGGCCACTGGGCATTGACCCAGACGACCTGCAGGGCCGCACAGTCACCGCAGTGCGCCGCCGTGGTAAATATTTGCTGATTGACCTGGCCAACCCGCTTGGCGCGCCGCATGGGCTTTTATTGGTGCATTTAGGCATGTCGGGTTCGCTAAACTTTGGCCCCAGCCTGGGGCTGCCTGGCAAGCACGACCATTTCAGCCTGGCCACCACGCGCGGCATGCTGCGCTTAAACGACCCGCGCCGCTTTGGTGCCGTGGTGTATGCGCCTTCTCAAACGCACCCTGCTGCACACAAACTGCTGGGCAATTTGGGCGTAGAGCCGCTAACCGATGATTTTCAGGTCAAAGCCTTCCATGCGGCCCTGCAACTGCGCAAAACCGCCATCAAGCTGGTGCTGCTGGCCGGCGACATCGTGGTGGGCGTAGGCAATATTTACTGCTCAGAGGCTTTGTTTTTAGCTGGCATACGCCCCACTGTGCGTGCTAACAGGCTCAGCGCCCCTCGCGCTGCCAAGCTGCATGCGGCCATCCGCAACGTGCTGCAAGCCGCCGTGCGCCAAGGCGGCAGCACCTTGCGCGACTTTTCTAGCGCCGAGGGGCAAACTGGCTACTTTCAGCTGCAAGCCAACGTCTACGGCCGTACTGGCGAGCCCTGCCGCGTATGTGCCAGCCCTATAAAGCTGCTAAAACAAGGCCAACGGAGCACGTTTTTTTGCGCTACATGCCAAAAATACTAGCCTAGCGCTCGGCTGTCTAAAAAAAGCGCAAACAGCTATGTTAATACCCAGTGTATATTTTCCCTTCAGTTGCAGGTGCGATGCCTCTTTCCAGGAGTAAATTCGCCCGTTCCCACAGTATGCCGATCAGATGAAAAATGGATTGATTTTTAAATCAAACTCCTATACAAACAAGATGTTTTGCAAACGAAAGATTGTTATATGCTGTCACAGCGCGAATTAAAACTTACCTTGACAGATAAATTCTTGATGCGTACGGGTTGCATACTTGCTAATCTGAAAATGGCATGTACTTGGTTATCACTAGGCATAGTTGTTACGCTCTGTGCATATCCAGTTGAATCCGCTTTTGCTCAAAACAACCGCATAGCCCTTGTTATCGGCAATGCCGACTACAAACAAATTAGTAAATTAGATAACCCTGTTAATGATGCAGAGGATATTGCCAAGGCGCTGAAGGGGTTTGGGTTTGAGGTTATTTTCCGCAAAAATGAAACTAAGCGAGGAATGACTGACGCATTAGCTGAGTTGGGACGTAAGGCAAAGGGAGCTGAAGCTGCGTTGCTCTATTACGCGGGGCATGGCATGCAGGTGCGGGGTGAGAACTACTTGCTTCCCGTGAACGTGAGTGCGGGTAGTGAAGCGGCTATTATTGACGAGAGCGTTAGTGTTAACCGGGTGCTTGACGAGCTTGAAGGTGGGGCGCGTATCAATATGGTCATGCTGGATGCGTGTCGAGATAACCCCATCACAGGAAAATTTCGAAGTGTAGGACGTGGGCTAGCTGCAACAACCAGTGTGCCAAAGGGTACTGTGATTGTTTATGCAACCGACCCCGGAAATACAGCCGCAGATGGTGAAACTGGTGGACGAAATGGTCTGTTTACTGCAAGTATGTTGAGAGCTTTGCAGGGCAAAGATTTAAGTTTACAGGGGGTATTAACATCCGCTTCGGCTGAGGTTGACCGCGCAAGCAAGGGCAAACAAACACCGTACGTGAACGGTCCACCCCATGTGCAGCGGAACTTTCATTTTAGAGTGACTGTAGAAGTGGAGCCTGGTCCTGTTTCGTTAGAAAAAGACTTTTGGGCAAGTATGAAAGACAGCAATGACGCTGACGATTTTCAAGCCTATCTGCAAAAGTATCCAAATGGTAGTTACAGAAGTTTGGCAGAGAACAAGTTAAAGCGATTGAATGCCGCAAAAGGCATAGCAAATGGACAGAATGTCCCGGGCTCGGCAGCTGCTGTACCCTTGCGCCCGCCCGTTGCGATCGCAGCGAGGGAAGGTTTGCCAAAAGGGCAAACTTTTCAAGACTGCAAAAACTGCCCAGAAATGGTGTCTATACCCAGTGGTTTTTTTATGATGGGTACAGATGGGGCTAAGCGCAATGCATTTATCTCATCTGGGGGAAGTGCGGAATACGTAAAGTGGGAGTCTCCAGTACATCAAGTCAACGTGCCAAGTTTTGCCGCAGGAAAATATCCAGTCACGCGTGGGCAGTTTGCAGCATTTGTGAACGCCACAGCTTATAAAACTGAGGCTGAACAAAGCATCGGTTGTTTCATTTACGTCGAGGGTGCCTGGAGAAGTGATGTAGCTAGTAATTGGCGAAATGTGGGCTTCTCACAAGCTGACGACCATCCCGTAGTCTGCGTGACTTGGAACGACGCGCAGGCCTATATTGATTGGCTCAACCAACTACCTGACGTACGTAAGAGTGGAAATGGTGCCGGGTATCGATTGTTAGCCGAATCAGAGCGTGAATATGCTACGAGGGCTGGTAGCGTTGATGTCTACTGGTGGGGCGATACTTTTCAAACAAATAAGGCCAATTATTTCAAAGCGGATGAAAAACGTGCAACTGTTGCCGTGCAGAACAATTCGTCCAATTTGTTCGGCATGTATAGCGTTCACGGCAATACGTGGGATTGGGTGGAAGACTGTTTCCATGACAGCTACGTGGGTGCACCGGTAAATGGCAGTGCATGGACAACGGGTTGTACTACGGAGGAGAAGGTATTGCGCGGTGGCTCTTGGACAGACGTGCCAAGAGCTTTGCGTTCTGCCCACCGAAGTAAAAATATACCGATATTTCGAGTCAGTTTTGTCGGCTTTCGAGTTGCAAAATCGTGGTAATTCTCTCGGAATTCAGGCGGGTAAAAAATCAGTGGTGACATTTGTATAAGGAATAACAATGCTTAAAAAATTACATGTGATCCTTGGGACTTCATTATTGGTATTAAGCGCTTGTGCTTCTAAGCCGGCATCTGATGGGGGGAGCGACCGAGGTGTAGCACCCGTTAAATTGACCCAAACACCACAGGGTGTGCAGATCACGACAGATGACAGTGTTTTATTTACAGTCGGTAGCGCAATCGTCAGTGAAAAAGGCAACCAGTTTGTCGATAAAGTCGCAGAAATGCTTCAAACAAAAACAAAAGCAAATGTCATCATTGAAGGTCACACTGACAATACAGGCAATGCGCAAGCGAACACCACATTGTCAGAGAAGCGCTCAGCGAATGTGCGAGAAGCCTTGATCAGCCGAAAAGTTCTAGCGTCCCGAATTACCTCACGAGGATATGGTCAAGGCAAACCAGTTGCGGAAAATACGACGGTTGAAGGGCGACAGATGAATAGGAGGTCGGAGATTATTGTGGTTGGTGAAACAGTGGAAAAGATTGGGGGTGATGGGTTTCTAAATACATTGACCAACGCTTTGACCAGTTTTATAAAAAGCACTGGTGCCTTGCTGGAAAAAATAACAAATAAACCAAGGCCTACACCGTAGAAGTTAGGCCAACGGAGCCTGTCATTCGCACCGTTGCGGGCGCTAAGAATGTTGCACTTAGGCTTGAGACCGCCAGGTGTGTGTGACGAATATGCTACTAAATAGATAGCTACTTATTCAGTATTTCCTTGGGCGACAGGGTTAAAATGCCTAGAAATTAGCACTTTGCTATAGCGGCCAGCGCCGCTAGTACTTTTGGGTTTACTTGGGCCTAGCCCAGTGTTATATTCATGTGCTATGCAGTACCTTGCCGACAGTCCTATAACCCCCTCATTCAATGACCAGTTTGACTCGCACAGCACGTGGCGGCGCGAGTTTGCTTTGCGGCTTAAGTTGTTGTCAGACTGGATGCGGGACCACGAGCTGCTGGACTCGGCGGTAGAAGAGCGGCTGCGCCGCCTTGAGGGCCAGATGCGGTCTGACAAGGTGATGGTGGCTTTTGTGGCCGAGTTTTCGCGCGGCAAATCTGAGCTGATTAACGCGATATTTTTTGCCTCCTACGGCCGCCGCATCATGCCGGCCAGTGCGGGCCGCACCACTATGTGCCCTACCGAGCTGGGCTGGGACGCAGATGTGCCGCCCTGCTTACGCCTGCTGCCGATTGAAACGCGCCTGCAGCCCCATGCGCTGATGGAATGGCGCGCCGCCCCTGAAAAATGGACCCGTATTGACCTGGATGTGAACGATGCCGCCCAGCTGGCCCAGGCTTTTGAAAAAGTGGCCGAAATACGCAAAGTAAGCAAAGACGAAGCCCGTGCGCTGGGCTTTTGGCACGACGACACCCCTGACGACAACCCCATGACGGACACCGCCGGCTTGGTAGAGGTGCCCAAGTGGCGCCACGCACTGATCAATATTGCCCACCCTCTGCTAAAACAAGGCTTGGTTATTTTAGACACGCCCGGTTTGAACGCCATTGGTGCAGAGCCAGAGCTGACGGTGAGCCTGATTCCCCAAGCCCACGCAGTGGTGTTTATATTGGCGGCTGACACCGGCGTGACCAAATCTGACCTGTCGATTTGGCGTGAGCACCTGATTACCGAGAGCACCGATCATTCTTCGCGCTTGGTGGTGCTGAACAAAATTGACACCATGTGGGACGCGCTGTCTACTCCTGCGCAAATACAGGCCAACGTAGAGCGCCAGCGCAGCACCACAGCTGAGATTTTGGCCCTGCCGCAGTCACAGGTAATCCCTGTTTCAGCCCAAAAAGGTTTGGTGGCCAAAGTTACGGGCGACAGGCCCTTGCTGCAGGCCAGCCAGTTGCCTTTGCTGGAGCAGGCCTTAAGCGAAGGCATGATGGGCCGACGCCGCGAAATTTTGAGCGGCGCAATGTCGTCGGGTATTTCCGATTTGCGCACCGAAACCGGCCGTGTGATTAACATTCGCCGCCGCGACTTGGCCGAACAAATGGTCGAGCTGCGCGGACTGCGTGGTAAAAACGCAACAGTTATCAAGCATATGCGCAGCCGTATTGAGGCTGAGCAGGCCGAGTTTGATGCCAGTGGCTCGCGCATACACGCTGTGCGGGCGATTCACCTTAAATTGTTGCGCGAAGTGTTTTCTGCGCTGGGCAGTGCCACCTTGAAGGCCGAGCTGCGCCAGCTGAACGACACATTGCGCCAGCCCGGCATTAAGCTGGGTGTGCGCAAAGCCTACAACGACACCTTTGGCCGCTTGCGCGATGTGCTGTCGCATGCCAAGGGGCTCAATGGTGAAATTCAAACCATGCTGACCACCAGCTTTAGACAACTGAATGCGGAGTTTGGCTTCTCGCTGCAAACCCCTCGCGAGCCCGAAATGGCCCGCCATCAGCGCGACCTTGACCTGGTAGAGCGCAGCCACCTGCAGTACCTTGGTCTGGGCAACACCCTGCGCTTGGCGCAGCCTGAGTTTGCCGACCGCTTGGTGCGCGCACTGGCCACCCGCCTGCGCGTGGTGTACGAGACAGCTTTAGGCGAAGTAGAGCTGTGGAACAAGTCGGCCGCCGCCCAGCTAGATGCCCAGCTGCGCGAGCGCCGCAAAAACTTTGCCCGCCGCATTGAAGCGATTGACCGTATTCAAGATGCTGCCAACACGCTGGACGAACGCATTGCCGAAATTACCGGGCAAGACAGCCACCTGACGGCGCTGGACGGCAAGCTGTTGGAACTGACGGCGCATTTGGTAGACATACCCGCTGATGCAACGGACAAAGCCCAGCACCAAGGCAAGGCCCATGCACAAGACACCGTAGCTGACCAGCTGAGGTCGGCCTGATGTGCCTGCGGCCTGTTAGCTCTACTTAACCTTTCCAACGCAATTGGCCCGGCAGACTTTGGCCAGCGCTGTGCTGGCATGGCAAGCCCAGCATGGGCGCAGCGGCTTGCCTTGGCAGGGCCAGCGCGACCCCTACCGCGTGTGGCTCTCTGAGATCATGCTGCAGCAAACCCAGGTAGTGACAGTGCTGGACTATTACCCGCGGTTTTTGCAGCGCTTTCCCACTGTGGAGGTATTGGCCGCTGCCCCACTAGACGATGTGCTGGCGCTGTGGAGCGGCTTGGGCTACTACAGCCGCGCGCGCAACCTGCACCGCTGCGCACGCAGCGTGGTGCTTGATTTTGCGGGGTCGTTCCCGCCTACAGCGCAGCTACTGCAAAGCTTGCCCGGCATAGGCCGCTCCACTGCAGCGGCAATAGCTGCGTTTTGCTACGACGAGCGTGTGGCTATTTTGGATGCCAATGTTAAACGTGTGCTCACCCGTGCTCTGGGCTACGGGCATGACCTGAGCATGGCTGTGCACGAACGCAACCTGTGGGACCAAGCTACCAAGCTGTTGCCCATAGCGCAGCTGGCCACCAGCATGCCGCGCTATACCCAGGGCATCATGGACTTGGGCGCCACGCTGTGCACTGCGCGCAAGCCTGCTTGCCCACGCTGCCCGTTGGCAAGCCAGTGCGTGGCCCATGCGCAAGCTGCGCCTGAGAATTACCCCCTAAAGACGCGCAAACTCAAGCGTAGCAGCCAGTCGCTTTGGCTGCTGTGCGCGCACAAAACCACCCCCAAAAGCAGCAGCGTTTTTCTCACCCAGCGCCCCACGCCCGGCGTTTGGGCAGGCTTGTACAGCCTGCCTATGTTTGAAAGCCGCGAGGCACTGGTGTCCAAGCTTAGCCCTGCCCAGCGAGCATGCTGTGTAGACGCGCCCGCACTGGCGCATGTGCTAACCCATAAAGACATGCATTTGCATGTGGTGCATGTGGCGTGGGATGAAGCCTTGGATGAAGCTACCGTGCTTCAAAGTCAGGGGCAGTGGGCGCAGCTAAGTGACCTAGGCCGCATAGGCCTGCCTGCGCCTGTCGGCAAACTGCTGCGCAAGTTGCTGGCTGGTTAAAAAACTGCCCTTAAAAAATTGCCGCTAAAACACGCTGGACGCAAACACATTACCGTCAATTTCCCGATGACGTTTAAGCGTAGTCCATTCTTTGGCAAAGTGGCGTGACAGTTCTTCTACTAAAAAAACCGAGCGGTGTTGCCCGCCTGTGCAGCCTATAGCCACGGTCACATAGCTGCGGTGATCTTGCATCAGCGACGGCAGCCATTGGCTTAAAAACGTCTCAATCTGCCGAAACATTTTGCGTACATCGTCGTGCTGCTTTAAAAACGCCGCCACAGGGGCGTCTTTGCCGCTAAGGGGCCGCAGCGCTGGCTCGTAGTGGGGGTTGGGCAGCATGCGCACATCAAACACAAAGTCGGCATCCAGGGGCAGGCCGCGTTTAAAGCCAAACGACTCAAACACCAAGGTCAACTGTTTGGCGGGCGCTTCCAGCAGCGCTTTGATGTAGCCTTGCAGCTGTGTAGCGCGGATCAGGCTGGTGTCAATCACATGGGACTGCTCCCGCAAATCAGCCAGCAGCTCGCGCTCCAGCTCAATCGCATCGGTAAGCGCACGTTGCTGGTCGCCATCGTTGTTGTTAGACAGCGGGTGCTTACGCCGTGTTTCTGAAAAGCGGTGTACCAACGTGTCGGTACGGGCATCTAAAAACACGGTTTTAATGCGCACGCCCCGCTCGCGCAGCTGCTTAAACTGCGCAGGCAACAAGGGCAGTGAGGATGCGCTGCGCACGTCCATGGCAATGCCAATATGGTGCACTTGGTGGGCTTTTTCTACGTCTATAAACGCACTGAGCAGCTCGGGCGGGAGGTTGTCTACGCAGTAATAGTGTGCGTCTTCCAGCGCATGCAACGCCACTGACTTGCCTGAGCCCGACATGCCTGTAATCAAAACTACTTCTATCGAGGTGGTGGGGGCAAATGTCATAGTTTGATATTAACCAACTTGTGTGACGCAAATAGGTGTGACGCAAATAGGTGCCGCGTTACATTGGTATGTGGGCAGTTATTGCCGCTGGCCCAGCATTTCTTTGGCGTGGGCCAGCGTCGTGCCCAGCAGCTTTTCGCCACCCAGCATGCGGGCAATTTCACCCACGCGCTGCTCACCTGCAATAGCGCGTACATCGCTGCTGGTGTGTTGGCCTTTGAACTGTTTGGCCACCAGCAGATGGTGGTCGGCGCAGGCAGCCACTTGGGGCAGGTGGGTCACGGCCATGACTTGGCGGTCAATGCCCAGCTGCTTCATCAGGCGGCCTACGGTTTCGGCCACCGCACCACCTACACCAGAGTCTACTTCGTCAAAAATTAAAGTTTGCGCTTTGCCCAGGCGGCTGGTGGTCACCGCAATGGCCAGTGCAATGCGCGACAGCTCACCGCCTGAGGCCACCTTGCTCACGGGGCGCGGTGTGCTACCGGCATGGCCGGCTACCAAAAATTCAATGCCTTCTTGGCCGTATTGTGCGGGCTCGTCTAGTGGTAACAAAGCCACTTCAAACTTACCGCCTTGCATGCCCAGGCCTTGCATGGCCTGGGTGATGGCGCTGCCCAGTTGCGGGGCGGCCTTGCGGCGCGCCTGGCTTAAGGTTTTGCAGGCGCTGGTCAGGTCCGCAAAGGCCTGGCGCTCGCTGGCCAGCAGGCCAGCAATGTCTGAGGCGGCTTCCAGCTTGGCAAGGTCGCTCTTCCAACCGGACAGCAAG
>JAYSRE010000085.1:0-4159 GCA_043721235.1 Polaromonas sp. | reverse complement strand
CGAAGCCTTCGCCGTGGGCGACTGCAATCGGTAGCCTCGCGCCTTCCAGGCCTGCGAAGAAGAGGCTGGGGGAGGGGAGCACTTCGACCATGGAGAGGCGCGCTTCGAAGCGGGTACTTTGGTTGTGGGTGAAGCGCGGCCAGGCTTGCGCACCGGGGATGATGTCGGCCAGTTCGGCAAACATTTGGCAGCCGTTGCATACGCCCAGGCCAAAGGTGTCTGGGCGAGCGAAGAAGGCTTTGAACTGGTCGCTCAGTGCGCTGTTAAAGGTGATGCTGCGCGCCCAGCCGATGCCTGCGCCCAGTGTGTCGCCGTAGCTAAAGCCGCCGCAGGCCACCATGCCTGCAAAGTCTTGCAATGTGGCGCGGCCAGTTTGCAGATCGGTCATGTGCACGTCGAATGCTTCAAAGCCTGCTTCGGTAAAAGCGTAGGCCATTTCGATGTGGGAGTTAACGCCTTGCTCGCGCAGGATGGCGACTTTGGGGCGGGCCTTTAGCAGGGCAGGTGCTGCAGATGCGGCGTTGGCGGTGCCGTCTAAAGTATTGATTACTATTGAATTAATAGCTGCTCGTGCAGCATTTCCTTGGGCGATAGGCGAATTTTGCTTTAAATCAGCAGCTAAACTGGCTGTTAAAGCGGGATTCAGGTGTGTATGCAGGCCGGGGTTGGCTGCGTCGCCTACGCTGCGGTGCTCAGCATCTGCGCAGGCAGGGTTGTCGCGGCCTTGGGCAATTTTCCAGCTAACGGCGTCCCACACCTGGTGCAGGTCTTGCAGCTTGGCGGCGAATACTTTTTTAGTGTCACGCCAGATGGTAATTTCGCCTACGCCTACGTTTAAATTGCTGTCCTCTGCTGCAGGGCGCGTTTTGCCGATAAAGTGGCTGTGCTTGCTCAAGCCATGCTCGCGCAGGGTCTGCATCACATCATTACGCTGCGCGGTTTTAACTTGAATGACGACGCCCAGTTCTTCGTTAAACAACGCTTTCAAAGTCATCTCTTCGCGGCGTGCACTAACCTGCGTGCTCCAGTTTTTGCTGTCGCCTACTTCCATGCGGCTGTCGGTAATGCCGTCGCCCTCCAGCAGCAGCATGTCTACATTCAACGCCACGCCCACGTTGCCTGCAAAAGCCATCTCGCACACGGTGGCAATCAGGCCGCCGTCGCCTTTGTCGTGGTAGGCCAAAATGCGGCCTTGGGTGCGCAGGGCGTTGATGGCGTTGACCAAGTTGATGAGGTTTTTCGCGTCGTCTAAATCAGGCGTCTCCTGGCCTTCTTGGTTGAGCACTTGCGCCAAGATGCTGCCAGCCAAACGCTTGTGGCCCTGGGCAATGTCGATGAAAACAAGGGTGGTGTCTGGCTCGTCGCGGCTTAGCTGAGGTGTAAATGTACCGCGCACATCGGCCAGCGTGGCGAATGCACTGATGACCAGGGACACGGGGGATGTGACTTTATGTTGACCACCCGCCTCGTCTGTCCACTGCGTGCGCATGCTAAGCGAGTCTTTGCCCACGGGAATGCTGATGCCCAGGGCTGGGCACAGTTCCATGCCAATGGCTTTTACGGTGGCGTACAGCGCGGCGTCTTCGCCAGGCTCGCCGCAGGCGGCCATCCAGTTGGCCGACAGCTTGACGCGGGCCAGTTCGATGGGCGCGGCCAGCAGGTTGGTAATGGCCTCGGCCACCGCCATGCGGCCTGAGGCAGGTGGGTTAAAAATGGCCAGTGGGGTGCGCTCGCCCATGGCCATAGCCTCACCTGCAAAGCCAGATAAATCGGCCAGCGTGACAGCGCAGTCGGCCACGGGCACCTGCCACGGGCCCACCATCTGGTCGCGGTGGGTAAGGCCGCCTACCGTACGGTCGCCAATGGTGATGAGAAAACGTTTGCTGGCTACGGTGGGGTGGCTTAGCACTTGGATGACGCTGGTTTGCAGATCGATGCCAGTCAGGTCAATGGCTTTGAACGCACGTTGAACCGTCTTCACGTCGCGGTGCATTTTGGGCGTTTTGCCCAGCAGCACCTGCATTGGCATATTGACACATGCCCCCACGGGGGGCGCAGGTGTGTCCTGACTGCCCCGCGTGGGGGTTGCGCTTGCTTGGGGCGGCCCAGCGCGGCGCGCGGCGGCTTCGTCGGTCAGTACCAACTGGCGCTCTTCGGTGGTCACGCCAATCACGGCAAACGGGCAACGTTCGCGTTCACAAAAGCTTTTGAACAGGTCTAGCGACTCGGGCGCAATGGCCATCACGTAGCGCTCTTGGCTCTCGTTGCACCAAATCTCTTTGGGGGTCAGGCCACTTTCTTCCAGCTGCACGGCCGACAAATCAAAGCGCGCGCCACGGCCTGCGTCGTTCACTAGCTCAGGAAAAGCGTTGGACAAACCGCCTGCACCCACGTCGTGAATCGCAAGAATGGGATTTAGGTCTTTGAGCTGCCAGCACTGGTTAATCACCTCTTGCGCACGCCGCTCTATCTCGGGGTTGCCGCGCTGCACGGAGTCAAAGTCAAGCGAGGCTGCGTTTTGGCCTGATGCCATCGAGCTGGCTGCGCTGCCGCCCATGCCAATGCGCATGCCAGGGCCGCCCAGTTGGATCAGCAGCGAGCCCGCAGGGAAAACTATTTTTGCAGTTTGCGTGGCATCAATCGTGCCCATACCGCCCGCAATCATGATGGGCTTGTGGTAGCCCCAGCGCTGGCCCGCAATGGTTTGCTCAAACGCGCGGAAGTAACCATTCAAGTTAGGGCGGCCAAACTCGTTGTTGAAGGCGGCCGCGCCTAGCGGGCCCTCGGTCATGATCTGCCAGGGCGTGGCCAGGTGGGACGGAAAGCTGGCGGAATTTAAATGTGATCTGACCCCATTTAAATCGACCCCATTTAAATCAGACACTGTAAAACCTGCCAAACCTGCTTTAGGTTTAGAGCCGCGGCCGGTGGCACCTTCGTCACGTATTTCGCCTCCTGTACCGGTGCTGGCACCAGGGAAGGGGCTGATGGCTGTGGGGTGGTTGTGGGTTTCTACCTTCATCAGCACGTGGCGCAGGCTACTATGCTTTTCATAGCTGCTTGTGCAGTATTTCCTTGGGCCAGAGGCATAAAAGGCTTCAGAAACATGGCCTTCCATGACCGATGAGTTGTCTGAATAGGCCACGACAGTGTGCTGCGGTGCCAGCGCGTGGGTGTTGCGGACCATGCCAAACAGGCTCTTGTCCTGCGGCGCACCGTCGATAGTGAACTGGGCGTTAAAAATCTTATGGCGGCAGTGCTCGCTGTTGGCCTGCGCAAACATCATCAGCTCTACATCGGTGGGGTTGCGCTGCAGCGTGGTGAAGGCGTCTACCAGATAAACGATTTCGTCATCGGCCAGTGCCAAGCCAAACGCTGTGTTGGCCTGTTCTAGCGCTGCGCGGCCAAGGCCGAGCACATCAATATATTGCAGCGGCGCTGCCTGCACAGGGGTGTACAGGGCGCGCGGCGCGTCATGCTCAAAAGCCACACTTTCGGTCATGCGGTCATGCAGCAGCGCGGCCAGCGCGCTTTGCTCGGCAGGCTTTAGCCCTGCTTTGCCCAACAAAGGCTTTTTTAGCATGAATGTGTAATGCAGGGCGCGTTCTACCCGGTGAATATGCAAGCCGCAGTCGGCCAAGCAATTGCGGGCAATGTCAGTGGCTTTGGATGCCCACGGCGATACAGTGCCCAGGCGCGGCATGACAACCATGAGCTCGCCAGCAGCATCAGCCGCTACGGCAGGTTCGCCGTAGGTCAATAGCGCTTGCAGCTTGGCCTTGGTGTCTGGCAGTGGTGCGGTATTGGTTTGTACCCAGTGCACCCAGTGCGTGGTCACATTGCTTACCTGCGGGGCAGCTTGCTGGGCTAGCGCCAGCAGCTGCGCAGTTTTGCTGGCAGACAGCGCACGGCCCCCTGAAAAAGTGGTTAAAACTGGGGGGCTTAAAACAGGCAGGCTAGGGTCGTTCACTGGTCGGGTCGCTTTGAATCTCTGCGCCTTTGTTACAAAAGGCGGTGTGGTCGGTGGGACAATATGCGTGGAAACCCTAGATTGTACGGGGTGTGAGAACATAACTACGTGGCCCAACCCCTGTTTCGCGCAACTGACCTACCCCCTGATCGCAGCCGTCCTTTGGTATGGCTGGCAGTGTTGGTGGTG
>JAYSRE010000084.1:0-4163 GCA_043721235.1 Polaromonas sp. | reverse complement strand
GCCTGCGGCTCGGTGCCCTGGCGGCGGATGGTGAACACGTAATCCCAGCGGTCGGCGTGGAACACACTGGTCAGCAGCGGCGCGCCCAGCACCTCGCGCACCTGCGCCCGCGACATGCCCGGTTGCAGCGCCTGAACTTGCTCTTTAGAGACAAAATTACCCTGCACCACCTCAACTTTGTAGGGGGTGATGGCAGAGGCTAGATTGCTGCCTGCGCCGCGCCAGCTGCCGCAGGCACTCAAGGCCATTGCCGCCAGCCCAAGGCAAACCCATGGTCTGCGCGCGCGCAGCGAGCAGCCAAAAAATAAAACGTGTTGCACAAACATGAAAGCGCCGCCCGGTGGTAAGCCCAGCGTAAAGGTTATGATGGAAGTCATTGTAGCGACTCTGCTTGGCAACCCACAAGGCGCAGGCTGAAACTACTGGCAGTTGGCTAGCGTGCGCCAACCAGCTGCACTACCCAGCCGTGTCACCCAAACGCATAACCGATTATGTCCAATATTGACGAACTGAAAAATACCGGGCTCAAGGCCACACTGCCGCGTTTGAAGATCATGGAGATTTTTCAAACCGGGGTGCAGCGCCACATGACCGCCGAAGACGTGTACCGTGTGCTGCTAGAAGAGCGCACCGACATTGGCCTGGCCACGGTGTACCGCGTGCTCACCCAGTTTGAGCAGGCCGGTATTTTGAACCGCAACCACTTTGAACAAGGCAAGGCCATTTATGAGCTGAACGAAGGCCAGCACCACGACCACTTGGTCTGCCTGGACTGTGGCCGGGTAGAAGAATTCTACGATGCTGAGATAGAGGTACGCCAGCACGCAGTGGCCAAGGCCAAGGGCTTTGCCATAGCCGACCATGCCCTGAGCCTGTACGCCCACTGCACCAAAGCGCAGTGCACACATCGGCCTGTACGCCCTAACCATAACTCCCAGCATACTGCGCACCTTCAGCACCCGCACACTGGTAACGCATAAGCCATCACCCAGCTTACCCAGCTCCCACTGCACCTTACCCGCCATGTCCCACCTCTTGCTGGTCGAAGACGACGAACTCCTGCGTGACGGCCTTAGCGCCCAACTGGCCCACATGGGCCACACCCTTACGCTGGCCGCTAACGGTGCCATTGCCCAGCACCTGCTGGGCAGCGCCCGCTTTGACGGCGTGATTTTGGACCTGGGCTTGCCACTGATTGACGGCATGGACGTGCTGCGTTTTATTCGCCAGCGCTACGCCGCCCTGCCCGTGCTGGTGCTCACCGCCCGCGATGGCCTAGAGGACAGGGTAGCGGGCCTGAACGAAGGCGCGGACGACTACCTGACCAAACCGTTTGAGCAAACCGAGCTGCATGCCCGTTTAACGGCCATGCTGCGCCGCTCGCGCCTGCCCGCCTTCAGCGGCACCCGTGAGCTGGGCACACTGCGGGTAGACGCTGCCACACCGCGCGCCTGGCTGGCAGGCGTTGAGCTGGAGCTGACCCAGCGTGAATGGGCTTTGCTGTCCCAGCTGGTCACCCACACCGGCCGCGTGGTCAGCCGTGACGACGTGCTGGCGCGCTGGCAAGGCAACGATGACAAGCTCGACACCAAACAAGACAACAACGCACTGGAAGTGTACGTACACCGCCTGCGAAAAAAGCTAGAAGGCTCTGACTTGTCGATTCGCAATGTGCGCGGCCTGGGCTACATGCTAGAGAAGTGCTATTAAAATAATAGCTAACTATGCAGCATTTCCTTGGGCGAGCGACCTAAAACACCATGAAAGCCCAACTTTCCCTGCAACGCCAGCTGCTTTTATGGCTGCTGCTGCCCCAGCTGGTACTGTGGCTGGTGGGCAGTATGCTGGCCTACCGCATTGCACTAAGCTATGCCGAGAAAGGCATTGACCAGTCGCTCACCCAGTCGGTGCGCTCCCTGGCGCGCCAGGTCAAACCGGTGGGCTCAGGCCTGCTGATTGATTTTCCCAAAGCCGCGCAGGCCATCATGGAAGAAGACCCCAGCGACAAAGTTAGCTACATGGTCTCCAGCCCACCCGGCTACTTTGTACTGGGCAACGCCAGCCTGCCCGCACCCCCCGATATACTGGCTGCCAGCTTGCTAGAAGCCGGGCAAATTTTGCTCTACGGCGCCAGCATGGCCGCGCCCGCTGGCGACACCACAGACGCACCGGCCAGCGCTGTAAGCGCTACAAGCGACCCCGGTCAGACCCGCCTGGCCAGCCAAGCCACCCAGCGCGAAGCCGCCGCCGAGCGTGCCCGCCCCCTGCGGGTTGCAGTGATGGAGGTTGACTACGGCGATGCCACCACCCCGCAGCGCCTGCGCGTGCAGGTGGCCAAAAGCCTGGCCGTACAACAGCGCATTGCCCGCGAGCTGATCTACGACATGCTGGTGCCCTTGGTGCTGCTGGGCGCGGCCATCAGCGCACTGGTGTATGTGGGCATTGTGCGTGGCCTGCGCCCGCTGCAGCGCTTGCAAGCCCAGCTGGGCGACAAAATTGGCTCGGGCAACCCCAAACCAACCGCCGCGCTAGCCCCGATCGAGCTGCGCCAAGCGCCGCAAGAAGTGCACTCGCTGGCCAGCACCGTCAACCAGCTGCTGGCCGCCGTGCAGCGCAGCGTAAGCCAGGAAAAACGCTTTTTAAACGATGCCGCCCACCAGCTGCGCACCCCGCTGGCTGGCTTGAAAACCCAGCTCGATTTAGCCCTGCGCGAGGCCGACCCCGCAGCTTTAAAAGAACGGCTGATCAAGGTGAACTCTGGCGTAGAACGCTCCAGCCACCTGGTGCACCAGCTGCTGCGCCTGGCCCGCAGCGAGGCCGACATCGCGCTGGCCGACATCGACGTAGCCCAGCTGGCCGCTGACGTTGCCCGCGAGGCTGCGCCTGCCGCACTGGCCGCAGGCATTGACTTTGGCTTTGAAGGAGCAGAGCACATTGCCCTGCGCGGCAACGCCCTGCTGCTTACCGAAGCACTTAACAACCTGATCGACAACGCCGTGCGCTACGCAGGCACCGGCGCCGCCGTCACCCTGCGCGCCCGCACCGAGGTGCAGGCCGCCCACAGCAGCGGCGGCATATGGACAGCACAGCGCACCACCGTGGTGCTGGAAGTAGAAGACAACGGACTGGGCCTGGGCAGCGACTCGCGCGAACGTATTTTTGAACGCTTCTACCGCGCCAGCGAGTTGCCCGGCGGCGCAGGCCTGGGCCTGTCCATCGTGCAAGAAGTCGCCCAACGCCACGGTGGCTATGCGGTAGCCCTTGCGGTAGAACCGCAAGGTTTATGTGTGCAAATAAGGCTATAGCCCAAGGAAATGCTAAATAGTTTGCTGCGTATTTAATAGCTTGCCAAACCTAGGTTGAGCCCTAGCCAACACTATTACAAGTATTTACCTTGACCTGCAGGATGAACGCGATCTTGCGTGCATTGCCAATTCCAACGTGTTTTTCAAAACCCACCCCAACGCCTTGATCGTGCGGGACGAGGTGCAGTGCACGCCCGGTATTTTTCGCCACCTGGCCCTAGCTTGACCGTAACCGCAGCAAAGGCTGGTTTTTACTGCGGGGTTCGGACTTTTTTTCGCTGCTCAAAAAAGTGCCGCATCGCTGGCGGGCCGCTTGGCCACGCTAGAGCTGTTTGGCCTGCTGGTGCAAGAAATTTATCAATTTGCCTTATCGCCAGCCTTCAACCACAAGGCCAACTCATACAGCGCGTTGCGTGGCTCTCCCGTAATATCCGCTGTCAATTTAACTGCCGTTTTAGTCGGCAGTTCGACCAGCAGCAGTTGCAGCACGCGCTGGCCTTGGGTGGTTTGCGCGGCTTCTACAGCGCGGGGGTGGATGACGATGGCGAATTCGCCTTGGGTGCGGTGGGGGTCGGCGGCTAGCCACGCGCTGATGCTTTGTGCGGGCACGGTGGCGATGTCTTCAAACTGTTTGGTCAGCTCACGGCCTAGGGTGACGTTGCGGTCAAGCTTTAGCATTAGCAATACAGCCGCTAGACACTTAGCCCGCGAGATGCGCATCGCAGGCCGCATGAAACGCAGCTTTAAGGTTGCAAGCAGGGACACACTGACGGCTGAGAAGCAAGCCAGCGACCTCAGCCTGCTTGTGGCCTTTGGTAAATGGCAAGACCCTAGCTGGAAGCGGCAAACTGTGAGCTT
>JAYSRE010000083.1:0-4181 GCA_043721235.1 Polaromonas sp. | reverse complement strand
AGCCGCGTAGCCGACCACACCCAGCGCCAGGGCATACAAACACAAGGGCGATGCAACTATTCTGTCACAAACCTACGCAACAGCAGGCACCTCCCGCTTGACCCTGAACCAAGCCGCATACATGGCTGGCAAAGCCAGCAAAGTCAGTACCGTGGCCACCACCAAACCGCCCATGATCGCCACTGCCATCGGCCCCCAAAACACGCTGCGCGACAGCGGAATCATCGCTAGCACGGCGGCGGCGGCGGTGAGCACAATGGGCCGCAGGCGGCGCACGGCAGACTCAACAATCGCGTCCCAGGCAGGCACACCTGCCGCAATGTCCTGCTCAATTTGGTCAATCAAAATCACCGAGTTGCGCTGAATCATGCCCATCAGCGCAATCACGCCCAGCAGGGCCACAAAACCAAACGGGCGGTTAAGCAGCAGCAGCGCGCCTGCTACACCTGCAATGCCCAGCGGCCCGGTTAAAAACACCAGCATGGCGCGGCTAAAGCTTTGCAGCTGCAGCATGAGCAGGGTAAAGGTAATGAACAGCATGATCGGCACGCCTGCGGCGATCGAGGTTTGGCCTTTGCTGGCCTCTTCCACCGCACCGGCCACTTGCACCGCGTAGCCTGGGGGCCAACTGGTTTGCAGCGCTTTGAGCGCGGGCAGCAGCTCGTTGGTGACAGTGGCACCCTGCAGGCCTTCGGCTACATCGGCGTTTACGGTAATGGCGTAGTCGCGGTTTTCGCGCCACATCACGCCCGGTTCCCACACAAAAGTGGGCTTGGCAATTTGCAGCAGCGGTATGCTGCGGCCCGTGGCGGTGGGCAGGTAGGCGTTGCCCAGATCAGTAATGGCATCGCGCTCTGACAATGGCTGGCGCAGCACAATGTCGATCAGTTTGTCGCCGTCTCTAAACGTGCCCACCGCGGTGCCGCTGACGATAGCGCGCGAGGCTTGGGCAATGCTTTGGCTGGTCACGCCCAGCGCCCGTGCTTTGGCCTGGTCTACGTCCAGCCGCAGGGCTTTGACAGACTCGTTCCAGTTGTCGTTGACACCACGGGTGTTGCTTGACTTGCGCATTTCGGCTTTCACTGTGTCAGCCAAGCCGCGCAGCACGGCAGGGTCGCTGCCTACAACGCGAAACTGCACCGGGTATTGCACCGGCGGGCCGTTGGGCAGCAGCTTGACGCGGCTGCGCACTTCGGGGAACTCGGTGGCCATCAGGCTAGGGAGTTTGAGGCGCAAAACTTCCCGCGCATTCAAATCTTGCGGCAACACAATCATTTGACTGACGTTGCTTTGTGGAAATATTTGGTCCATTGGTAAATAAAAGCGCGGCACACCCGTACCCACCCAGGTGTTCACACTGACCATGCCGCTTTCTTGCATCAGGCGCTGCTCCAGGCGCTTGACCACGGCTTCATTGGCGGCAAGGCTGGTGCCTTCGGTAAACCAAAGGTCTAGCAAAATCTCCGGGCGTGAAGAATCTGGGAAGAACTGCTGCTGCACTTTGCCCATGCCCACAATACCCAATGCAAACACCAGCACGGTCATGCCAATGGTAGCCCAGCGGTACTTTACGCACCAGTTCACGGCGCGGCGAAACACCCGGTAAAACGGCGTGTCAAAGTGCTCTTGGTGGTCTGCGCCATCGCCGGTGTGCTCGCCGTTAGCATTGCGCATGGCCTGGTTGTGTTTGTGCTTCAAAATTAACAGGCCAAGGTAGGGCACAAAATACACCGACACCACCCAGCTGATCAGCAGGGCAATGACCGTCACGGCAAAAATCGCAAAGGTATATTCACCCGTCAGTGATTTAGCAATTCCGATGGGCAAAAAGCCCACCGCCGTAATCAAGGTGCCCGTGAGCATGGGCATGGCGGTCAGCTCATAGGCGAAGGTGGCGGCGCGCACTTTGTCGTAGCCCTCTTCCATTTTGCGCACCATCATTTCCACCGCAATAATGGCATCGTCTACCAGCAGGCCCAGCGCAATAATCAGCGAACCCAGTGAAATTTTATGCAGCCCCAAGCCAAAATACCACATGGCCAAAAACGTCACTGCCAGCACCATTGGAATGGTAATGCCCACCACCAAACCGGGCCGCATGTCTACATAGTAGCGCTTGTACAACGGCACCTGCTTGCCTTTGCTGTGCAGGCCCAGCGCCAAAAAGCTGACCACCAGCACGATGATGACGGCCTCTATCAGCACACCCACAAATTCGTTGACAGATTTGCTCACCGCTTTAGGTTGGTCTTGAATTTGCGCCAGCTGCGCCCCTGCAGGCAGGGTTTTTTCAATCCGCGCTGTGGCCACGGCCAGCGCTTTGCCCAGGGCAATAATATCGCCGCCCTTAGCCATAGATACGCCCAGCACAATCACCTGTTGGCTGCTGACTTTGCCTTGTGCGTCCAGGTCAGTGGTGCGCACCTTGACCTGGGCGGGGTCCGTATAGCCGCGCTGGATGTCGGCTATGTCGCCCAAGCGAATTTGCGCAGCGCCAGCACCAGAGCCTGCAGCACCGCTTTTGATCGGCATGGCCTGGAGCTGTTCAATGGTGTTGAACTGCCCACCCACACGAATTTGCAGCACATCCAGCGGCGTGGTGATCACGCCAGCGGGCTCAATGGCGTTTTGCGCGTTCAGTTGGGCAAGCACCGCGTTAAAGTCCAGCCCCAGTTGGCTGATGCGTTTTTGCGATATTTCAACAAACAGCTTTTCGTCTTGTTGGCCAAACAGCTCGACCTTGGACACGTCTTTGACCCGCAGCAGCTGCTGGCGCACACCGTCGGCAAAGGCTTTGCCTTCGGCGTAGTTAAAACCGTCGGTTTTCAGAGCGTACATCACGCCAAACACATCGCCAAATTCATCGTTAAAGAATGGGCCTTGCACGCCGGGTGGTAAAGTGGCGCGAATGTCGCCTACTTTTTTGCGCACGCTGTACCAAATGCTGGGCACATCTTTGGGGTTGCCAGAGTCTTTGACCTGGAAAATGATCAAGGCCTCGCCAGGCTTGGCGTAGGAGCGAATTTTGTCGGCCAGCGGCACTTCCTGCAGCGTTTTTTCAATCCTGTCCACCACCTGCTCGTGCACCTGCTGGGCTGTAGCACCCGGGTAAAACAGCCGAATGGCCATCACGCGAAAGGTAAACGGCGGGTCTTCGTCTTGGCCTAGCTGAAAGTAAGCAGCAAAGCCTAACAGCAGCATCACCACCATCAGGTAGCGGGTCAAGGCGGGGTGGTTGATGGCCCAGGCAGAGAGGTTAAATTTAGCAGTCGGCGCCAGCGCGGAGGCAGGCGGTGGTGTAAGGGGTGCGGTCATGGCAGGCTCACTTGGCGGTGGCTGCAGAAGCCGCATCAGGCGCAGCAGCAGCGGAATTTGCAGCGGCCTGCGCGGCCTGTGGTACTACTGTTTTAGTAGCTGCTTGTCCAGCATTTCCTTGGGCGATAGCCGTGTTGTCTTTAAAAATAGTTACTTTTTGACCTGGCTGGAGCACATGCACCCCCGCAGTCACCACCCAAGCACCGGGTGCCAGCCCGGCCGCAATGACGGCCTCGTTGCCGTCTGCTGTGGCTATTTGCACCTGGGTGTTTTTTACCGTCATGCTGGATTTGTCTAGTACCCACACATAGCTGCCCTGGCCTTGCTGGAACAGTGCGCTGGTAGGCAGCTTGAGCACTTGCACGGCGGCCACCAGGCTGTCTGGCAGCACCGTGACGGTAGAACCCAGCGCAGGGGCGCTGGCAGCGTCTACCGCTACTTTGACCGGGAAGGTGCGCGTAAAGGGGTCGGCGCTGGCACCTACCTCGCGCACCCGGCCTTGCAGGCCAGCTAGCCTTTGGCCTGCAGCGTCTGTGGCACCTGCCGCTTGGGCCCAGCGCTTGATCGACACCGTAGCGCCCACGGCCAGCAAGCGCACCCGGTCTTCAGGCACGCTAAAGACCACGTCGCGCGGCCCGTCTTGCGCGATGCGCACCACCGGCGTACCGGCGCTGACCACCTGTCCCGGCTCGGCCTCTACCGCAGTCACCACCCCTGCGACATCGGCCACCAGGGTGGTGTAGCCTGCTTGGTTGCCCTGCGTTTTAAGTTGCACTTGGGCTTGGTCTAGCTGGGCCTGGGCGGCTTTGAGAGCCGCCTCGCGGCGTTCCAGCTCGGCCCCACTGATAAAGTTTTGGTCTTTCAGG
>JAYSRE010000082.1:0-11274 GCA_043721235.1 Polaromonas sp. | reverse complement strand
GCGCTCAAACATCTAAATTTCTGATCCCCAGTTTTCCGCGCTTCGAGCCCGGGGTTCTTAATGGGCGGCAACCGGCATAGCGCCGCAGCAGTGCGCTTATTGGCGAGCTGAGGTTTTTAGTTCGGTACTGGCTTGTGTGCTGTTTGGGTAGAGCGCAGTATGCTTACTATATATTTCATAGCTACTCATTGAGCGTTTCCTTGGGCGATAGGCCTAAAACGCTTAGAAACACATAATCCAGCGTTACGGGCAGTTCTGACCCCTTCCCCGCACCCTAAGCCATCAAACCACCCCTGTACTCGCGGTGCAGCGTGCGCTGTGTGCATGCGCCCCGATGAGGGCGGCGGGCTCGAGGAACGCAGACATGGGGGATCAGAACCGGGCGCTGTCTGAGGCGTTAGCCGAGTTCGCCCGGTTCCCCCCATGTCGAGTACCGCAGAGGCTCCCCCGAAGGAGCCGCTGCCTTGGGGCGCATGCACACAGCGCACGCAGCACCGCGAAGCCCGCGAGGTAAAAAGAGCGACACGTGACGCAAACAAAAGCTAAAGAACTTAAGTCCTAGCCCGCCAGTGCCATCACCTCACCCATCCGCACCCCGCGCCCTGCGGCCCACTCGGGGTTAAATGCCAGGGCTTGCGCAGGCCACAGCATTACCACGGTGGAGCCGAGTAAAAACCGGCCCATTTCGTCACCTTGCTCAAACCGCACTGCGCCAGGCGCATAGTCCCACGAGCGGACTTTGCTGCTGCGCGGAGGGTTGACCAAGCCGTGCCACGTGGTCGCCATGCTGCCCACAATGGTGGCACCCACCAGCACATTGATAAACGGCCCATGGGCTGTGTCAAACACGCACACCAAACGCTCGTTGCGTGCAAACAGGCCCGGCACACCGCGTGCTGTGGTGGGGTTGACCGAAAACAAATCGCCCGGTACGTACACCATACGGCGCAAACTGCCCGCGCACGGCATGTGGATGCGGTGGTAATCCTTGGGCGACAAATACAGGCAGGCAAAATGGCCATTTTCAAACTGCGCAGCCAGCTGCGTATCGCCGCCCACCAGCGCCCGCGTACTGTAGCTGTGGCCCTTGGCCTGAAAGATCTGGTCCTTGTCAATGTTGCCCAGCTGGCTGACCGCACCGTCAACCGGGCAGACCCAGTCTGCACTGGCCAGCGGGCGCGCGCCAGGCTTTAATGCACGGGTAAAAAACTCGTTAAATGTGGCGTAGCTGGCAATGTTTGGCTCTGCCGCCTCGGCCATGTTGACCTGGTAGCGCGCCACAAAGCGCGCAATGATCGCCTGTGTGATGGCCCCGCCGTGGGCACCGGCTATCACGCCCGCCAGCTGTGTCATGCCTTTTTTGGGCATCAGGTATTGGGGCAGTACGGCTAGACGGTCAGACACAGTGGGCTTTCAGGGGTGGGCAGCAGGGCGATATATTGCATATCTTGATTTTTGATTTTAGCCGCGACCAGCCAGAGCCCAAACCGCGCGACAATAGCCCCATGCCAGAGTCCATATTTTCAGTCCGCAACTTGGTCAAACGCTACGGTAGCCATACCGTAGTCAATGACCTTTCTTTTGACATTGCCCCCGGCGAATGCCTGGGTGTCATTGGCCCCAACGGTGCGGGTAAAACCACCACCATCCGCATGTGCCTGGGCCAAACCGCCCCCGACAGCGGCGAAATTCATGCCCTGGGTTTGCAAATGCCCCGCGATGCCCGCGCCATCAAAGCGCGCCTGGGCGTGGTGAGCCAGATGGACACGCTGGACCCCGACTTCAATCTGGAAGAAAACATCCTGGTGTACGGCCGCTACTTTGGCATGAAAACCGCCGATATTTTGCCCCGCGTGCCCCAGCTGCTGGAGTTTGCCTCGCTCACGCACAAAGCCAAGGCCAAACCCGGCGAGCTCTCAGGCGGCATGAAGCGCCGCTTAAGCCTGGCCCGCGCACTGGTCAACGACCCCGACCTGCTGCTGCTAGACGAGCCCACCACCGGCCTGGACCCCCAAGCCCGCCACCTGATGTGGGAACGCCTGCAGGTGCTGCTGGCGCAAGGCAAATCTATCTTGCTGACCACCCACTTTATGGACGAGGCCGAGCGCCTGTGTTCGCGCCTGTTGGTGGTAGACCACGGCAGAAAAATTGCCGAAGGCAAGCCGCGCGATTTGATTGCCCAGCACCTGGAGCCCGATGTGGTCGAGGTCTTTGGCCAAGGCGCAGTAGCGCTGCAAAACAGCCCCGTGGCAGCGCATGCCGCGCGGGTAGAGGTGAGCGGAGAGACTGTGTTTTTCTACACCCGTGATGCTACTACCCTGCTGCAAGCGCTGCACGCCTACCCGCAGTTGCGCACGCTGCACCGCCCCGCCAACTTAGAAGACCTGTTCCTCAAACTCACAGGCCGCCAAATTCGAGAAGAAGGTTAATTGCCATGACGACATCCGTTTCTAATGCGGGGCTCTCTCCTGCGCCCTCATTGCCTTCGCTATGGCAGGCTCCGTCGCTCACGTGGCGCTGGTGGCCGGTGTTTTTGCGCAACATGCTGGTATGGAAAAAGCTGGCTATTCCCAGCTTGGTGGGCAACATTGCCGAGCCCTTAATTTGGCTGGTAGCGTTTGGCTACGGCATGGGCGCGCTGGTGGGGCAGGTTAGCTTTAACGGCCAGCAGGTGCCCTATATGCTGTTTTTGGCCAGTGGTTCTATTTGCATGAGCGCCATGCAGGCAGCCAGCTTTGAGGCGCTGTACTCAGCTTTTTCGCGCATGCACATGCAAAAGACCTGGGACGGCATCATGAACGCGCCTGTGAGCCTGGACGATGTGGTGTTTGCTGAAACGCTGTGGGCGGCCTACAAGTCGCTGTTTACCGTGACCATCATCATGGGGGTGATGCTGCTACTGGGCCTGGGCCACCACTGGACGCTGCTGCTGGCCTGGCCGGTACTGCTGCTGGCAGGTTTGACCTTTGCCTGTATTGCCATGATTTTTACCGCACTGGCCAAAGGGTATGACTTTTTCACCTACTACTTCACGCTGTTTCTCACGCCCATGATGTTTTTGTCTGGCGTGTTTTTTCCGCGCGAGCAGCTGCCCGGCTGGGTTCAAGCGATTGCGCAGTGGCTGCCGCTGGGTGCGGCGATTGACATTGTGCGGCCGTTGTTTATGGGCCAACTGCCTGCATCGCCATGGCGCAATTTGGCAATTTTGGGGGTCAGCGCCGTGGTTTCGTTTTGGCTGGCGATGGCGCTGATTCGCAAGCGATTTAGAGCTTAAGACCAAGGGCTAGAAACCAAGGGCTTAAAACCAAGAGCTCAGCACCTATTGCCTAGCCCATAAAACCCACATTGCCATTAAAGTTAACCAAGCGCGGGAACACCTGGCCTAGCACTGCGTCGCTGGCCCCAAACCAGCGGCCTAACGTGGCGGCGTAGGCCTCGGTAGAGGTAGTGGGGATCCAGTTACCTTGGTTGCCCGAGTCGTTAGGCCCACCCACCACATGCTCTGGGAAGGTGCCAAACAGCTTGCCGCCTTGCACCGCCCCGCCCACCACAAAATGGTGTGCGCCCCAGCCGTGGTCAGAGCCTTGCCCGTTGGAGGTGAACGTGCGGCCAAAGTCCGACGCGCTGAAAGTGGTTACTTTGTCGGCCACTGCCAGCTCCTCGGTAGCCAAGTAGAAGGCGCTGACAGCAGCGCTGATGTCGCCGAGCAACTGTGCTTGGCGGGTGAGCTGGTCTTCGCCATGCGTGTCGAACCCGCCAATACTGCAAAAAAAGCACTGCTTCTTCAGTCCCAGCTTGCTGCGCGCGGCAATCAAGCGCGCCACCATTTTGAACTGGTTACCCAAGCCAGTGTCCGGGAACACCGTGGCCAATGTGGTGCCTTGCAGGGCTTGCGTCAGTATGCGCTGCACCTCGATAGAGCGGCCCATCACATCGACAAAGCCTTGCTCAAACAGGTGCTGGTGCGTGTCGGCCAGGGTTTGTGTGATGGCCAAAGACAGTGGGTCGGTACCGGTAGGGTTGTAAAAATCAAAACCAAACCTGCCCGAGGACGAGACTTTGTAGGCCGACAAACTGGCATCGCCCGTCTCCCACAGGTTGCCGCCGGTGACCGACAGCACCGAGTAGCCCCGGTTGATGCTGCCGTCAGGCACCAGGCGCTCTGCCAGTCGGCCACCCCAGCCGTTGCTAGGCCGTTCATAGGTGGCCGATTGCCACTGCGACTGTTGGTCTGAATGCGAGAACAAATTGTCTGGCAGTGGCACGCTGCGCGCTTGCCACTGCGCTTTGCTGGTGGGCACCACCAATGGGCCGGTGTTGGCCACCCATGCCACCTTGGGGGTACGGGCGGCAGTGCCATTGAACAAGCCGGCCATGCCCGTCATAGAGGGGTGCAGTGCATAGCTTAGGCCTGCAGTGTTGCTGGGGGTAATCGGCAGCAGTGTGTCGCGCTGCAGCCCCAGGTTGCTGCGCGCTTGCGCGTAGCGGCTGTGGGCTGCAGGGTCATACGGAATCAGCATGTTGTTGCTGTCATTGCCGCCGTACATAAACAGGCAAACCAGGGCGCGGTAGTCATCGCCTGTGGCGCTTTGTGCCAGAGCTGAAAGCTGGGTAAAAGCGCCCAGCCCGCTGCCCAAACCCAGGGCGGCAGAGGTCTTTAAAAATTGGCGTTTGTTCATCATGGCAGGCTACCTTTTTTGTTATTTTTGAACGATGTACTGGGGCGACAGGCTTGTCAAAATCAGCGCGGCTTTCACGCGCCGCGTGGGGTCGTTTGCGGGCAGGGCGGCCAGCATGCTGGTCATGCGGGTTTGCAGCGTGGGGCCGATGGCGTAGTTAAAAAACAGCGCGTTAAGCTCTGCCACCAAGGCCGCAGGGTTGTTGGCCAGCGCCAGCAGGGGGGCGTAGTTCAGCTTGAGTTCAAACGCCTCATAGCCGTAGCCTGCGTTGTTGATCAGACTGGCAAAGAAGTTAAGCCCGCCCACTACCGTGGTCTCGGTGGTAATTTGGAATTCTGGGGCCACCAAGCCTGCTGCGGCTATGGGGCCTGCGGGCCGGTAGTTGGGTGAGAAAAAGTTAAACACCGACGGGGCCAGCAGTGGGCTTTGGCCCAGGCCGTTGTCAGCGCTTTCTAAGTAGTGAATAGAGTTCAAACCGTTTTGCGACCTGGCACCCAGGCCGCGCAAAAAATTGGCAAAACGCACCACCGGTTCACGCTGCTTGCCAAAGTTGGCCGCCGGGGCGGCGGCGCGGGCTTCGGGGTCTAAAAGAATGGCGCTTACCACGGCGCGCAGGTCGCCGCGCACGCCAGCGCCGTTGTTATTGAAGACACCAGCCACCCGGCTTAAATAGGTTTTACTGGGGTTACTGGTAACCAAGCGCTGAATGAGCTGGCGGCTGATAAAAGGTGCTACGTTGGGGTGGTTAAAAATATTGTCAATAGCACTGTCCATGTCTTGCTCGGCGCTTTGGCCTGCTGGCAACATGACGCCGTTTAACAGCTTTTTGGCTTCGGGTGAGTGCGCGCTGGCAAACGGCTTCATGGGGCTAGTCCAGGCCTCGGGCACTTCTTCGTCGGCCTCGTCAAAACCGGTGGCATTGGGGTAGCTCCAGCCGGTAAAGGCCTTGGCAAAGCCTTGCACCACAGATTCGTCAAAGGTAGGTACGGGCTTGTTGGCAGCGTCAAGCTGGGCACTACCGTCCAGGTTGAGCTTGACCAAGCCAATGCTGAACAACTGCAGCACTTCGCGGGCAAAATTTTCGTTGGGGTGTGCGCCGGTTTCAGCGTTGTCCCGCTCGCTGTTGATCATGTTGAGGTAGTAGCCCATGGCCGGGTGGGTGGCCACGCTTTTTAGCACCTGGCGGTAGTTGCCAAAGGCGTTGAAGTTGAGCATGTCCATGTAGCTGGACATGGCATAGGGCCGAATATCGGGCGCGGTGTTAGAGATCACCACAATTTGCGACAGCGCAAAGGCCATCCGCACGCGCAGCTGGCCTTTGCTGCCCAGCCACTGCTGCCAAATAGCTTCGTAGCTCATCTCTTCGTTGGCACGGGGTACGCCTTGGTCGTTTTTGTTGCGCAGTTTTTGCTGGTCTAGGTAGCTGGTGTGCAGCCAGGTGGGGCTGTTGAACTGCTCCCACAGCCACAGTGTCAAGCCTTTGGTTTGGGTCAGGCGAATTTCTGCTGTGGACTCAATACCGAAGGTGGCTTGGGTTAAAAACCGTGCGGTATCTGCCGCCGTAGGCTGGTCTGCCGCTGCGGGCGCTGTAGGCGCTACGCCGCCGGAGCCAGGCATTTTGTTGGCTTCCACTACCACCAAATCGGGCGCAGGCCCGTTGCCAGAGGTGCCGTTGCCTAGCGGGTTACCCGGCAAGTCATCCAACGTTGACGATGGATCTAGGCCACCCGCACCGCCGCCGCAGGCTGCCAAAGCTGCTGCGCTCAAGGCTGCCAGCGATATGGGCGCAAAGCGGCGGGCTGGGCTGGCCGCTAAAGGCGAAGGCGTGGCAGGCGAGGGCGTGATGTGCGGATAGGGTGCGACGGTGTGCGGCGTTTGCGCTGCGGCAAGTTCAGGCAAAGTGGGTTGCATCATGGTATCTTGTGTTGTGGTTGAATCTTGCAAATGCTAAGTGTTTTGTTCTCTTGCATAACGGCTAATCTGTAACAGCCGCGTAAATGTAACTGGCTAAATGTTGCCGAATGGGCGTTGTTGCGGCACTTTACAACGCGCTGTAGGCATTGAAAACGAACGCATACTAAAGCACTGACGTGGTAGTGGCTCCAATTTATTTAAGGGCGTTTTAGCCCTACCGCCCAAGTAAATGCTGGATTAGTAGCTATATATTTAATAGTAAGCCCTGAAGTGCAGGTTAACTTTCCTGACCAGGACTTGGAGGGTATTTGCATACGAATTTGCATGCAAACCTACAAGGCTATGCTTTTAACGTGTACCAGTTCACCAATTTTTCGCAATGGCAGCACAAAACTTTCGCGCCGTTCACGCAAAGTATTTTCTTGAAAAATCAGGGTGATACGCACCGTAATGATGGGCTTGCGGCGCGTGGCCTCGTCAAAGTGGTAACCGCTATCGCCAAAGTTTCCCCAGTAGTTGACATACACATGGTAGGCCCCACGCTGTGGCGCTGCCAGTGAAAACATCTCTGGCCCTGCGCCATCCACGCTGTCCGCGTCCAGCCCACCACCACCTTGCAGCACGGGGGCAGCCCAAAAGGCATGCTGCCCGTCTGGTGTGATGACATGCATGTCTACCTCGGCCTGGTTGTCGTCCCAAGCGGCAATGATGCGCAGGGCGGCTTTAGGTCTGGCTGAGGGCGTTTCGTAGAACTGCACTCGCTTGGCAGACCGGCCATCGTTGTGCTTAATCTCTACGCTGTTGGAACCTGGGCCAAAAGCGTAAGGCCGGGCAAACTCACCGTCATCCCCCGTATACAAGGGCATGGGATTGCCATTGACCACCAAGGTGTAGGGCGCTTTGGCCGCGCGGCGCTCTGCGCCAGCGTCGCCAGACCCAATGCCCTTCTTGGCTTGCGCAGGGGACAGCGCCGTTAATTTGCCACGAATCAAAGTGCGGTATTTCTGGCTGCCACGGTCAATCAGGTTGTAGGGGTAGGCTGCGGCAGATTCTTCGCTCTTGTCGACCAAGCCACTGGCGTTCCAGCCGCCGCGTGGTGTTGTGAGTTCTACCTGCGCCTGTGCGGTACAGGCCAGCAGCGCTGACCATGCGGTGAAGACACGCAGGTTTTTGGAACGTAGTTTACCGTGGGTTGATTTATTGAATGCTGAAAGAGGCCACATGTTTGAGTTCTCCCGTTGATCTCAGCGGTACGCGGTAATTGCGCTGCGTCTCTGATGCTGTACCTTCACCGTTGATGACGCTGATTTGCGCAGTAGTCAGGCGTTTAGCGGCATCTTCACCACCAAAATAATTGACATACACATGGTAGGTGCCGCGCTCTGGCCGTGCGGTAGCAAATATTTCGGGGCCATAGCCTGTCGTGACGTCTACATCCAGCGCGCCACCCCCCTGAATAATGCGATTGCCGTAATAGCAATGCTGTCCTGCAGGGGTGATGACGTGCAGGTCCATATCAGTGCCTGCTGAATCCCAGCTCAGCACGACGCGCATACGTGCGCGGGTACCGCCGCTGGCTGCGTCATAAAACTGTACCTGCTTGGTGCTGCTGCCGTCTGCACTGCGCACTTGCACGCTGTTGGAGCCCGCTGCAAACGCGTAGGGCCTGGCAAATTGGCCAGCTTCATCGGTCTCCAGTGGCATGGCCACACCGTTCACAACCAAGGTGGGCGGTAGCTTGCTTTTGGTGGTTTTGCGAATTTGCCCTTGAATTTGCGCTGACACGCTAGTGCCGCCGCGCAAGTTGACTTTTGAAGCGGGGTAGTTCACTTCCTGGACAAAATTGCTGTCACCCACTGTAGCGCGCCAGCCACCCGCAGGAGCCTGCAAGTTGGGGTTTTGCGCCGCGGCTTGGTTGGCAGTGAGCAGACCCATGGTCAAAAAACCCGTTGCCGCAATGCGCTTGCGCACAGGCTGCAGAAAATTAGTCAAAGACATACATTAAACCCCTACCAGCTGCCGTGCCAGTGCTTCAATAAAAGATTCGTCTCGCGAGCGCGGATGCCGCGTAAACGCCAAGTGCAGATATTCATGCGCAATCGCAATGCGCTCTTCCAGGCTTTGGTAGCCACTGACATCAATGCGGCGCGAACCGTCGTGCGCATGTGCACGGCCGCTGTGCAAACGGCATACCTGCACACTGGCGGGCGCCTCAAAACCTGGTTGCCCCACCAGCTGGCGGTGCCACTTTGGTAACTGCGACTCCAACCAACGCTGCGCTAAGGGCAATGCCTCGCAAGCTATGGCGCTGTCGCTGTACATTGAAGCGAGGCTGGCCTTGGGATAAGCGTGGTCCAAAATATCGGTAAAGCGCATGCCGCGCTGGGCTTGCTCTACAGCCATAGACCATGCCATAACGCCGTCGCGTGATTGCGTGGCATGGTACTGCCCAGGTATGGCATAAACCCCTTTAACGATCAGCCCGTTAGTGACCATGGCTGCCTGCATGGCAGCCTGTGTGGCCGGGCGAGGTGCCACGCGCTGGGTGCGGCTGCTGTCGTCAATCTCCAGGCAGCCTTGTTGCATGCGCCCATGCGTCAGCACATAGCTGCGCGCAGCCACTGCCAGCGCACGCGCGGCATGGGCTGGCTGGGCACTGGCTTCGCGGTCCACCACGCGCGCTACATAGTCGTCTAAATCCAGCTCTGCTGAAATTTCTGGCCCTTGACCATTGCTGCGCCATTGCAGTTCGCCAGCGCTGTCAACTACGGTGGTGTTGCCGTTCTCAAAAGTCAGCTTGTAGCGCCCGCGCAATGGTGAGGCAATTGGCATGGTAGCCTGTGCACCAAAGGTTTGAATGCTACGAACAGGGTAGCGGGAAAAATAACGAACACGCACACATGTGCTCTGTGGGTTTTGAAATACAGACCTTGCATCAGATGGAGTTTGCTCTGCACTGTGCGCGCCTTGGCTCTGTACCAGCCCCATCACGCTTGCAGCATTGTCGGGCACCAAGCGGGCACTCGTGCCCATACCGCCAAACCACAAAGCAGTAGGCGCTAGTTTGGGATCATTGGCTGAATTAAGCCAGCCACTTGCCCCCGCAAAGCGGCTCGCATCCGAGTTTTCCAATGTGTAGGTTTTAAGGCGCAGTTGGCTGCCCACATCAGCTAAAGCAGTTTTACCAGGCCCTTGCAGCCAATAAGGCAACAGGTCAGCCTGCGCTTGCTGACGCAAAGCTATTGGCCAGCTGGCTAACCAGCGCAGCCAAGTGCCCACCTCTACCCGCGTATCTGCACCCAAGGTACGGTTGCGGATAGCGTTCACCACAGTGACGGGTGCGTTTTGTACCGTAATGCCCCAAGTTTTATCCCACGGCGTGCGGATTGCCGAAAAATACAACCCACAAGACTTCATCAAAGCCATCGCCCGGTCAATCGACTCGCCTGGTGTGCAGCAGTACACCTCGTCTTTCAGCTTGCCTTCACAGCGGTAAGGCGGCGCGGGCGCAGCACTTTCTACCCAATGTGCATAGGCAACCAATTTCCACAAGCTGCCCAAGGGCACGCTCTGGGGCAAGTTGATGCCGTGCTGAACGCTGCCGTCTGCAGCAATTTGCGCGGTATGCAACTGCGATGCATCGTCAAGCCACGCTACCTTCACCCCATAGGCTTGGCTGGCTAGCGCTGGCTTGCTGGTTGTTTGCGCATTTGCTAAGTCAGCTGCACACCCGGCCATAAGCAAAGCCACTGCACTTGCCGCAGTGTGCCAAGATAAGGGCGCAATGGTTTTTATTGCACACTCCATGGTTGCACGGCAGGGCCAGCTTCGTAGGCCTTGCCCTCGGGTTGGTACATACGCCATAGCCGCGCACTGGGCAAGCCAAACGTGCCTTTTTGGCCAAAACGCAGCAAGTGGCTTACTATTTTGCTGCCTTCTACTTTGTCCAGCGGTATGTTGTAGCCCGTGCGTGTAGCCTCACCTACGGCACGCTCCAAAGGCTCAGGCTCTTTATCACCTGTTAAGTTGATGCCCCACGTTGAGTTCTCTAACAGCGCACCCGGAGGCAATGCTATTTCAACTAATGCATAGCGCAGTGGTTTACTGCTGCTCACGGTAACCTCGTCCAAATACAAAGCTGTTGTCGATAAACCATCTGCAGGGTTCACAGCAACTTTCATAAAGCCTTTGCCGTCACGGTCAAGCCGGTAGAGTTTGCGCGAGACGGTGGCAGCCAGACTGGCTTTGTCGCGAACAAAACTGTTGTAACGCACTGCAAAAGTGATGGTCTGGTTAAGGGGCTCAGTGAGTTTGACATTCGCAGGGAGTGCCAATTCAGCTGCAGACGGCAGCCATAGTTTGCCTCCTGTAGCGCTGACGATGTTTCTCCATGCAGCGTCTAATTTGGCATCTGGTACTTCTGTTCGGTTTTGCAAATTAGTGGTTTTAGCCAGCCATGCCAATGCTATAGCGCGGTCAAATGTGGGTTCAGATTCAGCAGTTTTGCGCAAGGCGTCTTGCAGGCTAGCTGTGTCTGAATTTCCCGTCAGCAGCAACAGTGTTTGGGGAAACAACTGCGGCGCTGTTGCCAAGCTAGCGCGCGCTGCCTCCAGCGGGGCAGTTAATTCAGCCGGCCATGGCACAGACTCGCTCTTGGCAAGCTGTGCCCCTAGCACAAGTG
>JAYSRE010000081.1:0-11459 GCA_043721235.1 Polaromonas sp. | reverse complement strand
ACAACGTAGGCCTGCACACCGCCGCCATCGGCACCACGGCAGGTTTGTTTGGCAGCGTGAGTGAAGAGAACGTGGCGCGCATTAAACGCCAAAACAGCAAAAAAATCAGCGTCGTGATTGGCAACCCACCGTACAACGCCAACCAAGCCAACGAAAACGACAACAATAAAAACCGCGAATACCCAGACATCGACAAACGCATCAAAGACACCTACATCTATGAGAGCACCGCGCAAAAAACCAAGCTCTACGATATGTATGCCCGCTTTTTCCGCTGGGCTAGTGACCGCTTAAATAGCAATGGCGTGATCGCTTTTGTCAGCAACAGCTCTTTCATTGACAGCAGAACCTTCGATGGTTTTCGTAAAGTATTGGCTGAGGAGTTTAATGAAATTTGGATTGTTGACATGAAAGGTAATGCACGAACTAGCGGTGAGCGGCGTCGACAAGAAGGTGGAAATATTTTTGATGATCAGATTCGAGTCGGTATTGCCATTTGGTTTTGTGTAAAAAAACAAGGCGCTAAGGGTTGCAAAATCATGTATGAAGCTGTTCATGATTATGCCAAAGCTGAGGAAAAAATTAGCTTTGTGAGCACTAGGTTTCTTAGTGATAGAAAATTTGAACAAATTAAACCTGACACAAAAAATAACTGGATAAATCTTACCAGCAACGATTTTGATACATTGCTGCCGCTGGCAAGCAAGGATACTAAAACTGCAAGCACTGCCAGCAAAGAGCGAGCCATCTTCAAATTGTTTACAAACGGTGTAAATACCGCTCGTGATGAATGGGTCTATGACTTAGACAGTATTGCGTTGAAGCACAAGATAAAGTTCCTCATTAATGCATACAACAGGGAATTCGAAGTAACGAAGGTACGAGAGGCAGTGGACGCTAAACTTGTAAGCAAAGTCATCAAATGGAGCGATGGTCTACTTAGCAAAGTTGGGCGAATTTCCGCTGAGTCGTTTGCAAAAACTCGATTCGTAGAATCTGCATATCGCCCTTTTTTTCCGATGACTTATTATGCAGATCAAATCTTTTCAGATCGCTTGACAAGTAAACATAACGAATGCTTTGGCCCTGAATTCAGATCTACACCAAAGTGTTTCGCATTGACTGCTTCAGGCGCCGCTAAAACATTTAGTGCTTTGGCGACGAAAGGTATCGCAGACTGGCACTTTCTTGGTGATACGCAGCTCTACTCGATCAAGCGTGCTGTGGATGGAGTCGAAGTCGACAACATCACCGACTGGGCGCTCAAACAATTCTCCGAGCGTTACACAGATGAAGTTGGAAAAGGTAAGATCGCCCGCAAGATCACCAAAGAAGCCATCTTCCACTACTGCTACGCTGTACTGCACAACCCGGCCTACCGTGAGAAATACGCGCAAAACCTTAAGCGTGAATTTCCGCGCATACCGTTCTACGCGGACTTTTGGCAATGGGCCGCTTGGGGCGAAGAGCTTATGGGACTGCACATTGGCTACGAAACGGTTACGCCGTTCAAGCTGCAACGCACTGACACGCCTGACGACAAAGTACGTGCTTCGGGCATGAGCCCCAAAGCATCGCTGCGCTCAGATGCTGCCGCTGGCAGCATCACGCTAGACAGCGAAACCACGCTGCGCGGCATACCGCCGCAGGCATGGACTTACAAGCTCGGCAACCGCAGCGCTATCGACTGGGTACTAGACCAGTACAAAGAGCGCAAACCCAAAGACCCGACGATTCGCGAAAAGTTTGACACCTACCGCTTTGCTGATTACAAAGAAAAAGTGATTGACCTGCTAGCGCGCGTCACTGCGGTGAGCGTGGAAACGGTGCGGATTACGCAGGCGATGAAGGACATTGCACGATGAATGAGTCAGTATTGCTAGACGCATTGCTCAAAAATCCGCATGAGACGGAGTGGCTTGAGTTTAAGCATAACAATGCGAACCCGCGCGAGATTGGCGAATACATCTCTGCCCTTTCTAACGCGGCTGCGTTGGCTGGGCAGCGCAATGGGTATGTGGTGTGGGGCGTTGAAGACGCCTCGCGCAAGGCGATTGGCACTAGCTTTAAGCCGCAGCAAGTCAAAATAGGCAATGAACTGTTGGAGCCTTGGCTAAGCCGGCTGTTAACGCCGCGCCTTGACTTTAAATTTTCCTGTTTTGATAAAGACGGGCTTAATCTGGTGTTGTTGGAAATACCGGCTGCGCGGCAAATGCCATCACGCTTTGAAAGCACTGAATATATTCGGGTGGGTTCCATCAAGAAAAACCTGAAAGACCACCCTGAAAAAGAAAGGGCGCTTTGGGAATTGTTTCGCCAAACGCCGTTTGAGCTGGACGTAGCGCTGCCCGATGTGGATGACACGAAGGTGCTGGAGCTGCTGGACTACCCTGCCTATTTTTCTATGACGGCGCAGCCTTTGCCAGAAGGCCGAGTTGGCATTATCGCCAAGCTACAGGCTGAACGATTTGTACTACCGCGCGCCAATGGCAGGTTTGATATTACCAATTTAGGTGCGTTATTGTTTGCACGTGAGCTTGCCCAATTCTCGCGTCTTGGGCGCAAGGCGCTGCGCGTGGTTTTTTACAAAGGTGTAAACCGGGTTGAAACTGAGCGCGAACAAACAGGTACGCGTGGCTATGCGGCAGGCTACGCTAATGCGATTAAATATCTCAATGAACGTTTGCCGCGCAATGAACACATGGGACAAGCATTGCGCAAAGAGGTGGCGGTGTACCCCGAGCTGGCTTTGCGTGAGCTGGTGGCTAATGCGCTGATTCACCAAGATTTCAGCATAGCGGGTGCGGGGCCGTTGGTAGAGGTGTTTAGCGATCGTGTTGAAGTTAGTAATCCGGGTGTACCTTTGAACGATTTGCAGCGCTTACTGGATCTGCCGCCTAGGTCACGCAACGAAGCCTTGGCTGCTGTGATGCGCAGGCTGGGCGTGTGTGAGGAAAGGGGTAGTGGCATTGACAAGGTCATTCATGAGATTGAGCGCTATCAACTGCCACCACCAGACTTTCGGGTGGCTGGCGACAATACGCTGGCCGTGTTGTTTGCGCCTAAAAAGTTAACGTCTATGAGCCCCGTAGATCGGATTCGGGCGTGCTACCAGCATGCTTGCCTGATGTATGTGAGTAACCAGCGGATGAGTAATGTGACTTTGAGAGCGCGGTTTGGGGTGGATGCTGCCAACGCGGCCTCGATGTCGCGGTACTTTAACGAAGCATTAAAAGCCGGTGTAATTCGGATTGGTAACCCAGACAGCAAATCTACTAAAGACCGGTGGTATTTGCCTGCTTGGGCGTAAATAGTCTCTTTGCTGGCTGTTTGATGATTAATAGTACTTTTTTGTTTTTCAAACCTTTGGGCGCTCTAAGTCTATGATTTATATAGGAGTTTTAAAAATTTTCTGTTTGCTGGCTGTTTGATAAATCTTTTACCAAGGCCGTTTTCGGTTTTTTTGTACCCGCAGTTGTCTGACTCGGATGAAATGACGTAGAAGAGCAGTCAGCGCCAATTGCCGCCTCTCTTACAGACCAACCCCCAAAACTGTTGCTTCGGGCTATGATGCTAGGTTGTTCTCAATTTGGCACAGGCTGTGAATTCTTCTACTGACGGTAAATACCTAGGGTCGCTGGCGCTCCAGCAGATCTCTATTCGTGGTGCGCGTACGCACAACCTGAAAAACATTGACCTGGACATTCCACGTAACCAGTTGGTGGTGATTACGGGTTTGTCGGGTTCGGGCAAATCGTCGCTGGCGTTTGACACGCTGTACGCCGAGGGCCAGCGGCGCTATGTAGAAAGCTTGTCTACCTACGCACGGCAGTTTTTGCAGCTGATGGACAAGCCCGATGTAGACGTGATTGAAGGCCTGTCGCCAGCCATTTCCATCGAACAAAAAGCCACCAGCCACAACCCGCGCTCTACCGTGGGCACTGTGACAGAAATTCACGATTATCTGCGCCTGCTGTTTGCCCGCGCGGGCACACCGCACTGCCCTGACCACGATGTGCCCCTAACTGCGCAAACCGTGTCGCAGATGGTGGACACCGTGCTGGCACTGCCAGAGGACACCAAACTGATGATCCTTGCGCCGATTGCGCGTGAGAAGAAGGGGGAGTTTGTAGATGTGTTTGAAGACATGCAAGCGCGCGGCTATGTGCGCTTTCGGGTGGGCAGCGGTAAAGATGCGGCGCTGTACGAGTTTGACGCACTGCCCAAGCTGAAGAAAGCCGAAAAGCACGATATTGACGTGGTGGTAGACCGCCTGAAAACCAAGCCTGAGATGAAGCAGCGCTTGGCCGAGAGTTTTGAAGCTGCACTGCGTTTGGCCGAGGGGCGCGCGATTGCGCTGGAAATCGACCCCAGTGCTGAGCAAGGCGCTGGCGCACCGTTTGGCAAAGCGCATCTGTTCAATGCCAAATTTGCTTGTCCCGTGTGCAGTTATTCCATCAGCGAGCTTGAGCCGCGCCTGTTTTCATTTAACTCGCCTGTGGGCGCTTGCCCCACCTGCGATGGCTTGGGCACGATGGAGTTTTTTGACCCCGCCCGGGTGGTAGCTTTCCCATCGCTGAGCTTGGCCAGCGGCGCGGTAAAGGGCTGGGACCGGCGCAATGGCTATTACTTCAGCATGCTCGAATCGGTGGCCAAGCACTACGGCGCAGACATTGAACAGCCCTTTGAAAATTTACAAGAAAAAGTGCAATTGGCCATGCTGGTGGGCAGCGGTGAGGAAGACATCAAGTTCAACTACACCATGGAGTCGGGTGCCTCGCAGGGTAAAAAGCTCACCAAGAAGCACCCGTTTGAAGGCATCCTTCCCAACATGGAGCGGCGCTACCGCGAGACTGACTCAGTCATCGTGCGCGAAGACCTCTCGCGCTACCGCAGCGTGCAAGCCTGTATCAGCTGCGAAGGCACGCGCCTGCGACGCGAGGCACGCAGCGTCAAGCTGGGTGAAGGCCCGCAAGCCAAGCGCTTGTTTGAAATTAACGCCACCACGCTGCGCGAGTGCTACGCCTACTTTTCTACGCTGCAGCTTAAAGGCGCAAAAGCTGAGATTGCCAGCAAAGTGATCAGCGAGATTGCTGCACGTTTGAAGTTTTTAAACGACGTGGGGTTGAACTACCTGAGCTTAAACCGCAGCGCAGAGACGCTCAGCGGCGGCGAGTCGCAACGCATTCGCCTGGCCTCGCAAATTGGCAGTGGCTTAACCGGTGTGATGTACGTGCTGGACGAACCCAGCATTGGCCTGCATCAGCGCGACAACGACCGGCTGATTGACACACTAAAGCACTTGCGCAACATTGGCAACAGTGTGCTGGTGGTAGAACACGACGAAGACATGATTCGCGCAGCCGACCATGTGATTGACCTAGGCCCCGGTGCGGGCGTGCACGGCGGGCGCATTCTTGCGCAAGGCACACCAAGCCAGGTGCAGGCCAACCCTGCCTCGCTCACGGGGCAGTATTTGAGTGGTGCGCGCAGTATCGCCATTCCAACGCAGCGCCACAAGTGGATGCCCACCGTTAAGGCTGCCCCCACAGCTGCCAAGAAAGCTGCGGGCAAATCGGCACCCAGCCGCCAAGCGCTGGCCTGGGCTGAACGCAATGCGCACCACATTGCCACCCAAGGCGACATGCAGGCCATTCGCATCATCAACGCCACAGGCAACAACCTGCGCGGCGTAACCGCCGAGTTTCCGGTGGGCTTGCTTACCTGCGTGACGGGTGTGTCGGGCTCGGGCAAATCTACGCTGGTGAACGACACGCTGTACTCTGCGGTGGCCAAGTCGCTGTACCGCGCGCATGACGAGCCGGCAGCGCATGAAGATATCCAAGGCATAGAACACTTTGACAAAGTGATCAACGTAGACCAGTCGCCGATTGGCCGTACCCCACGCAGCAACCCTGCTACGTACACCGGTTTGTTCACCCCCATCCGCGAATTGCTGGCCGACGTGCCTATGGCGCGCGAGCGCGGCTACGGCCCAGGGCGCTTTAGCTTTAACGTGGCCGGCGGCCGCTGCGAGGCCTGCCAAGGCGATGCATGGTCAAAGTAGAAATGCATTTTTTGCCCGACGTGTACGTGCCCTGCGATGTCTGCAAGGGCGCGCGCTACAACCGCGAAACTTTGGAAGTGCTCTACAAAGGCAAAAATATTTGGCAGGTGCTCGACCTGACCGTCGAGTCAGCGCATGACTTTTTCAAAGCCGTGCCCACCATTGCACGCAAACTGCAAACCCTGCTGGACGTGGGCTTAAGTTACATCAAGCTGGGCCAAGCCGCCACCACCCTGTCGGGCGGCGAGGCGCAGCGTGTCAAACTTGCGCTAGAGCTGAGCAAACGCGACACTGGCCGCACCCTGTACATCCTAGACGAGCCCACCACAGGCCTGCATTTTGCCGACATTGAGCTGCTGCTCAAAGTACTGCAGCACTTGCGCGATGCGGGTAACACGATTGTCATCATTGAGCACAACCTGGATGTCATCAAAACTGCCGATTGGCTGATTGACATGGGGCCCGAAGGCGGCGATGGCGGTGGGCTGGTTGTCGCCGTGGGCACACCTGAGGCGGTGGCGGCCAACGAGGCTAGCCATACCGGGCGTTATTTAAAGCGTTTATTACCTACTTCCTTGCTATTTAGTTTATAGCTAACTATTAAGCATTTCCTGGGGCGATAGCGCTATTTGGCGCATAAAAATACAGTTTTTGTCTTTTATGCACCTGTGCGCTGCGGGCTATCGCGGGCCGCATACAAGGCGCGTACAAGGCGCATGCTGGACGCAGGTTTTAAGCCCCACGCTGTAATTTTGCGTGATATTATTCACATACAGATTCAAGCAAAGTTACAGCATGTTTAAAAAAATCTTAGGTGCCCGCGAGCCTTCCGATGCACTCACCGATGAAGCCTCCAAACAGCGTGACATGGAGGCATTGGATGCCGAGCTGCTAACCGGGTTTTTGTGCAGCGCTGAATGCATCACACCCATGACCAAATCCGAAGCCAAAATTGCAGCCAGCTACATGCGCGCAAGGCAGTACGCGGACGGTGACATAATTTTAAAAGAAGGCGACAAAACCAGTACCTCCCATATGCTGTGGATTTTGCATGGCGAAGCAGTGGTTGAAGCACTGTCGGTAAGTGCCAGCAACCCCATTACGGTGACAGTACTGGGGCCAGGCACTACGCTGGGAGAACTCAGCCTGATGGACGGTGGCCCACGCTCGGTCGCCTGCAGTGCAGCAGGTGCCACACGCTGCGCCGTGTTGACCAAACGCATGCTGCAAAACATGCTGCAAGAGCACCCTGAAGTGGCCAGCAAACTCATGTCACTTATTTTTATCAGCGTGGCCGTGCGGCTGCGTGATTTAACTGAAAAATTCAAACGCTACGTGCGGCTCAACGACACCATGACCGAAGAACTGCGAGATTTTATTCCTGCAAAAACGCTGCGCTAGCGCACGCCCAGCGGCCCCCCTCCCCTCCCCTACGCAACGCAACGCAACGCAGTATGCCAACTTCAGCCGCGCAACCCTCAGCCTTGCTGCACTGGCTGGGCACATTGGAGATGCAAAGCTACGAGAGCGCTTTTGTAGACAACGACATTGGTTTTGATCTACTGCCCCAAATTACGGCCGACGATTTGCGCGATATCGGCATTGCATCAGTAGGTCACAGGCGGGTGCTTTTGCAAGCCATTGCCCTGTTGGCACAATCTACTGCTGCTGCAGTAGCTGCCATTGATGCGCCAAAATCCACACTCGCCACCACTGCAATCACCACAGCGCCAAACCCTGCATTGGCAGCGCCTTCAGTAAGCGCAGTGCAAAGCGTGCGCAGCCACCAGCACCGTTTGCTGACCGTGATGTTTTGCGATCTGGTGGGCTCCACCGAGCTGTCCAGCCGGCTAGACGGCGAAGATTTGCAATCTCTGCTGCAGGCCTACCGCGAGTGTGTTCGCGCGGTGGTGCACAAACACAAAGGCTACATTGCACAGTACCTGGGCGACGGCGTGTTGGTGTACTTTGGCTACCCTAGTATCAGTGAGTCGGACTGCGAGCGAGCACTGCGAGCGGCCCTGGACGCACTGCGTGCGATTGCACGTGTCAAGCCGATTGCCGGGGTGCAGCTGCAGGTGCGTATGGGCTTGGCCACAGGTACCGTGGTGATTGGCCAACTGGTAGGCGCCGGGGATACACATGAGATAGGTGCCGTGGGCGAAACGCCCAATTTGGCCGCGCGCATGCAAAGCTTGGCGCAGCCCGGCAGCGTGGTGGTAGCTGGCACCACACGAGACGCTGCAGGCGACTTATTTGCCTTTCGCAACCTAGGCCAGATAGCGGTCAAAGGCTCGGCAGCACCCGTCAATGCGTGGGAGCTGTTGTCTGAGCTGCAAAGCCAAAGCCGTTTTCAAGCAACCCGTGGGCGCAGGCGCATAGGCCCGCTGGTAGGCCGCGATGTAGAGCTGACCTTTTTACGCGACAAGTTTGAACGCTCCCGCAGCGGACGCGGCCAGGCAATTTTGCTGCGCGGTGATGCAGGCACCGGCAAATCGCATTTGATTACGCGCCTGTATGCTGACATAGGGCCTGGTAACTCCAGTGCCCCTGTTTTGCAGTGCTCTCCCGACTACAGCCAAACCCCACTCTACCCGTGCATTCAGCATATTCAAGCCGCAGCCAAAATTGGCTATGAAGACAGCGACACTGAAAAGCAGCGCAAACTCGAAGCGCTGGCAGTGCACTATGGTTTGGGCAGCAATGACGACTTTTTTGCCTTGGCCGAACTGCTAGGCCTGCGCAGCGTAAGCGCAGCGCACATGGCGGGTTTGAGCAGCGACACCGTGCGCAGCCGCATTCAGGGTGCACTGCTGCGCTGGCTGCACGGCCTGGTGCGTGAGCGCACCCTGGTGGTGGTAGAAGACCTGCACTGGGCCGACCCAAGCACCAACGATTTACTGAGCCAATTTGTCAGCGAGCTACCCCGGCAAAGCGCCATGTTGATAGCCACGTCGCGGCCCACCAGAGACAAAATGTTCAGCGACGGTGCCCATGTGAGTGTGCTGCACCTAGACCGTTTACCCGAGGACGACATTCGCACCATCGTCACCGGCTTGGCCGCGCCCAGGCTCATGCCCGAAGCCATCATGCGCCAAATAGTGGACCGCTCAGATGGTGTGCCCATTTTTGCCACTGAACTGGCCCATGCCATGCTGCTGCGTGAGGACTTTGACAACCCCATAGGTACCAAAGGCATACCGTCTACGCTGAGTGATATTTTGCTGGCCCGGTTGGACCAGCTGCAGTATGGCCGCATGACAGTGCAGCAAGCCGCCGTGCTGGGGCGCGAGTTTGACAAGGCGCTGCTGGTAGCCTGTGCCAAAGACCTGATGGAGGACACCCAAGCGGCCATTGAAGAGCTGCTGGAGGCGCAGCTTTTTGTACAGCGCACTACGCCCAACGGCGTAGTTCTGAGTTTTGACCACATGCTGGTAAAAGACGCGGTGTACCAGCGCATGCTGCGGGCAGACCGGGTGCGTTTGCATGCCAAAGTAGCGCAAGTCATGGAGCAAGAGTTTGCGGTGTCGATTACCAATACACCCCATCTGCTGGCCGTGCACCACACCGAGGCTGGCAACACAGAGCGCGCCGTGTTCTTTTGGGAGCGCGCCGCTGAACTGGCGGCTAACCAGTTTGCACCCAAAGAAGCTGCGGCCCACTACAGCCGCGCACTGGAAATACTCTCTGAGATGCCACAAAACAGCGAGCGTGATGCCCACGAGCTGGTCATTTGCATGGCAGTAACGGGGCCCTTGATCGCCACACGCGGCATAGGCTCACGCAAACTGGTGAACATCGTCGAACGGGCCTACGCCTTGTCCGAAAGCATGCCGCACAGCGAATACCAAGTTTCAGCCCGCTACCTTAAGTGGGCTGTAGCCTTAAGCGGTTGGAATTTGACCGATGTCAACCATCTGGCAACCCAAGTGCGTGATGCTGCGCACACCAATAACGATATTGACCGATTACTGTCACACCGTGCCATGGGGTTTACCTGCATGATTCAGGGGCAACTTGTGCAGGCGCAAGAAGAACTAGAAGCCTTCCTCAAGCTGTACGACCCCGATGTGCACGGCAACTCTGCGGGTTTTCGCTTTAGCTCTAACAGCCACGTCTGCTCGGTGTTGCTGGCGCTGGCCACCACCTGCTCGCTACGCCAGCAAGAAAAAGCCTCTGTCCACTGGCGCGACCAAGCCCTTGCATACGCCCAGCGCAGCCAAAACCATGTCTCCATTTGCCAAGCCTTGGTGTTTTGTGGCGGCCATGTCAGCGGCCTATGGCAACGCGCTGAAGACATGGCGCGCTATGCCGGGGAAGCACACGACTACGCCATCAAACACCAGCTGCCCATCTGGACACCCTACACCGACCTGATAACTGCGCTGAGCCATTTAATGCTGCCTGCTGTGCCCAGCCTGCACATTGCCGCCTACATTGACAAAGCCAAGGCCTGCGTGGATGTACTGCTGACCCAGCACAGCGCATACCTCACCACCTGGGTCGTGTTTTATGCCCGTGCCTGTTTAGCCCACGGGTATGTTCAAGATGGGCTGGATGCGCTAGCGCGCATTGAAAACCGCATCAACATGGGCGAGCGCTGGATGGAGCCTGAGTACCTGCGTTTGCATGCCCGTTTGTTGCTTGCAAAAAATCCGGACGCGTTATTGGAAGCGCAAGAGATGCTGCACAATGCTTTGGCTTTGGCTCACCAGCAAGACGCACAAATTTTTAGGGATGCAATTGAACAAGACATCCAAGCACTGGCGCAGCCGAAAGCACGCTTTAATGCACCACCTAAGGCGCCACTGATGGAAGAGCCACACGCATGACTTTGCACACGCAAGAACTCGTTACGGCATTTGAACAAAGCTACACAGAGGACCTTCTCAAACGGCTTAAGACGCAACTGATCAACGACCACCCAGATGGGCTGATGCCGCGCGATGCGCACCCCAAAATGCATGGCTTGGTACGGGCCGAATTCACGGTGCATGGCGACTTGGCAGAGGCTTACCGCGTTGGTGTTTTTGCACAAGCTACAACCTATCCTGCCTGGGTGCGTTTTTCTAACGCCAACAGCACAGCACAGCCAGACAACAAGCGTGACATTCGGGGCATGGCCATCAAGCTTGAAGGTGTGCAGGGCGACAAACTCAGTGGTGAATTGGATTGCGCTGAAAACCAAGATTTTTTACTCATCAGCACCGATGTATTTGTATGCCGTGATGTGAAGGCCTTTGATGGCATGGTTAGCGCGATTCAGGGGTCGCTATGGGACAAGCTGTGCTATTTTGGTGCTAATTTAGCTGTAGTGTGGCGGCTGGTTGGTGCCATGAAGGTTTTTGCCAACCCTTTGGCCATTCGGTACTTCAGCAGTACGCCTTATGTA
>JAYSRE010000080.1:0-11466 GCA_043721235.1 Polaromonas sp. | reverse complement strand
GAAAGAAACAGCGCTGCGCAACCGCGTTACATCAGTGCTTTGCAACCACCCTAGCACCCGCCATCTAAAATGGTGCCCATGAGCAAAGCCCCCTCCTCGCACATACCCCTGGCCGAGCAGCTGCGGCCTAAAACGCTAAGCGAGGTAATAGGCCAGCAGCACTTGCTGGGCGAAGGCATGGCGCTGCGGGTGGCGTTTGAAAGTGGGGTGCCGCACAGCTGCATTTTGTGGGGCCCGCCGGGGGTGGGCAAGACTACCATTGCGCGGCTGATGGCCAGTGCGTTTGATGCACACTTTATTACTATCAGCGCTACGCTAGGCGGAGTGAAAGATATTCGGGAGGCGGTGGAGCGGGCCACCATTTGGCAGGGCCAGGGGCGGCGCACCATCATGTTCGTCGACGAAGTGCACCGCTTTAACAAAAGCCAGCAAGATGCGTTTTTGCCGCATGTGGAAAGTGGGCTGTTCACCTTTATAGGCGCTACGACCGAGAACCCCAGCTTTGAGGTGAACTCGGCGCTGTTGTCGCGCGCAGCGGTATATGTGCTGCACAGCCTCAGTGAGCAGAATTTAGAACAAATAGTGCTTAGAGCCCAAGGAAATGCTACACAGTTAGCTATTGAAGATATAGCAGTTAAAAAACTTCTCGGCCATGCCGACGGCGATGCCCGCCGCCTGCTGAACACACTAGAAACCCTGTTTATTGCTGCTGACAAAGAAAAACTCAGCGTAATTACCGAGGTATGGCTTACCAAGGTGCTGGGGCAAACCCTGCGCCGCTACGACAAAGGTGGCGAACAGTTCTACGACACCATCAGCGCGCTGCACAAGAGCGTGCGTGGCTCTGACCCAGATGCTGCGCTGTACTGGCTGGTGCGCATGCTGGACGGCGGGGCTGAGCCCAAGTACATGGCGCGCCGGCTGATCCGCATGGCTGTGGAAGACATAGGCCTGGCCGACCCGCGTGCCCTGCACATTGCGCTAGACGCCGCCCAGGTGTACGAGCGCCTGGGCAGCCCCGAGGGCGAACTGGCGCTGGCCGAGTGTGTGGTGTATCTTGCCATGGCACCTAAAAGCAACGCGGTATACACCGCATTTAACGAAGTTAAAGCCCTGATTAAAAAAGAAGGCACCCGCCCCGTGCCCGTGCACCTGCGCAACGCGCCCACACAAATGATGAAAGACATGGACTGGGGCAAAGGCTACCGCTATGCGCACAACGAAGAAGGCGGTTTTGCCGCTGGGGAGACGTATTTGCCCGACGGCATGCGCGCTGAGTTTTACCGGCCTGTAGAGCGTGGACTAGAAATCAAAATTGCAGATAAGTTGCGCGAACTTAAAAAACTTAACCATCAGCGTAGCTAATACTGGCCCAATGCCAGTGATACACACTTTTTAACGCGGGTAAACCCCGTCTTGTCAGGCCAAGCCCGGCCCAAGAATCGGTGTGCGCTTAGCTACAATCCAGCACCACCCGCAGGTTGCGACCACAAGTCAAACAGCTGGCGGGGTTTTTGCTAGCCAGTAGACAGGTAGTGGGCGGTGTGCCTAACAAGGCACTGGCCGACCTACTGGCTTAACAGTTTTGGAGAAAAGCTAATGGAAATTTTGCTACAGCAGATCATCAACGGTCTGGTTTTGGGCAGCATGTACGCCTTGGTTGCCCTGGGCTACACCATGGTCTACGGCATTATCAACCTGATTAACTTTGCCCACGGCGAAGTGCTCATGGTGGGCGCGCTCACCAGCTGGAGCGTGATTGGCATGATGAAAGAGTCACTGCCCAGCACGCCCGGATGGATTATTTTGCTGCTGGCCTTGGTAATAGCCTGTGTGGTCTGCGCCGCGCTGAACTTTACGATTGAAAAAGTAGCCTACCGCCCCCTGCGGAACAGCCCCCGCCTGGCCCCGCTGATCAGCGCTATTGGTATGAGCATTTTGCTGCAAACCTTGGCCATGATTATTTGGAAGCCTAACTACAAGCCCTACCCTAACTTGCTGCCGGCGGCGCCCTACGAGATTGGCGGCGCCGTGATTACGCTAACGCAAATTATCATTTTGGCCACTACGGTGATTGCATTGTCTATTTTGATGTACATCGTGCACCGCACTAGCCTAGGGCGCGCCATGCGCGCCACTGCCGAGAACCCCCGTGTGGCCGCACTAATGGGCGTGCGCCCCGACGTGGTGATTTCAGCCACCTTCATTATCGGTGCTGTGCTGGCCGCCGTGGCCGGTGTCATGTGGGCTGCCAACTACGGCACCGTCAACCACACCATGGGCTTCTTGCCAGGTCTTAAAGCTTTTACCGCAGCCGTGTTTGGCGGCATTGGCAACTTGGCCGGTGCCGTGGTGGGCGGCGTACTGCTGGGCTTGATTGAGTCGCTGGGCGCAGGCTACCTCGGCACGCTAACAGGCGGTGTACTGGGCAGCCATTACGTGGATATTTTGGCTTTTATTGTGCTGATCATCATGCTGACCCTGCGCCCCTCAGGCCTGCTGGGTGAACGTGTGGCAGACCGCGCCTAAGCCCCAAGGAGATACACATGACAAACTGGTTTCATTCTCTCAAAGGCGCGCAGCGCACGGGTTTCTACCTCATTTGCGCATTGGCTGCGCTGGTGCTGCCGCTGATCGTGCAGCAAGCCGGTAGTGGCTGGGTGCGTATTCTGGATGTGGCTTTGCTTTACATTTTGCTGTCGCTGGGCCTGAATATTGTGGTGGGCAATGCGGGCTTGCTCGATTTAGGTTTTGTAGCTTTTTATGCGCTGGGTGCTTATATTTACGCGCTGTTGGCCTCGCCGCATTTGACAGATACCTTCCCAGCTATTGCCGCCATGTTCCCCAACGGTTGGCATATGCCGCTGTGGGCTGTTATCCCTTTGGCGGCCTTGCTCGCTGGCATGCTGGGTGTGCTGCTAGGCGCGCCCACACTCAAACTGCGGGGCGATTACCTAGCTATTGTGACCCTGGGTTTTGGCGAAATTATCCGCGTTTTTTTAAACAATCTAGACCACCCCGTCAACATTACCAATGGCCCCAAGGGCATCAACCAAATTGATTCTGTGAAGTTTTTTGGCCTGGACTTAGGCAAAAAGCTGGAAGTATTTGGCTTCACCATTGCCAGTGTTTCTCTGTACTACTACCTGTTTTTAGCGCTGGTGATTGTGGCTGTGTTCTTATGCTACCGGCTTGAAAAGTCCCGCATTGGCCGCGCATGGATGGCCATCCGCGAAGACGAAATTGCCGCCAAAGCCATGGGCATTAACACCCGCAACATGAAGCTATTGGCCTTTGGCATGGGCGCTACCTTTGGCGGCGTGTCGGGCGCTATGTTTGCGCCGTTTCAAGGCTTTGTGTCCCCCGAGTCGTTCTCGCTGATGGAGTCGGTGATGATTGTGGCCATGATTGTGCTGGGCGGCATTGGCCATATTCCAGGGGTTATTTTGGGGGCCTTGTTGCTCTCGTCCCTGCCTGAAGTGCTGCGCTATGTAGCCGGCCCGCTGCAGGCGATGACCGGTGGCCGCCTGGATGCGTCGATCTTGCGCCAGTTGCTGATTGCACTGGCCATGATCTCGGTGGTGCTGATCAAGCCCAAAGGCCTGTGGCCTTCGCCGGAGCATGGCAAGTCGCTGCAGAACACCCCTAATTGAAGGAGAACGCACTATGTCACAAGCAGATACTGTTCTCAAAGTTGCTGGTATTTCAAAACGCTTTGGTGGTTTGCAAGCCTTAAGCGATGTCGGCATCACCATCCAGCGTGGCCAGGTGTACGGCCTGATTGGCCCTAACGGTGCCGGTAAAACCACGTTTTTTAACGTCATTACCGGCCTGTACACGCCAGACAGCGGCAGCTTTGAACTGGCAGGCAAGCCCTACACCCCTAGCGCGGTGCATGAGGTGGCCAAGGCAGGCATTGCCCGCACTTTCCAAAACATCCGTTTGTTCAATGAAATGACGGTGCTAGAAAACGTGATGGTGGGCCGCCACGTGCGCACCAGCGCCGGTATTTTTGGCGCTATTTTTCGCGGTGCCTCGGCCAAACGCGAAGAAGCCGCGATTGTTCAGCGCTCGCATGAACTGCTGGCCTATGTAGGCATTGGTAAGTTTGCCGACTTCAAAGCCCGCACCTTAAGCTACGGCGACCAGCGCCGCCTGGAGATTGCCCGCGCCTTGGCCACCGACCCGCAACTAATTGCCCTGGACGAGCCCGCCGCAGGCATGAACGCCACTGAGAAAGTGCTGCTGCGCGAGCTGATAGACCAAATCCGCAAAGACAACCGCACCATCTTGCTGATTGAGCACGATGTGAAACTGGTGATGGGCCTGTGCGACCGCGTGACCGTGCTGGACTACGGCAAACAAATTGCCGAAGGCACGCCCGCCGAAGTACAAAAGAATGAAAAAGTGATCGAAGCCTATCTGGGCGCAGGCCACGCCTAAAGAGGAACACCCCATGACTGAACAAAGCAATAAAGTCCTCCTTAAAGTGTCGGGTCTCAAAGTCTCCTACGGCGGTATTCAGGCCGTCAAAGGCGCTGACTTCGAAGTGCGCGAAGGCGAGCTGGTGACCCTGATTGGTTCTAACGGCGCAGGCAAAACCACCACCATGAAGGCCATCACCGGCTCATTGGCCGCAGCCGGCGGAACGATTGAATATTTGGGCCAGAATATCGCGGGCAAAGGCTCGTGGGACCTGGTCAAACAAGGCCTGGCCATGGTACCGGAAGGGCGCGGCGTATTTGCCCGCATGACGATCACCGAGAACCTGCAAATGGGTGCGTACATTCGCAAAGACAAGGCTGAGATTGCCAACGACATCGACAAAGTGTTTGGCATTTTTCCGCGCCTTAAAGAGCGGCGCGACCAGCTGGCAGGCACCATGAGCGGCGGCGAACAGCAAATGCTGGCCATGGGCCGCGCGCTGATGAGCCGCCCCAAGGTGCTGCTGCTAGACGAACCCTCGATGGGCTTGTCACCCATCATGGTGGACAAAATATTTGAGGTCGTGCGCGACGTGTACGCCCAAGGCGTTACCGTGCTGCTGGTAGAGCAAAACGCCAGCCGTGCGCTGGGCATTGCCAACCGGGGCTATGTGATGGAGTCGGGCCTGATTACCATGAGTGGCGATGCCAAGCTGCTGCTCAACGACCCCAAGGTGCGGGCGGCTTATTTGGGCGAATAGCAGTGGGTCTGGCCCCGTGGGTGTGCTGAATTTAGGCCAATAGTTCTCGCTGTTCTGCGGTCACCAAAAGGCCGTTAAATGTAACAAGCCATGCAAACAAAAGGTTGCATGGCTGCCACAATACGTGACATTTTGCGCACATAAGTAAGGTTTCGCTTGCACCATAAGCGCGCCTAGTTATAGTTAAAGGTTAATACTAATAACTATACGAGACTGTTTTGCGCAAATTTCTGCTGTGTGTCTGTTTGCTAATGTCGCCGCTGCTGGCTTGGGGCCAAGAGCTTGGCAAGCTGTATGACGACAGCCGCACGCTCAAGCTGGCCGAGGAGTTGCAGTGGCAAGCCCTGCCCAAAGGCCAGGTACTTAACCCGGCAGAGTTTGACAACCCCTCTTTAGCGCAAAACTTCAGCCCTCTCGCTGCCCAGCAAGCCCTGCCGACAGGCCCAAACAACGCAGTGTGGCTGCGCTTTGCACTACCCGCCACTAAAGACAGCCCATTGTGGTACCTGCGCATCCCGCGCCTGCAGGTAGAGCGGGTTACGCTGTACTACCAAGATGACCAAACCCATTGGCTGATGCAAGAAGCCGGTGACGAACTGCCCATGACGCGCTGGCCGTTGATGACGCGCAACCCTACTTTTGAACTCCACACCCGTGCCAACAGCGCGCGACGCTATTACGTCAAACTAGAGCACCGCAAAGCCATTACCGAGCTGGTGCAACTGATTGCACCGGGCGACTATATTGACGGTGCCATGCGGGTAGGCACGCTGGCCGGTTTGATGATCGGGTTGTTTGGCTTGCTGGCTGTGCTGAGCTTGGTAACAGCGCGCTTGTACCGCAACAGGCACTACGCATGGCTGGCTTTGGTCGTGCTGCTACTACTGCTAACCCAGCTGACTTTACTAGGCTATGCCAACTTGCGTTTGTGGCCCACTAGCGTGTACTTGATGAAAGTCATGCCGGTGCTGGTGCCGCTGTGGGCACTGGCAGCCGCCACTTGGTTTACCTGCCAGATCAGCTATGCCAAAAGCGCCATGCCTTTGGTCTACAAGACCTCTTTGGGTCTGGTGGCTGCGCTGTTAGCTTTATCTGCCGCGTTTACTGTAAGTCAAATCGCACCTTTTCGCAGCTTGGTGGCCCCGCTTGCGGGTTTTGTGCTGTTGTGGAATTTAAGCGCCATGGTTTGGATGGCTTGGCGTTCGCAGCCCTGGCTGTGGTTTGTGGTGGCTGGCTTTACCCCGCTCACGCTGGCCATGATGGCGCGTTTAGCTTACACCGTAGGTTGGCTGGCGCATGTTGAGCTTACGCAACTTTTAAGCACCATCACGGGCTGCCTGGGCATGACAGTGGTGTATGTGGGCATGCTGCTGCGCTCACGTGAATCCTATGCTGCGCTAGAGCGCGAAGAAGCCTTGGCACATACCGACATTTCTACCGGCCTGACCTTGCAGCGCGTTGCCATGATCAGGTTGCCCCAAATGCTGGCGCGCAGCAAGCGCTTTGGCATACCCTGTGGGGTGGTCATGGTGCATTGGCTAGGTTACGAAGCACAGCTAGCGCCCATGATGGCCTTGCAGCGCGGTGCGGTGATGGCCCATTTTGGAGGGCGATTGCGCCGCCTTGCACGCGATATTGACACCGTAGCGCGCTACGACAATGCACACTTCATGTTTTTAATTGAGTCGCCTGTGACGCGAGAAGCCTTAAACGACCTGGGCACCAAAATACTCAGCACCTGCATGCGCCCGTCGCCTCAGCTGGGCGGTGATGTGTACGATGTGCATGTAGCCATCGCGCTCACCTTGGGGGGCACCATGTCGGCCAACGAAGTGGTGGAATCGCTGCTTACCCGCATGAACCAAATGGATGCCAACACGCCGCGCCGCATGCAGTTTATAGATTCGCCGCTGAGCACCCGCCCTCCGGGTGAGGACCCAGACAGCACAGGCCCGCTAAGTAGCACCGACATTGTGGCCAAAATCAATGCCATAGAAGCCAGCCACGTGCTGCCCAAAATCGCCCCTCGCAAGCCAGATGCCTTACAGGAAATTCGGGGCTATGCCGGGCCGTCAGTAGGCACTGTGCCCAAGCCCCACCAGGTGTCGACAGCAAAGCCAGCTGTGTGAATTACCGCCGCTGGCATAGTTCAGCTTGCCGGGGTTGGCCTTGGCGTAACGCACAAAGTCAGTCGCAGCGTTGTAGGGCGGTTTTCAACCACCACCGGGCCTAGGCTGGCGGCTATCCGCTATCCGCTACCCGCTCGGCCAGCACACGGGCGGTCATATCAATCGGGCCACCGGCTGCGTAGGCACGATAATGCGAATCGGCTTTTGTTGGGCAAATAGGCCGGTCGCCCAAGGAAATGCTAGACAAGCAGCTATTATTTTAATAGTATTTCTCAGCCGCATACTAGCCTTGCAGCCCCCGGCGCTGGGCAATTTCTAGCAGTCCGTCAAAAATCAAGCTCTCCACCAGCTCCACATCCATGCCCATCGACGGTTGCATCTTCCAGCCTGCACCACCGGTCATTACCACCCAGGGCAGTTGGCCGGTGCGCTGCTGCAAGTGGTGGTGCATACGCCGCACGGCACCGGCGATAGCGTAGGTGCCGCCGCTGGTAAGCGCGTCGCTGGTGTTGGTTGGGAACTCGGTCACCTCGCCGGTAGGCACATGCAAACCTGCGGTGCCTGATTCGAGCGCTTTGAGCATGATGCCGTGGCCCGGCAAAATAAAGCCGCCCAAAAACTTGCCCTGTGCATCAATCGCCTCGACCGTTACTGCCGTGCCCACCATCACCACCACCAGCGGACGGTTAGGCTCCCCTGCAGGCATGCGCGCGCGCATGCCGTGCCAAGCGCCCACCATGGCCACCCAGCGGTCAGCGCCCAGACGCGCGGGGTGGTCATAGCCATTGGTCAGGCCCGCTTCTGCGCTGCCAGCGACCACCCAGTGGGGCCTGAAACTGCTTTCACTGTAGATGCCGCCGGTGTCCCAGCGCTCTTCAATTTGCGCCTCCACCCGCCGCTTGATGGCATCGCCCGCCACAATGCAGCCCAGCATGGTGGTGGGCTGGGCAATACCGGCCCAGGCACCCTCGGCCAGTTTGTCAATATTTTCTAAAAACTCAGCGCCTTGCGCCAATACTGGTGCGCCGGCTCTGGCGTGGGCGTAGAGCGCCCACTTAAGCCGCGTGTTACCACCATCCAAAGCCAAAAATGTCATGCCCGCATTATGTACGGCATCCTGCAGGTCCAGCCCTCAGGGGATGCCCCAATAGCCCAGCCTGATAGCCCAAGCCAATGGCCCAACCCAACGGCCCACGTCACATGGCAGACACACTTTGCCCAGCATACTGTGCGGTGTTACTATTAGTTTTCACCTCAACCAACAGGAGCACCACCATGGGCATGTTCAGTTTTATCAAAGAAGCCGGCGAGAAATTATTTGGCAGCAAAAAGGTAGAAGAAGCCGCTGCTGCTGTAGCCGCCGACCCTGCGCAGCAACCCAGTTTGGACGAGCTCAACAGCCAAGCCGCCGCAGGCATAAAGACCTACATTGAAGCGCAAAACCTGGACACTACCGGCCTGTTTGTGAGCTTTGACGGTGGCACCGGCAAAGTTACGGTACAAGGTGAGGCCCCCAGCATGGAAGCGGTAGAAAAAGTCACCCTGTGCTGTGGCAACGTAGGTGGTGTGTCTGAGGTAGAAAACCTCATGAGCGCGGCCGACGGCAGCGACGAGAGCCAGTACCACGACGTAGTGCGCGGCGACACCCTAAGCGCGATTGCCAAAGAGTACTACGGCAACGCCAACAAATACATGGGCATATTTGAAGCCAACAAACCCATGCTCAGCCACCCCGACAAAATCTACCCAGGCCAAAAGCTGCGTATTCCGGCCCAGGCGTAAACAAATACCGCGCGTACCGCTGGTTGGCAGCACCCTGGCTAGCCAGCGGCATCTACCGCGCCACTGCGCACCGCGCGCTCCCAAATATCTTGCGCGAGGGCCAGCATGCCTTGAACCGTGTCACTGCTGCCGCTGCTGGCCACCAAACAAGGCGACAGGGCTACAAACATTTCATCTTTACGCGCACCAAAAGGCAGCTGGAGCGGGCGCCCAAAAGTGTGTTCAATGGTGTTGAGCACGGCTTGGCGCTCTAGCCATGGCACTAACACCACCCAGTCACCCTGCGCGTTGCGCGACACCACCGCCTCTGCCGGCAAACACAAGCTCAAGTGCAGCGCCATATCGCGCAATGCACGGTTGCGCAACTGCTGCGCATGCAATGCTGACGACGCACTGCTGGGCCCGCCCAAGCCCAAGGGCGCATGCCAGTCGGTGGGCATGGGCAGTAACACCAAGGTGCAAGGCTGCGCTTCTTCGCCGCACAGGCTAAGCAAACGCCCACCGTAGCGCAGCAGACCGTGCTCGTTATAGGCTAGGCTGGCTTTGTCGCGCCGCAAAGTGTCAGTGCGCTGCTCCGATTGGCGCAGCACCTTGCCAAAACGCCCCGATAAACCACACACTCCTAGAATCAACGCACCGCGCAAAATAAACAGTGCAGGGGGCAAGCCAATTGCCGAGCCGGACTGCCTGCCCGATGCTAAGTACAGAACCAACAAACTAACCGCAAAAATCAACAATTCGGGGGGGTCCATCAGCAGTGGATAGGTTATGGCCATGAGCAAGATAAGAAACAAATAGGGGCCGGATGCACCGCCTGAAATGGGGTTGATGTAAATCAAGCAGACCAAAGCAAATACCGCAGCTGCGCTGGTCAGCCAGCTACTGCGGTTACGTGCAGGGTTAAAACGCCGCCATACCGCTAAGCACAAAAAACCTACGCAGCACAGTGCTATTTCACGCGAGCCTTGGATGACCAACATGGTCACCGCCAAACCATACGCACCGCAAAACAGCAGCAACCACACCTCCAGGCCCTCAAACTTACGCGGCACTAAATATGCCAGCGCCTTTAAGTCACCCACCTCTTGCCCTGACAAAACAACGTGGGCAGGCTGGGTAGAACTCCACATGCCTTTTTTTAACCAATTTAGCATACCGTACCTTGCAAAATACCAGCACGTTAGTGCACTTCCAGTCCTATCAAACCGAAAGCATAAGTTAACTAAGGGAGGGGGAATACTGCAAAACCACTTACACGCCATAATTATCTGAGGCGCTGAGACTTAGCTAACGATTAAGTGCTATTTTTAACGGGACTGCGTCACAAAAGCGTTGTAAGCAGGTCACGCAGGGCGGCCTTATGTCTATGCGGCACACCGTAGTGGCATCAAATCGACCCATACCAACAGGCGCGCTGCACTGCAGCCAGCTTGGTGTCTACCTGCAGTTTGCGCATGGCATTGGCCAAATGGTAGGTGACGGTGCGTTCGCTGCAGTCCAGGCTGACAGCGCTGTCGGCAGCGGTCTGGCCATCAAAAGCCAAGGCCAGGCATTCTTTCTCGCGGCGGCTTAAAGGGCAGGTTACATCGGCTAAGGCGCGTTTGATTTTGGGCCAGATATTCATCACAGACCACACCAAGGCCGCCGCTTCGGCCCGGTCATGCATCGCCTGCGGAGTCAACATAAAGCATTCAAAAGCACGTGCACGTGGCAAAGCAAACTCAACCCGCACCATGCTTTGCAAGCCATGGCCTAAGGCCAACAAGCGCCAACGGCCCAAGTCGCCGTAAGCCCCATGCGAGATGGTTTGCCACGCCACCATGGGTGAATCGCTGGCGTGCCAGTCGTAGCCAAAATCTTTGCTAGCGGCCAGCGCGTTGGCCACGTCTTGTAGGCGCGGTGGGTACACCGCATGCACCCAGCGCTGCTGCGGCGTGCCGGTAACGGCAGGGCCCAGCACCACCAATGCATCAACCGAATAAGGCTTGAGCGCGTTAAGCCAATCCACCATCAGACCGTCCAGAGTTAAATTGTCAAAATTAGCGGGCGATTGCATGGGCTTGTACTTTTACTAAAAAATCACCGCACAATAGACACAAGAAATTGCAGGCATGTGTTTGTAGTGCTTCGGAGTTACGTTTGAAAAAATTAAACAGTCGATTGTTATTTTTGCGGCAACCGATATTACTGCGTCTGCGCGCAATAATTTGGGATCCAGAAATAGAGACAGTACTACATCCAACACCCTCGCGGCTGAAATGGTTGGGAATTTTTACAATGCTAGGGCATCCTCTGTTTTGGTATATATGGTCCACACTTTCGCCTCAAGCCTATGAAAGTCTAGGGCTGCGTATTGCATTGGCAGTATTG
>JAYSRE010000079.1:0-35458 GCA_043721235.1 Polaromonas sp. | reverse complement strand
GCACCGCTTTTGGGCCAGCGACACCAATGACGCGCTGCTGCGCATTAACGTGCAGCGCGGGTTTATGCAGTTTTTACCGCCTGAGCTGATGGGTGCCCATGTAGGCCCGGTGCCCACCCACACCACCGGCCGCACACAGGCGCTGCCGTTTCGCGCAGCCGTAGCCATGCAGGGTCATATGGGTGTGGAGTGCGATGTGCGGTTGATGAGCGCCCCAGACAAGGCCGAGCTTGCCGCTTGGATAGCGCTATACAAGTCGTTGCGCAGCGTGCTGCACCTAGGCCGCACCTGGGCCGGTAGCTGCGGCGATAGTATCGTTTGGCAAGCCTACGCCCCGGCCAGTGATACGGGCCAAGCGGGCGAGGTGGGCCGTTGTATCGTTATGGTCTACCGCACGGGGCCAACGGTGCACACTTACAGCCCTGCGCTGCGCTTACCTATGCTGCAACCGCAGCTGCGTTACCACGTGGCCCGCATTGACCCACAAGCTACTGGCGTGTTTCACCACGCTGGCCTGTCGCCGGTGTTTATGCAAATGGAAGCAGGTACTTTGCAGTGCCAAGGCGAATGGCTGGTGCAGGTGGGCCTGTTATTGCCCCGTATGAAGGCCGAACAAGCCATGGTGTTAGAGTTCACACGCTGCTAGGCCGTGCAGGTGCTAGGTTAGGCTAGTCTAGGCGAGCTGAGGTTGCCGTCTTTGGTTTGCTTTTAAGCCCATTCGCAAAAATCATTCACTACTAAATTAATAGCTGCTTATGCAGCGTTTCCTTGGGCGGTAGGCCTAAAACATATAAAAATAGCTATCAGATCAGCGTTGCACACTCTGCGCTGCAACAGCCCCATCAGCAGAGTCCATGTCTTCATCTGCAGCAGGGGTTTCTTCATCTATCCCCAAGTCAGGCTCCAAGCCTAGCTCTAGGGCAACTTCGGCGGCATCTTGTGCATCTACCGACCGTACTAAAGGCTGGGCAGCCCAGGCGCGCAGCTGCAGTGCCATCTCGTCTACGCCCATGCGCTTGAGGGCCGAGAACATCTTGACATCGCCGCCGCCTGCCTGCAGCTTGGCAATGGCCAAGGCTTTGGCCGCATCGGTTTTATTGAGCTTGTCGGCCTTGGTTAGTAAAATAATGAATTTAAGACCTTTTTCTACCCGTGGGCGAATCACGTCCAGCAAAATATCGTCCAGCTCGGTGAGCCCCAGGCGGGGGTCGCACAGTAGCACTACCGCAGCCAAGTTCTCGCGGCTTTTCAGGTAGTTGGCCATCACACGCTGCCAGCGCAGCTTGCTGTCTTTGGCCACTGCCGCATAGCCGTAGCCCGGCAAATCGGCCAAAACTGCGTCCTGCGCCCCCTGGCGGCCAATAGAAAATAAGTTGATGTGCTGGGTACGGCCCGGTGTTTTAGAGGCATAGGCCAGCTGCTTTTGCTGTGCCAATGTGTTGATGCAGGTGGACTTGCCGGCGTTAGACCGGCCCACAAAAGCAAACTCGGGCACGTCCAGTGCGGGCAAGTGGTGCAGCTGTGCGGCGGTAGTTAAAAACCGCGTGGTGTGCAGCCAGGCCATGGCTTCTTTGGCCTCGTCGGTGCTGGTGGGGGCCTTGGCATACTGCGGTGCACTGCGGTTCAAGGCAGAGTCTTTGCCCTGCTGCGCCAGCGACACCGTAGAGCGGGCCTTGCTGCGGGGCCCCGGATTGGTAGATTTTTTAGACGGTGTGGTGGACATGGAGAGCCAAAGTAGGGTGCGAGAGGAGGGTGCGAAGCCAGGCCAAAAATAGGCCCAAGATTCCTGTGGGAAGGGGTTTCCCGCATGAAGCATTGTAAAATCAATCAGTTTTGCTTTCCAGACAGTTACAAACGTCCCCTAGCTATGAAATTTACCGCCCGCACCACCGCTCGTTTTACCGCCCGCACCGCCACCCGAGGTGCCCTTAGCTGCGTGGCTGCTTTTTTATTCGCAGCCTGCGTAGCATTGCCCAGCTGGGCTGCTGGTGCCGAAGCGACCAAGATGGTCAAACCTGACCTGGCCAAAGGTGCCGAGAAATTCACTGCCGTATGCGCAGCCTGCCACGGTGCTGATGGTAATTCCGGCTCCCCTGAAAATCCCAAATTGGCCGGCCAACACCCAGAGTATTTGGTAAAGCAACTGACGGAATTTAAAGCCGGGAAGCGTAAAAATGCGGTCATGCAGGGCTTTGCCTCTACTCTGAGCGATGAGGACATGCGTAACATTTCTTATTGGGCGGCAGGCCAAAAGCAAAAACTCGGCTTTGCCAAAGACAAAGACTTGGTTGTGCTGGGTGAGAAAATCTACAAAGGCGGCATTGCCGACCGCCAGATTGCTGCGTGTGCAGGCTGCCACAGCCCGTCTGGTGCCGGCATTCCTGCGCAGTACCCGCGTTTGGCAGGACAGCATGCAGACTACGTAAGCTCGTCGCTGCGTGGCTACCGCGACGGCACACGCAACAACAACATCCAAATGACACAAGTTGCTGCCAAATTGAACGACCGCGAAATCAAAGCCGTGTCAGACTACGTGGCGGGCCTGCGCTGATTGGAACTTAAACTGCTTACTGGAGCCTAAGCCTGTAAGTTCTTTTCCAAGTTAAATTTTCCTTGCAAAAAGGCGGGTTTTCTTTATGAAACCCGCCTTTTTCCTTGCTGTTTGAGACAATCTACGCTATGTCAGTTTCTACCCACGGTTGGCGGCTTAAAACACCCTCTCTCGCATTGCGGGCGGCGGTCGAGTTGCTGTCGTCGATGCGGTTTTCTATTTCCCTGCTGACGGTGATTTGCATTGCCTCGGTGATTGGCACGGTGCTCAAGCAGGGTGAAGTGCTGGGCAACTATGTCAACCAGTTTGGCCCGTTTTGGGCCGACGTGTTCACCTCTTTCAGCCTGCCCACGGTGTACAGCGCATGGTGGTTTTTGTTGATACTGGCTTTTTTGGTGCTCTCCACCAGCCTGTGCATTACGCGCAATACGCCCAAAATTTTGGCGGATTTGAATGTGTACAAAGAGGGCATGCGTGAGCAAAGCCTCAAAGCCTTTGGCCACCGTGCCCATGCCAGCTTGCAAGAAAGTGCCGAGCTGGCCGCGCAACGCGTAGGCAACACGCTGGTAGCGTCTGGCTGGAGGGTAAAAATCCAAACCCGCCCTGGGGATATCGCCAGTGGCAGGCAAGCCGGTTTTATGGTGGCGGCCAAGGCAGGTGCGGCCAACAAGCTGGGCTACATTGCTGCGCACAGCGCCATAGTGCTGGTGTGTGTGGGCGGTTTGCTGGACGGCGACTTGTTTATCCGTATGCAGCAGTGGTTTAACGGTAAGTCGGTTTATGGCGGTGGCGGCATGATTGCCGATATTGCGCCGCAGCACCGCCTTGGTAGCAGCAATTTGGCCTTTCGTGGCAACCTGCTGGTTAGCGAAGGAGCGGCATCGTCTACCGCAATTTTGAACCGCCCTGGTGGTGTGCTGATTCAAGACCTGCCATTTTCAGTGGAGCTGAAAAAGTTTATCGTAGAGTACTACTCTACCGGCATGCCTAAGCTGTTTGCCAGCGAGGTGGTGATTACCGACAAAGAAACCGGTGAAAAAATTCCTGGTCGCATAGAGGTGAACCACCCATTGAGCTACCGCGGTATTGAAATTTACCAAAGCAGTTTTGACGATGGCGGCTCCAGCGTCAAACTGCGTGCAGTGCCCATGGCGGCCGGCGCTAAAGTGTTTGATATTGAAGGCGTGATTGGTGGGCAAAGTAATTTGGCCAAAGGCGATAGCCAAGAAAAGATGACGCTGGAATACACCGCGTTGCGTATTATTAACGTAGAAAACTTCGGTAAAACGCAAGCTGGTAGTGCAGATGCAAGTAACCCCGGGGCTGGTGCGGCAGGGGTAGATGTACGCAAAGTAGACCTGCGCGCTGCGATAGACCAATCTCTGGGTGCAGCCAATAAAATTAAAACCACCAAAGAGCTGCGCAATATCGGCCCCAGCATTACCTACAAGCTGCGTGATGCTGCAGGTCAGGCCAAAGAGTTTCATAACTACATGTTGCCTGTGGTGCTAGAGCCTGATGTCAAGGGCAACGGCCAGCCCTTGTTTTTGCTGGGCATGCGCGACCAAGCCAATGCCCCCTTTAGCTATTTGCGCATTCCCGCAGACGAACAAGGCACCATGGATGGTTTTACCCGGCTGCGCGCAGCGCTGGCCGATCCTGCGCAGCGCGCCCAAGCCGTACAGCGCTATGTGGCCAAGGCGGTGGAGCCCGGTAAGCCAGAGATGGCCCAGCAATTGGGCGTGTCGGCTGCACGTGCTTTGTCGTTGTTTGCGGGCAACGAAAAAATAAACAATGAAAGCGTCTCTGGCCTGCAAGCAGTGTCCCGCTTTATGGAGGCCAGCGTGCCAGAGGCAGAGCGCAACCGTGCAGGTGAGGTGTTGATTCGCATTTTGAACGGCGTCATTTTTGAGCTGTTGCAGCTTAGCCGCGAGCAAGCGAGCTTGAAACCGCTGCTGCCAGACGATGCAACACAGGCCTTTATGTCCCAAGCCGTCATTTCATTGTCGGACGCGTTCTTCTACCCTGCGCCTATGGCTTTTGCCTTGGCAGACTTTACCCAGGTGCAGGCCAGTGTGTTCCAGGTAGCGCGTGCGCCTGGCAAATGGGTGGTTTATGCGGGCTGCCTATTTCTGATCATCGGCGTGTTTGCTATGCTCTATGTCAGAGAGCGTAGACTGTGGGTTTGGTTGTCACCATCAGCCGATGCCAACGGCCATGCAACTGCCACAGCGCAAATGGCGCTGTCTACCAACCGCAAAACTATGGACGGTGACAAAGAGTTTGACATGCTGACTTCTAAACTACTCGGCCTGAGCTCCACTGCAGTGCCAGCCCACACGGCAGATACCACAACAAGTGCAAAACTATGAACACAGCTACCACTACGGCGCCTACACTGGCGGCCAACACCAGCGCTACCACTGTTCGCTTAAACCCAGGCTACTTTACCCAGCGCAGCGCTTTTGACTGGGTGTTCGCCCTGCTGGTAGTGCTGGGCACAGCGTATGCGCTGTCCCGCTACAGTGCGTCAATGGATTTTTACGATAAATCCATTTTGCTTGGCTTAGTGCCCGCCGTGGTCTGGATGGGCTGGTTTTGGCGGCCGCTGCGCAACCTCATGCTGGTGGTGGCCGTGTTTGCCTTGCTGGGTATTGCGTCGTACCAAGGTGATTTGGCCCGTGCAGAAAAGGTTTTTTGGCTCAAATACTTTTTGTCCAGCCAGTCGGCTATTCTGTGGATGAGCGTGCTGTTTTTTATGAGCACCATTTTTTACTGGCTGGGCGTGGTTTCTACCACCCAAACTGATGCAATGGAGTCGCTGGGTTCCAAAATAGCCTGGGCGGCAGTCACTATGGCACTGATCGGCACCATGGTGCGCTGGCACGAAAGCCACTTGCTTGGGCCCGATATAGGCCATATTCCGGTGAGTAATTTGTACGAAGTGTTCGTGCTTTTTTGCTGGCTCACCACCACGTTTTACCTCTACTACGAATCGCACTACGGCACCAAGGCCTTGGGTGCTATGGTGATGCTGGTGGTAAGTGCTGCCGTGGGCTTTTTGCTGTGGTACACCTTGGTGCGCCAAGCGCATGAAATTCAGCCTTTGGTTCCGGCCTTGAAAAGCTGGTGGATGAAGCTGCATGTGCCGGCCAATTTTATTGGCTACGGCACCTTTGCATTGTCGGCCATGGTGGCATTTTCTTATTTGATCAAACAGCAGGCACAGGAAACGCGCTGGTTCAAGCTCACGCCGCTGTGGCTGCTGGGCATTGTGCTGTGCTTCTTGCCCATAGTTTTTCGCCAGTCTTCGGTAGCCGGTGGTACCAACTATTGGTTAGGCTATTGCGCTATTTCTGCGCTCATTGTGGGCGGTATTTTGCTGGGCCGCAAACGCATTGCCTCACGCTTGCCTAGCTTTGAAATTCTTGACGACGTAATGTACAAGGCCATTGCCGTAGGCTTTGCTTTCTTCACCATCGCCACTGTGCTGGGTGCCCTGTGGGCGGCTGAGGCTTGGGGTGGCTACTGGAGCTGGGATCCCAAAGAAACGTGGGCGCTGATTGTGTGGCTGAACTACGCCGCCTGGCTGCACATGCGCCTTATGAAAGGCCTGCGCGGCACTGTAGCGGCATGGTGGGCTTTGGCCGGCTTGGCCATCACGACGTTTGCATTTTTGGGCGTGAATATGTTTTTAAGCGGTCTGCACAGTTATGGAACTTTGTAAGGTCTGAAGAAAATACAGGAATACAAGTTTCGCGCCCCTTCGCGTCCGATATTGAGGTATTCAACATGCAAATCTAAACTGCGCTTAACAGCCTACCCATGTAAGAACATCATTGCCCCAGCGACTGACAGTTAACTTAGGAGTTCTCCCATGCTGATTCAGACTTTCAAAGACGGGTTCAACCACCGTATTCCTAGCGAAATTACCCCGCTTGCTGCTTACCAGGGCCGCAGGGATATGTTGAAACTTATGGCCACGGGTGCCGCAGGTTCTGCGCTAGCGCTGTGGGCCGCACGGGATGCGCACGCTATGGCCGGTGGCGGCAAATTGCCCGCCTTGGTGGGCGCTAAATCATCGGTTGCGGGCGCCATGACGGTAGAAAAAATAACTGACTACAAGGATGCCTCTACCTACAATAATTTTTACGAGTTCGGCACCGACAAGGCCGACCCTGCAAAGTATGCGCACACTCTGCAAACCAAACCGTGGGCTGTGGAGATAGAAGGCTTGGTTAAAAAGCCAGCCAAATACACCCTGGAAGACCTGGTCAAACTCAGTGCGCAAGAAGAGCGCATTTACCGGCTGCGCTGTGTGGAAGGTTGGTCGATGGTCATTCCTTGGGTGGGCTATTCCTTGAGCGAACTGATCAAAAAAGTAGAGCCTTTGGGCAATGCAAAGTATGTTGAGTTCATTACGCAAGCCGATAAAGCCACTATGCCAGGCTTGCGCGGCGGTTCGCTAGACTGGCCCTACACCGAGGCTTTGCGCATGGACGAAGCCATGCACCCGCTGGCACTGCTGAGTTTTGGCATGTACGGCGAGGTGCTGCCTAATCAAAGTGGCGCGCCCGTGCGCATGGTACTGCCTTGGAAATATGGTTTTAAAAGCGGTAAATCGATTGTCAAGATTCGCTTCACCGAACGCGAACCTAAAACAGCGTGGAATAAAGCTGCGCCCCAAGAGTATGGATTTTTCAGCAATGTGAACCCGGATGTAGACCACCCACGCTGGAGTCAAGCGACCGAGCGGCGCATTGGTGAAGAGGGTGGTGTGTTCGCCAAAAAGCGCAAAACCTTGGCATTCAACGGCTATGAGGCTCAGGTTGCACCGATGTACGCTGGCATGGACTTGAAAAAGTTCTTTTAAAGTGGCGCACTTGCACACGGCAGCGCCACAAACCGCAGGGGTACCGTGGGCTAGGCTGCGCGCTCTGCTGCTGCGCCCTGGCGCCAAAGTAGTACTGTTCAGTCTGGCCCTGCTGCCTTTCTTGTGGCTGCTGTACGGCGCGTTTACCAATAACTTAGGCGCCAATCCTACTGAGTATTTAACCCGCGCCACCGGCGACTGGACGTTACGTTTTTTATGCCTGGTACTGGCAGTTACGCCATTGCGCACCATCACGTCCACGCCCCAATTGGCGCGTTTTAGGCGCATGCTGGGCTTGTTTGTTTACTTTTATGCGGTGTTGCATTTGCTGTGCTATGCATGGTTTGACATGGGTTTTGACCTCGCCGATATGCTCAAAGACATCCCGAAACGCCCTTTTATTTTGGTCGGTTTCACGGCGTTTTTGCTGTTGTCGCCCTTAGCGGCCACGTCATTTAACCGGGCTATTAAAGCGCTAGGTGCCAAACGCTGGCAAATGCTGCACAAAGCAGTCTACGCTGTGGCAGGCTTGGCGGTACTGCATTTCTTTTGGATGCGTGCTGGTAAAAATAATTTCGCTGAAGTTGCCGTGTATGCGGCTATTTTGGCAGTGCTGCTTGGTTGGAGAGTTGTACAGTATGCAAAAAAGCGGGCTGTCGCTCGAAAACCAGAGTTTTAAGCGTTTTAGGCTTGTCGCCCAAGGAAATGCTACATAATTAGCTATGTATTTAGTAGCAAACGTGTTCTTGAACACTACCCAAGTAGCGGAAGTTTTTAACGGGGAGCAGGTGCCAGTGGCGCAGGAACGCCTTGCACGGACGCAGGTGAAGTCGCAGGAACAGGTGCCGACGCTGCGGCCCATGGCAGTAAAATTTGCGGCAAAGTTGCTCGGTTGCGCGCAGCCGTGTCAGTGGGCAAAACCAAATCGCCTTTTTGGCCACAAGCTAATATGGCACATGCACATACCAGTGCAATGGCTACAGCTGTCTTCAGACGGCGTCCGCCTTGCTTGTGCTGTGTGCCTGCAACGAAACGCTTAAAATCCATAACTTAGATTGTAATTTGTGCTGCTATGACTGATTTGGAATACACAGACTGTGCTGAACTTTTGCTACATACAGTGGAGGCCCATTGTGACCGTATCAACGACGAAACCGACGCCGATATCGACAACCAGCGTGTGGGCGGCATGATCACACTAACTTTTACCAACCGCAGCCAAATCATCATTAATTTGCAAAAACCACTGCACGAGGTGTGGTTGGCTGCCCGTGCAGGCGGTTTCCATTACAAATTCAGCGGTCAATGGCGCAATACGCGCGATGCATCGGAGTTTTTTGCCGACTTAAGCTTGCATGCATCACAGCAATCGGGACTCGCGCTGCAATTTAGCGGCTAGTTTTTAAACAAGTCCATAATACTTTTCTTTTCCTCGGGCTCTGGGGTTGCACTCTGAGTGTCATTTTCTACTGGAGCGGGCCGGTCTTCCAAGCCTAAGCTGCGCACACCAGCGCCTTTGACAAATTCCTCGTAGTACCATTCGCCGCCAATGTTCAGCACGCCTGCAGGCACTACAGGTTCGACGACAGGCACACCTTTAAGTGCGGTTTCCATAAAGCTAATCCATATCGGCAGGCTCAGGCCGCCGCCAGTTTCTTTGTCGCCCAGTTTGCGCGGGGTGTCGTACCCGATCCAAGTCACTGCGGCCAAAGTGGGCTGGTAGCCTGCAAACCACGCATCCAAAGAATCGTTGGTAGTACCTGTTTTGCCGTAAATATCGGTGCGCTTGAGCAGCGCCTGGGCTTTGGCGGCAGTACCCGAGCGCGTCACCTCTTGCAGCAAACTGCCCATGATAAAAGCGTTGCGTGCGTCGATGCTGCGCATAGTTTCGTCGTGCGGCGCTGGTATAAAGTCCAGCAGTACTTTGCCTTTTTGGTCGGTAATCTTAGCCACCATCCACGGGTTCACGCGGTAGCCTCCGTTGGCAAATACGGCATAACCTGTGGCCATTTGCATGGGGGTGGCAGCACCTGCGCCCAAGGCCATGGTCAGGTAGGCGGGGTGTTTGTCGGCATCAAAGCCAAAGTTGGTAATCCACTCTTGTGCAGTTTGCGGCCCCACGGATTGCAAAATCCGAATGGAAACCATATTTTTTGACCTGGCCAAGCCACGTCGCATCGACATTGGGCCGTCAAAGGTGCCATCGTAATTTTTAGGCTCCCAAGGCTGCCCACCTGTAATGCCCGCATCAAAAAAGAGAGGCGCATCGTTGATCACGGTGGCAGGGCTGAGGCCCTTTTCCAGGGCGGCTGAATAGATAAAAGGCTTAAAACTGGAGCCCGGCTGTCGCCAAGCCTGGGTAACATGGTTAAATTTATTTTTGTCGTAGTCAAAACCACCTACCAGGGCGCGCACGCTGCCATCACGGGGGTCAAGCGCTACAAATGCACCCTCAACCTCAGGCAATTGGGTCATCTCCCAAGTGCCTTTGCTGGTTTTGGCCACCCGAATCAAGGCGCCGCGGCGGATCTTGATGTTGGGGGCAGCTTTATCAGACAGGCCTGACAGCGCCGGGCGCAGGCCTTCGCCCGTGATCTCGATGGTCTCGCTGTTCAGGCGCAAGGCAACAATCTTTTTGGTGCTGGCTTCTAGCACTACCGCAGACATAATGTCGTCGTTATCGGGGCGTTCGGCCAGGGCTTCGTCAATAGCTTCTTCGGCTTCACGGGGGTCTTTGGGCAGCTCAATGAATTTCTCTGGCCCACGGTAGGCTTGGCGGCGCTCAAAATCCATAATGCCTTTGCGCAGCGCGCGGTACGCCGCTTGCTGCTCATTGCTGCGCAACGTGGTAATCACATTGAGCCCGCGCGTGTAGGCCTCTTCGCCGTACTGGGCATAAATCAGCTGGCGTACTGTTTCAGCCACATACTCGGCATGCACACGGGTAGTGTCAGGGCCTGTTTTGAGCTTAATGTCTTCAACTTTGGCGACCGCTGCCTGTTCGGCGGTAATAAAATTGTTTTCAACCATCCGATCGATGATGTACAGCTGGCGTATACGCGCCCGTTTAGGGTTGACGATGGGGTTGTAGGCAGATGGTGCCTTGGGCAAACCCGCCAACATGGCAGCTTGGGCAATGCTCACATCTTTCAAAGGCTTGCCAAAATACGCGTCGCTTGCTGCTGAAAATCCATAGGCCCTGTTACCTAAGAAGATTTGGTTCATGTAGATTTCCAAAATCTGGTCTTTGGTGAGCATGTGCTCTAGCTTGAAAGTGAGCAACACCTCATAGATCTTGCGCATGTAGTTTTTATCAGACGATAAATAGACATTGCGCGCTACTTGCATCGTGATGGTAGATGCACCTTGGCTGCGCGCGCGCCCCAAATTGGCCAATGCTGCCCGCGCAAAGCCTTTGTAAGAGACACCACTGTGTTCAAAAAAATCAGCGTCTTCAATCGCCAAGACTGCATTGACCATGATTTTGGGAATGTCTTTAATGGGAGTTAGGTTGCGCCGCTCTTCACCAAATTCTCCCAGCAAAGCGCCGTCGGCAGAGTAAATACGCAGGGGGAGCTTGGGGCGGTAGTCTGCTAAGTCGGAAATGTCAGGCAGATTGGGGTAGGCTACAGCCAAGGCAGTGGCTATTCCCATCAGCAGCGCCACTAATGCAGCCACCGCTAGCCCAATGAGCCCCAAGAATATCTTCAGCAACATGCCATACCATGGTCGCTGTGAGCTGCCGCGAAAGGCTGGTTGGGATGTAGTGGGAGGTGTCGAGTCTGGCATGGTTGCTTCGCGTGTAGGCGCACCAACAAAATTGGCAGTGCGCAGACCTAAGTACACATTATAGAAATGCAGCCTAAGGCAGTGCAGTGCAGCACAGGCAAATATGTTGCGCTAATGCAACTGCGCCTGAGGCGTTGCCAGATATTACAAAATGTTGGCTAAATACGCAGAGTCTTCCGGCCACAAAGCGTGGGATTTTGACAACGCTGGGAAACCAGTAAAAAAGAAAAAGTCGTTGCAGTTCAACATGCTTACTGATAGCATTGAAGTACTTTCTTAAGTTTAGAAGCATAAATTTTCAGCTTAGCTGCATACCCTACAGAACACTGCGGAGATCGACTTGATTCCATTTGCATCGCTTTTTAGTCGCCAACCAGCGCCGCTCATTGGGCTAGACATCAGCTCATCCAGCGTCAAACTGGTCGAGCTTGGCCGCGGCAAAGACGGCGAGCTCATTCTGGAGCGTTGCGCTGTAGAGCAGCTTGAAAAAGGCTGGATCACAGACGGAAACGTGGAAAAGTTCGAAGAAGTGGCCGATGCCATCCGCCGAGTGGTTAAAAAGAGCGGCACCAAAACTAAAAATGTGGCCATGTCGTTACCTGCTTCTGCGGTTATCACTAAGAAAATTGTTTTACCCGGCGGTTTGTCTGATGCGGAGCTGGAGCTGCAAGTTGAGTCAGAAGCCAACCAGTACATTCCCTTTTCGCTAGATGAGGTGAGCCTAGATTTTTGTGTTGTTGGCCCCAGCGGTTCGTCTGCTGGAGATGTTGAAGTGCTGATAGCGGCCTCACGGCGCGAAAAGGTACAAGACCGCCAAGGTCTGGCTGAGGCGGCAGGTCTCAAACCGATTGTGGTGGACGTAGAGTCCTACGCGTCGCGCCTGGCTACGGGTCGCCTCATCGATGCTTTGCCTAATAAAGGTGCTGATGTGATGGTGGCACTTTTTGAAGTGGGTGCAATGACTACCAGCATGCAAGTGATACGCAATGATGAAGTTTTGTATGACCGCGACCAAGCCTTCGGAGGTGCGCAGTTGACCCAACTTATCGTGCGCCAGTATGGCTTTTCCCCCGAAGAAGCTGAGGCAAAAAAGCGCAGTGGTGAACTTCCCGAAGACTACGAAAGCGGCGTACTGCGCCCCTTCGTTGAAAATTTGGCCCAAGAAGTTGGCCGTGCTTTACAGTTCTTTTTTACCAGCACACCGTATAACCGGATCGATTACATCATGCTGGCAGGTGGCTCGTCATCGTTGCCGGGCCTTACAGAGGCTGTCACAGCCCACACAACTTTTACGTGTCAGGTGCTTAACCCGTTTGAAGGCATGGCAATGGGTTCAGGTGTGCGCGAGAATAAAATGCGCCGCGAAGCGCCTTCCTACTTAAGTGCTTGCGGTTTGGCCATGCGGAGGTTTCTACAGTGATTCTGATTAACCTATTGCCGCACCGCGAGGCGGCGCGTAAGCGACGCAAAGATGCTTTTTACGTATCACTTGGAATTGCCGCACTGCTAGGTGGTTTGATTTGCGGTGCTGTTTACGGCTGGTACCAAGCGCAAATATCCAGCCAGCAAGATAAAAATTTATTCTTGCAAGGCCAGATCAAAATGCTGGAGACGCAAATTAAAGACGTTGCAAACCTGCAGTCTGAGATTGCGGCCTTGCGTGCGCGCCAACAAGCGGTGGAAGACCTGCAATCAGACCGTAATATTCCCGTGAACCTGCTTAACGAGTTGGTCAAACAGCTACCAGATGGTGTTTATGTTAATTCTATGAAGCAAGATGGCGTAAACCTAACCTTGCTTGGCGTTGCGCAGTCAAATGAGCGAATCTCGGAGCTACTGCGCAATCTGGCTAACAACAGTACGTGGCTGACCAAGCCTGAGTTGGTACAAATTGTGGCAAATACAGTTACGCTAAGCCCGCGTGACCAGCGCAGGGTGGCAGATTTTTCAATTAAAGCACGTATTACCAGGCCTGCTGAAGCCGCCAAAGCAGCCGCATCTGCAGCCAGTGCAGTTACTGCTGACGCTCCTGTAGCTAAGCCAGCAGTTGGCGTATCAGCTGCCAGCAGCGCTAAAAAAGCCTAAGAGTTATACATATGGCAAAAACTCCCAAAATTAATATCGACTTCGCAGCATGGGGCGAAGGTATTCAATCCCAGTTTCGTGGCCTCAATCCTAATGATCCTTCAAGCTGGCCCGCATTCCCTAAATATGCTTTGTGCCTTTTGGTTACAGTCTTGGTGGTGACGGGTTTGTGGTTTGCATGGCTTACTACCTCTGACGAAGAGTTGAAAGCTGAAGAAGCCAAAGAAGTGACCCTGCGCGAGGACTACAAGAAAAAATTAGTTCAGGCTGTGAACTTAGAAGCCTTGAAAAAACAACGCGAACAAGTTCAGCAGTACGTTACACAGCTAGAAAAACAGCTGCCTAGCAAGGCAGAAATGGACGCTTTGTTGTCTGACATCAACCAAGCTGGTCTGGGCCGTAGTTTATTGTTTGACTTTTTCAAGCCTGGCGCAGTCAGCGTTAAAGAATACTACGCTGAGCTGCCCATCAACCTGCGCGTGGTGGGCAAGTACCATGACATTGGTTCGTTTGCTGCCGATATTGCCAATCTTTCTCGCATAGTTACGTTAAATAACCTCAACATTACACCGGCTAAAGATGGCAATTTAGGCCTTGAAGCCATAGCGAGGACTTACCGTTATTTAGACCAAGAAGAAATCGCAGCACAACGTAAAGCCGCATCTGCACCAGCGGGAGCGAAGAAATGAGTCTAATGCCCCACGCTAAATTCACATCATTAGCATTGATTGCTATTGCGCTGCTGTCTGGCTGCACTGACGGCGAGCAAGAAGATTTGCAGCGCTGGATGACCGAGCAACGCAATGCAACCAAGCCTACAGTGGTGCCTATTCCAGAGCCCAAGCGTTTCAGTGCAGCACCTTACCAACAAGAGGCGGCTACTGAGCCGTTTAGCAGCCAAAAGCTGACCCAAGCCCTTAAGCGTGACTCAACCCAGGCCACTGCTAATGCGGGGTTGGTGGCTCCTGAGCTGAACCGCCGCAAAGAGCCGCTAGAGGCTTTCCCCCTGGACACCATGGCACTGGTAGGTAGCTTGCTCCCTGCAGGCCAACAAGTTGCACTGGTACGCGTAGACAACTTGCTCTACCAGGTCAAATTAGGCAATTACCTAGGCCAAAACTATGGAAAAGTCACCAAAGTCAGTGAGACCGAGGTGGTTTTGAGAGAAATTGTGCAAGACGCAGCCGGTGAATGGATTGAACGCCAGGCTAATTTGCAGCTACAAGAGAGGTCTAAATAATGAGACAAGTAACTATGACAATGATTCGCACGTTAGCGACGCTAGGCCTGGCAATGGGCGCATTTTCTGCACAAGCCCAAAACACTATCGAATCGGTAGCTGGGTCTATTCAAGGCGGTGTGGAAGTCGTGCGCATTGATTTTGCACAACCTCTGGCCGCAGTACCCACAGGTTTTACGATCCAGTCGCCAGCGCGCATAGCTTTGGATTTTCCTGGTGTTATTAACGCACTGGGCCGGACGCAGGTTGAAATCAACCAAGGCAATTTGAAGTCAGCCAATGTGGTGCAAGCGGGAGAACGAACCCGCTTGGTGCTTAACCTCAAGCAGTCCACTACCTACAAAGCCGAGATTAAAGGTAAATCACTATTGGTTTTCATGGAGCCATTGTCTGCAGCCATTACGCCCGCAGCGTCTACCCAGCCACAGGCTAGCTTTGCAGAAAACCGTAACCGTGATGCACTGTCGCTCAAAGACATTGACTTTCGGCGTGCGCCCGATGGTGCTGGCCGCTTAGTGGTGGATTTGGCCAACAACCAAGTCGGTGTTGATATCAAGCAGCAGGGCCAGAACTTAGTTGTTGAATTCTTGAAAACATCATTGCCTGAGGGCTTGCGTCGCAAGCTAGACGTGGGTGACTTTGGAACCCCCGTGCAGCTGATCAGCACCTTCCAGGTAGGTGACCGTGTGCGCATGGTGGTAGAGCCCAAAGGCCAGTGGGAGCATAGCGCGTACCAAAGTGACAGCCAATTTGTACTCGAGGTGCGCCAGCAAAAAGTAGACCCGACCAAACTTACCAAAGGCCCAAGTTACAGTGGCGAAAAGCTGTCACTAAATTTTCAGAACATTGAAGTACGCTCCCTTTTGCAGGTTATTGCCGATTTCACAAACTTCAACGTGATCACTTCTGATTCTGTAACGGGTGGTGTAACCCTGCGCTTAAAAGACGTGCCTTGGGACCAGGCACTGGACATTATTTTGCAAGCCAAGGGCTTGGGTATGCGTAAAACAGGTAACGTACTCTGGATAGCGCCCAAAGACGAAATTACTACCAAAGAACGCCTAGAGCTGGAATCGATAGCTGCGCTGCAAAATCTAGAGCCTGTGCGCTCGCAAGCTTTCCAGCTTAACTACACCAAAGCGGCTGAAATTGCCCTTCAGATTGGCCAAAGCAGCGGTGGCGGTAGCGGCGGTAATCAAAATAGTACTCGCATTTTGTCTGCGCGGGGCAGCGTAATCGCCGAGCCACGTACCAACCAGTTGTTTGTAACTGACATTCCTTCCAAGCTTGAGCAAGTTCAATCTTTGATTACAAAGCTGGACATAGCTGTGCGCCAAGTATTGATTGAAGCCCGCATAGTTGAAGCATCTGACACATTTGGTCGCTCTCTAGGTGTCAAGCTGGGTGCCGCTGATCTGCGTGGTGTGCGTGGAGGCGATGCCGGGTATGGTTTATTTGGCAATAACCGTGTTGCCTACACGGGAACCTACGCAGGGGCAGGTATCACTAACGGCTCTGTACAGGGCCAGTTAGATACAAATAACACATCCTTTTTGAGCCTTCCTGCCATCGGGCAAGGCGGTTTTAATCCAGCCAGCATAGGCTTGTCTATCTTCAGCTCAGCAGCCAACCGGTTTTTGTTGTTAGAACTCAGCGCGCTAGAGGCTGATGGCAAAGGAAAAGTAGTGTCCAGCCCCCGCGTAGTTACCGCCGATCAAACCCGTGCACTTATTGAGCAGGGTACGGAGCTGCCTTACCAAGTAGCTTCTTCTAGTGGCGCTACATCGATTGCATTTAGAAAGGCCAACCTCAAGCTAGAGGTTACACCGCAAATTACCCCAGAAGGTAATATTATTTTGGACCTTGATGTCAATAAAGACAGCGTGGGCCAAGCTACAGCAGCGGGTTTTGCTATCAATACCAAGCACATCAAGACCCAAGTTTTGGTGGAGAACGGCGGTACTGTAGTGATAGGCGGCATCTTTGAGCTCAATGAGATTGAGAACGAAACACGTGTTCCGTTGCTGGGTGATATTCCAATTTTAGGAAATCTATTCAAAAGTAAATCTCGCAGCTCCAACAAGCAAGAGATGCTGGTGTTTATTACACCTAAAATGGTGTCTGACAGAGCGGCTGTGCGCTAAAATTTATTTATATATACGATTTGTTATTTAGTGTGGGACCACTTATGAAGACGATGAAATTTCCCCTAGCGCTAGCACTCGCACTGGTACTTTCTGCATGCGGAGGTGGGGGAGGCAATCCTGGGGCCAATGGCAGCAGCGGAGCAAACACCGTAACTGGTGTTATCAGCCCAACGGTTACAGTTAATGACTTTACTTTCGAGCTGAGTAAATCAACTATTAAAAACTCAGGGGCTGACTCTGTAGTGCTTACGGTTACAGCACTAAATACAGCCCGAACTACTGTCGTAGGTGCGGTTGTTAGCGTAGCTGTAGATTCTGGTGGAGTGTTCTCACCGGCTTCAACTTTAGTTACGGACTCCGCTGGTAAGTTTACCGGCAGCCTCAATTCAGGTGGTGACAAGACCGATCGAACAATTAACGCGACCATAGCAGTCAATGGTGTTAAGAAGGTGCTGACTTTTGCCGTTACCGGGTCACAAATTTCAATCACCCCAGTTCCTGCAGTACCTAAGCCAGGCGAGACCGTAACATTTAATATTAAAGTCACAGACTCTGCAAGTACCGGAATACCCAACATTTCTGTAAAACTGACCGACACAGCTAATTTTAATCAGTCACTGACAACCGACTTGTCTGGCAACACATCTTTTACTGCTACAGCACCACAGGCTGGAACCTATACTTTAGTGGCAACTGCTTCAGGGGTTTCAGCCACCATTCCATTAAGGGTGATAGATGCAAGCGGAGTTAATTCGATTCCTGCAGCCAGTCCTACATTCAGTGGTGCTAACTTGCTCTCTAACCCAGCCTCAATTCCACCAAATTTAGCAGGCAGCACGCTAAACCGTTCTGTACTAACTGCTAAGTTTATTAGGCAAAACAACAGTACTATAGAAAACATGCGTGTGAGGTTTGAAATTGCGCCACCGTTGTTGGGAGCGGGAGAATACATATCTGTTGGTGATGCATTGGTATATTCTGATAGCAGCGGTGTGGCTACTGCTGAGTATATTTCTGGACAACGTACCAGTCCTACCAATGGGGTGACGATTCGGATGTGCTTCGATTACGTAGATTTCGCCAAGACTGAATGTCCAAACTCAAGGCTAAGCACTTTAACTGTAAATAGCAAGCCGCTTGACATCAGTATTGGTAATTTCAACAAGATAGAAACTATTTTTGGCGGCATCGGATACGTTGAAAAGTTTCTGATTCAAGTTGCCGACGCAGCTGGCAACGCTGTTCCCGATGCAGTTGTTTCCATGAGCGTTGACATTACTCACTTTGGTAAAGGTAGTTTTGGCGGCAGCTACCTCCTTACTGGGAACATACCGCCGACTGCTGCAAATCTTAATTACCCTACCGTTTTATATCCTAACGTAATAGCACCTACCTTCACTGTCATATCTACAGTACCGAATTCTTCGCCATCAGTAACGGTTACATCGATAGTAACTTACGCCCCTAATATTTTCCCTAGATTTGTTGTTGATACTGCAACAAATACACGTTTAAATTTAAACGTATGGTGCGTTAATGAAGATAGAAATAGAAATGGATCTAATGATGATGGTGAAGATATCAACAACAATGGGCTTTTAGAACCAACTAAATCTGAAATTGTACTTTCGTATGTAAACGGCAACAAGACAGATGCAAACGGACGAATGCTGGTTCAGGTAACTTACCCTCAAAATGTGGGTAGCTGGCTGGCTTACACGTTAAAGGCAACCACCAATGTTGTGGGGTCACAAGGTTCTAAAGAAAGATCATTCATTACTGGGGTATTAGAGAGTGATGTACCCAACGGATCTTTCCGCACTCCGCCTTATGGAAATAACAGGTGTATTGACTCAAATTAAGTCGATCCAAACTAAGCTGCGTTAGCCATTGATTGCATTGATAGGCCTCCCCGGCTCTGGTAAATCTACCGTTGGACGCCATCTGGCACGGCGCTTGGGTGTTCCGCTTATTGACTCCGACACAGACATTGAAAGACGTTTGGGTTGCTCGATCAAAGCGTATTTTGAGCGGGAAGGCGAGGAGAGTTTTCGGGATGTGGAGCAGGAAGTGATTGCGGACTTGGCGCGGCAGTCTGCAAACCGTGTTCAGTCTGCAAATTTCGTACCGCCTGACTCGCCTTTCCATTGTGTACTGTCTACCGGGGGGGGCGCAGTGCTGCGTCAAGCTAACCGTGACTGCTTGCGCGCCAGTGGCTACGTGGTGTATTTGCGCTCTAACCCTGATGAAGTTTTTAAGCGTCTGCGGCATGACCGCAACAGGCCTTTGTTGCAGGTAGCTGATCCGTTGCAGCGACTGCGAGACTTGTTTGCACAGCGAGATCCGCTGTACCAGCAAACGGCACATTTTGTGGTCGACACAGGGCGGCCTTCGGTAGCTACGCTGGTTAATATGATTGTGATGCAGCTTGAGCTGGCTGGTGTGATGCCCACCCAATTAAAACAGCCAGGCCAGTAGCCGCTAAGTAGCAACTAAGCAGCAACTAAGCAGCAACTATGTAGTGCAGAGCGTGGATAATCAGGGTGTGAACGCGCCTGATCTACCCCTTTGTACACCACCTCCGTCCCATAGCCTAACTATTGCGCTGGGTGACGCGCTAGGTGACCGGTCTTACCCCATTCGCATCGGTGCAGGGCTATTCGACCAAATTGCGACCTACAACGATGTGCCTACTGCACACGCTGCGTTGATCGTTACCAACACCACGGTAGGGCCGCTGTACGAGCAGCGCTTGGCTGCAGCGCTGCAGGGTAAATACAGAGCCGTGCACACGGTGGTATTGCCAGATGGTGAAGCCTACAAGACCTGGCAAACGCTGAACCTCATTTTTGATGCGCTCTTGCAGCACAGCTGCGACCGCAAAACGGTGCTCTATGCCTTGGGCGGCGGCGTGGTAGGCGACATGACAGGTTTTGCCGCCGCCAGCTACATGCGTGGCGTGCCTTTTGTGCAAGTGCCCACTACGCTGCTCGCGCAGGTAGATTCGTCTGTGGGCGGCAAAACAGCCATCAACCATCCGCTGGGCAAAAACATGATTGGTGCCTTTTACCAACCCGCGCTGGTGGTGTGCGACCTGGACACCCTCAAAACCCTGCCCGCGCGCGAAATGTCTGCAGGTCTGGCCGAGGTGATCAAGTATGGGCCGATAGCCGATATGGCACTGATGGACTGGCTAGAGGTGCAGATGGACGGTCTGCGTGCGGGCGATGCCCACTTGCTGGCCCATGCAGTGCGGCGCAGCTGCGAGATCAAAGCGCAGGTGGTCGGTGCAGATGAACGTGAGCAAGGCTTGCGTGCCATTTTGAATTTTGGCCATACCTTTGGCCATGCTATTGAGGCGGGCATGGGCTACGGTGCTTGGTTGCATGGCGAGGCGGTAGCCTGCGGCATGGTGATGGCGGCAACGCTGTCGCGCGAGCTGGGCTTGGTAGACGCAGCTTTTGTGCAGCGTTTAACCCGCCTAATCCAGCGCGCTGGCCTGCCCACTGCTGCGCCCCATTTGCCATTGCAAGAAGCAACAGGCAACAGCCCTCCACAGGCTGCAGGCAGTGTGGCCGAGCGTTACTTGCAGCTGATGCGCGTTGATAAAAAAGCCGAGGCTGGCGAGATGAAGTTTGTTACCATCGATGCCCCTGGGTGCGCAGGCCTACGCTCAGCGCCAGATGTGGTAGTGCGCAGTGTGGTGCAGCAATGCCTTGCCCCATAGCAGTAAATTCCATGATCAGTGCTATTATTAATATAGCTAATTGTGTAGTATTTCCTTGGGCGACAGCACTAAAACGCTTATAAAATGGCCTATTTGCTATCTACTGGCTATGCCTGCAACCCTGCAGCCACCCGTGGCCGCCGCTATGCAGAAGCTGCCGCTGGTAGCCACCCCGGCAATGACGCCAGCACCGCACACCCCGGCGAGCAGCGCAGCGAGTTTCAACGTGACCGCGACCGCATTGTCCACAGCACGGCCTTTAGGCGCTTGGTGTACAAAACCCAAGTTTTTCTTAACCATGAAGGTGATCTTTTTCGCACCCGCATGACGCACTCGCTCGAGGTGGCCCAGCTAGGCCGCTCGATTGCCCGTGCACTGCAGTTGGATGAAGACTTGGTCGAAGCTATTGCACTGGCGCATGACCTGGGGCACACCCCATTTGGCCACGCCGGACAAGATGCGCTCAACGAATGCATGGCCGACCACCACGACGCGCTGGGCGGCTTTGAGCACAACCTGCAAAGCTTGCGCGTGGTGGACGAGCTGGAGGAACGCTACCCCAGTTTTAACGGCTTGAACCTTACGCTGGAGACCCGCGAAGGCATTCTTAAACACTGCTCTGGTGCCAACGCCCGCCGCTTGGAACTGCAAGAGCCTGGTGGCGTTGCCAGCCGATTTATCCACGGCACGCAGCCCAGCCTAGAAGCGCAGTTGGCCCATATTGCTGACGAAATTGCCTACAACGCACACGATATAGACGACGGCGTACGCTCTGGCCTCATCACTATGGAGCAGCTGCTTGACCTGCCGCTGGTGGCCCGGTTTCACGCGCAGGTCATGCACGACCATGCTGGCTTGCAAGGCCGCCGTGTGCTGTTTGAAACCATCCGCCGCATGCTCAGTGCCCAGGTCTACGACGTGATCGAAGCCACCCGCTGCGCCCTGCAGGCCCAGCATATCCAGACGCTGCAAGACGTTTACCGTGCCCCGCCGCTGGTGCAGTTTTCTCCCGCCATGCGCCAGGGCACGCAGGCCGTGAAAACCTGGCTCTTTCGCAACCTGTACCGCCACCCCCAAGTCATGCACACCACGGCGCAGGCCAAAGACACCGTGCGCGCCCTGTTTGCCGCCTATTTGCAAACCCCCCAGCACATGCCCGCCGCTTTCGCCCAGCGCACCAATACGCCACGCGCCGTGGCCGACTATATCGCCGGCATGACCGACCGCTTCGCTGCCAAAGAGCTGCAGCGCCTAGCCCATGAGGCCAAGCCGTAGCAAAGGTGCAGCTTGAAATAAAATAGGCTATTCTTTTGAGCACACCATGAGCTTTCTTAGCGAACTAAAAACCCAAGCCCACGTGCTGCAAACCCAGCAGCAAGGCGCTAGCCATGACTTGGCTACCAATACCGCCGCCGTTGAGCATGCCTGCAAGGTTGCCAATAAATACCTGCAAGACCTGTGCGCCCAGCTCAACGTCATTCGGCCCCCGGCGCACGGCAGCTACAGCCTGGACGGTAAAACCCAGTTCCCCGCGCTGGCGCTGCGCAACTTTCGCTGCGATGCCCGCAAAAAAATGCTGCGCAACGCCGAGGCGCACGACTATATTGGTGTGGGCTGGGATCTTCTGGCCGTGGACGCTGCCCAAACAGATCGCGCAGCCCAGCACAGCGTGACGGTTAACTTTCCGCCCGACCTAGAGCGCGTAGCACAGCGCCTGGCCACAGGCCGCGTGCCCCACGAACGCAAAGAACAGCGCCACCCAGAGACCAACAAACTGCAAGCCTACGTCTTTGAATACAGCATCCAAGTCAGCGGCTCCCTCCTGCTCACGCCAGACCACGACCGGGGAGAAGTTACTTTTCGCCTGGCCAACGTGGGCGGCTTTGAGGTGGTGAACGCCACCTACCCCGCCGGCCAAGTCACCCAAGAACTGATGGACGAGCTGGCCAAGAAGCTGGTGGGGCAGGGGAGCCGGTTTGGGTAGTTAATTGGGGGTCTTAATTGGGGTCAGATCATCTTTATCGCAATCCGATAAAATATTCTAATGGCCCGCCAATCCCGTCTCACTGTCCCCCACTATCCGCACCATATTATTCAGCGGGGCAATAACCGGCAAGCGATATTTCTCAGTGATGCCGATCACAAGGCCTACCTGGGCTTGCTGCTCGAAGCTTCGCGGCAACATAAAGTTGCTGTCCACAGCTATGTGCTGATGACCAACCACGTGCATTTGCTGGCCACGCCCCAAGATGACGTAGGCTTGTCGCTGATGGTGCAGCAGGTGGGGCGCAGCTATGTTCGGCTGTTCAACAAGCTCCACACTCGTACAGGCACGTTGTTTGAAGGGCGCTATAAAAGCATGCTGGTTCAAACCGAGCGTTACCTGCTGGCCTGCATGGTCTATATTGACCTGAACCCGGTACGCGCAGGGATGGTAGTGCAGCCGCAAGACTATGCTTGGAGCAGCTATGGGCACTATGCAGGCCTGCGCAGCGACCCACTCGTTACGCCACACCCGCAGTTTTGGGCTTTAGGCAACACACCGTTTGCACGCGAAGCGGCCTACGGGGCGCTAGTGCAAGCCGGGTTAGGTGCAACAGTTGAGCGGGTGCTTACTTTAACTACGCGGCGCAGTGGGGCTTTGGGGGATGAAAATTTCCTTATGGAACTAGAAAAAACTACCCAAAAGCGCGTGCGACCGGGGCTAAGAGGGCGGCCTGCTAAAGCTATTGAACAGTAGCTACGATATCGGTGGGCAGTTTTATATGCTTAATCTGTCTATCGCCCAAGTAATTGCTAGATAGTTTGCTATTATTTTTGATATGTCCCTATTTAAATTTGTCATTTAAAAAAATGAAATTTAAATGTGATCTGACCCCATTTAAAAGAGGTTGAACTATTTGCTGCGCTGCACTACACTCAGCTTCCGCTTTTGGATATTGACTGGAGAAGCACATGGGTGCCTTGGGTAAAGAGATTGCAGCGGCCACGGCCGGTGGTTTGTACCAGCCTGGCAGCGAGAAAGACGCTTGTGGTGTGGGCTTTGTGGCGCATGTCAAAGGTGCTAAGTCGCATGCGATTATCCAAAACGGGCTCAAAATCTTAGAAAACCTGGACCACCGGGGTGCTGTGGGTGCGGACGAGCTGTGCGGTGACGGCGCGGGCATTTTGATCCAGCTGCCCGACGATTTTTACCGTGAAGACATGGCTAAAGTTGGCATCGAACTGCCCGCCCCCGGTGAATACGGCGTGGGCATGATCTTTTTGCCCAAAGAGCATGCGTCTCGATTGGCTTGTGAGCAGGAGCTCGAGCGCGCGGTTAAAGCCGAAGGCCAGGTAGTAATTGGCTGGCGCGATGTACCGGTGAACCGCGAGATGCCGATGAGCCCTTTTGTGCGCGAAAAAGAGCCCATCATTCGCCAGATTTTTATAGCACGCGGCTCCGATGTGACTGTGCCTGACGCGCTAGAGCGCAAGCTGTACGTGATCCGCAAAACTGCAAGCGCAGCGATTCAAAACTTAGGCCTCAAGCACAGTAAAGAATACTACGTGCCCAGCATGAGCTGCCGCACGATTGTGTACAAAGGCCTGCTGCTGGCTACGCAGGTAGGCGAATACTTTTTGGATTTGCAAAACGCCAAATGCGTGTCGGCCCTTGCGCTTGTGCACCAGCGTTTTTCTACCAACACCTTCCCCGAGTGGCCGCTGGCCCACCCCTACCGCTACGTGGCGCACAACGGCGAGATCAACACCGTGCGCGGCAACTTCAACTGGATGCGCGCCCGCGAAGGCGTGATGAAGTCCCCCGTGCTGGGCGACGACTTGAAAAAGCTTTATCCCATCAGCTTTGAAGGCCAGTCTGATACTGCCACGTTTGACAATGCGCTAGAGCTGCTCACCGCCGCTGGCTACCCCATCAGCCACGCCATGATGATGCTCATGCCCGAGCCATGGGAGCAGCACACCCTGATGGACGAGCGCCGCCGCGCTTTCTATGAATACCACGCCTCGATGATCGAGCCCTGGGACGGCCCCGCGGCCATCGCCTTTACCGATGGCCGCCAGATTGGTGCCACGCTAGACCGCAACGGTCTGCGCCCCGCGCGCTACATTTTGACCGACGACGACTTGGTGGTGTGCGCATCTGAAGCGGGCGTGCTGCACCACATCCCCGAGAGCAAAATTGTCAAAAAATGGCGCTTGCAGCCCGGCAAAATGTTTTTGATTGACCTGGAGCAAGGCCGTTTGATTGACGACGAAGAACTCAAAAGCCAACTGGCCAACAGCAAGCCCTACCGCCAATGGATTGACGAAGTGCGTATCCGTTTGGATGACGTGCCCGTGTCTAGCGCAGTGCTGCCAGCTGCCAAAGACAGCTTGCTCGACCGCCAGCAAGCCTTTGGTTACACACAAGAAGACTTGAAATTCCTCATGGCCCCCATGGCCGCCAACGCCGAAGAAGCCACCGGCTCGATGGGTAACGACAGCCCACTGGCCGTGCTGTCGGATAAAAACAAGCCGCTGTACAACTACTTCAAGCAGCTGTTTGCCCAGGTCACCAACCCGCCGATTGACCCGATCCGCGAGCAGATCGTCATGTCGCTGGTCAGCTTTATCGGCCCCAAGCCTAATTTGCTGGACATCAACGCCGTCAACCCGCCGCTGCGCCTGGAAGTCAGCCAGCCCGTGCTGGACTTTAATGACATGGCCAAGCTGCGCGACATTGCGGCGCACACGCGCGGCAAGTTCAAAAGCTACACGCTCGACATTACTTACCCCGCAGCTTGGGGCCGCGAAGGCGTAGAGGCAAAATTAGCATCTCTGTGCGCCGAGGCGGTAGACGCTATCAAGAGTGGCCACAACGTGTTGATCGTGTCAGACCGCGCGATGGACGCAACGCGCGTGCCTGTGCCCGCGCTGCTGGCATCATCGTCGATTCACCAGCATTTGGTCAGAGCCGGCGAGCGCTGTAACGCAGGCTTGATTGTCGAGACGGGTAGCGTGCGCGAAGTGCACCACTTTGCGCTGCTGGCGGGTTATGGCGCAGAAGCCGTGCACCCGTACCTCGCGCTAGAAACCGTCATCGAGCTAACACGCCACACCAAAGACATCGACGCTGATAAAGCCGTCTACAACTTTGTTAAAGCCGTAGGCAAGGGCCTGAACAAAGTGATGTCCAAAATGGGCATCAGCACCTACATGAGCTACTGCGGCTCGCAGATTTTTGAAGCCGTGGGGCTGGACAAACCGTTTGTGGACAAATACTTCTACGGCACCGCCAGCCAAGTGGGCGGCGTGGGCGTGTTTGAGATTGCCGAAGAAGCTATCCGCGTACACGCCGCAGCGTTTGGCAACAACCCGATTTTAGAAAGCATGCTCGAGCCCGGTGGCGAATACGCCTGGCGCGTGCGCGGCGAAGACCATATGTGGACGCCCGACGCGATTGCCAAGCTGCAACACGCCACACGCGCCAACAACGCCGCTACCTACAAAGAATACGCGCAGATCATCAACGACCAAAGCAAGCGCCACCTGACGCTGCGCGGTTTGTTTGAGTTTAAGTTTGACCCTGCCAAGGCGATCAGCATTGACGAAGTTGAATCGGCCAAAGAAATCGTCAAACGCTTTGCTACAGGCGCGATGTCTTTGGGTTCCATCAGCACCGAAGCGCACAGCACGTTGGCTGTGGCGATGAACCGCATCGGCGGTAAATCTAACACCGGTGAGGGCGGTGAAGACCCGCTGCGTTACCGCGCTGAGATGGATGCTGCAAAAAGCGAAAACGCCAAGAATGGTGTAGCCGCTGGCACAGGCAAGCGTTTCATTCCTGTCATCAAAGCGGGCGACAGCATCGGTACCAGCCTGGGCGAAGGCCGTATCGTGTCCGACATTCCGTTGCAGGCAGGCGACTCGCTGCGCAGCAAGATCAAGCAAGTAGCCTCGGGCCGCTTCGGTGTGACGGCGGAATACTTGGTATCAGCCGACCAGATTCAAATCAAAATGGCGCAAGGTGCCAAGCCAGGCGAGGGCGGCCAGCTGCCCGGCGGCAAAGTGTCTGACTACATTGGTCAGCTTCGCTACAGCGTGCCGGGCGTGGGCCTGATCAGCCCGCCACCGCACCACGACATTTATTCGATTGAAGACTTGGCGCAGCTGATCCACGACTTGAAAAACGCCAACAGCGCTGCTGACATTTCGGTCAAGCTGGTGTCAGAAGTGGGCGTGGGCACGGTGGCCGCAGGCGTAGCCAAGTGCAAGGCCGACCACGTGGTGATCGCAGGGCACGACGGCGGCACAGGCGCGTCGCCACTGTCTAGCGTGAAGCACGCAGGCACGCCGTGGGAACTGGGCTTGGCCGAAACGCAGCAAACGCTGGTGCTTAACCGTCTGCGTGGCCGTATCCGCGTGCAAGCCGACGGCCAAATGAAGACCGGACGCGACGTGGTGATTGCCGCGCTGTTGGGCGCAGACGAGATGGGCTTTGCCACTGCACCGCTCATCGTCGAAGGCTGCATCATGATGCGCAAATGCCACCTCAACACCTGCCCCGTGGGCGTGGCCACGCAAGACCCTGTTTTGCGTGCCAAGTTTCAGGGCAAGCCTGAGCATGTGGTCAACTACTTCTTCTTTGTCGCCGAAGAAGTGCGCGGTTTGATGGCCCAGCTGGGCATTAAAAAGTTTGACGATTTGATTGGCCACGCCGAGCTGCTGGACACCCAAAAAGGCATCACGCACTGGAAAGCCAAGGGCCTGGATTTCAGCCGTATTTTCTATCAAGCCGATTTGCCCGCAGACGTGCCGCGCAAGCATGAAGGCGTGCAAGACCACGCGCTCAACAAGGCGTTGGATTTAAAGCTGATCGACAAAGCCCGCCCCGCGCTGGACAAAGGCGAGAAGGTGCACTTTATCGAGCAGGCGCGCAACGTCAACCGCTCGGTGGGCGCGATGCTGTCGGGTGAAGTGGCCAAGCGCTATGGGTCCAAAGGTTTGCCTGATGACACCATCCGCATCCAGCTAGAGGGCACAGGCGGTCAGTCGTTTGGCGCGTTTTTGGCACGCGGCATCACGCTGTATTTAATTGGCGAGGCTAATGATTACACCGGCAAAGGCTTGTCGGGTGGCCGCGTGATCGTGCGCCCGAGCATTGACTTCAGAGGCAACGCCACTGAGAACATCATCGTGGGCAACACCGTGCTGTACGGCGCCACCGAGGGCGAAGCCTTCTTGCGCGGTGTAGCAGGCGAGCGTTTTGCCGTGCGCCTGTCGGGTGCGACTGCGGTAGTAGAAGGCACAGGCGACCACGGCTGCGAATACATGACCGGCGGTACCGTGGCCGTGCTGGGTAAAACTGGCCGCAACTTTGCTGCAGGCATGAGCGGCGGCGTAGCGTATGTGTACGACGCGGATGGCCAGTTTGCCAAGCGCTGCAACACGGCCATGGTGGGTTTGGGCAAAGTTACAGCAACAGCCGACCAAACCGACCCACTGCACAAAGGCAGCGACGGCGTGCCCACCAGCGACGAAGCGCTGTTAAAGAAACTGGTGGAAGACCACCACCGCTGGACCGGCAGCCTGCGCGCGCGCGAGATTTTGGATAACTGGGCAGAGCAGCGCGGCAAGTTTGTCAAGGTGATGCCGCTGGAGTACAAGCGTGCATTAGGCGAGATGGCGGCCAAAGCTGCCAAAGTAGCCGCTTAAACCCTTGTCAAAAGCGCATTTTTATGTCTTTTAGCCCTATCGCCCAAGGAAATGCTGCACAAGTAGCTATTAAATTAATAGTAGCTTATTTTTACGGGCTTGCCTTATGACCGCTGCACTTGGCACCACCTCGTTCGCTTTAGGTTTAAAAACGCCCTACTATGCGGTGGTTTTCAGCAGCCAGCGCACCGAAGGCGACAACGGCTACAGCGCTATGGGTGATCGCATGGTGGAGCTTGCTGCACAGCAACCTGGCTATCTCGGCGTGGAGAGTGTGCGCGGTACTGACGGCTTTGGCATCACGGTAAGCTACTGGGACAGCGAAGCCGCCATTAGCCAGTGGAAGGCCAACGCCGAGCACCGCAATGCCCAAACGCAAGGCTGGAGCACATGGTATTCGCACTTTGAACTGCGCGTAGCTAAAGTGGAGCGTGCGTATGCCATGAAAACATCTTGATTAAGGATTCTCATGAACCTTTTAGCCCTATGGCCCAAGGAAATGCTGCGTTAGCAGCTATTAAATTAATAGTATTTAATTTTCAACTTATTGACCCTTAAAGAGTAAAGCACCATGGGAAAAGCCACCGGATTTCTAGAATTTGAACGTGTTGAAGAAGGCTACAAGCCAGTCACAGAGCGCGTCAAACATTACAAAGAGTTTGTCATCGGCCTGAGCGAGGACGATGCCAAAAAGCAGGGCGCGCGTTGCATGGACTGCGGCACACCGTTTTGCAACAACGGCTGTCCGGTGAATAACATCATTCCTGACTTTAATGATTTGGTGTTTCAAGGTGACTGGAAAAACGCCATCACGGTACTGCACAGCACGAATAACTTTCCAGAGTTTACGGGCCGTATTTGCCCCGCACCGTGCGAGGCAGCTTGCACTCTGAACATTAACGACGAAGCCGTAGGTATCAAGTCGATAGAGCACGCCATCATTGACCGCGCTTGGGCCGAGGGTTGGGTCAAACCGCAAGTGGCACAGCATAAAACTGGCAAAAAAGTCGCTATCGTCGGCTCTGGCCCCGCAGGCATGGCAGCAGCCCAGCAACTAGCGCGCGCAGGGCATGATGTGACTTTGTTTGAAAAAAACGACCGCGTGGGCGGCCTGTTGCGCTACGGTATTCCTGACTTTAAGATGGAGAAAATTCATATCGACCGCCGTGTGGAGCAAATGCAGGCTGAAGGCGTAGTCTTTAAAACCAGCGTGCTGGTGGCAGACCTGGGCAAAGATAGCAAAGTTACCAACTGGGCCGTCGATACCATCAGCCCTGAGCAGCTTAAAAAAGATTTTGATGCCGTGCTGCTGACCGGCGGCGCAGAGCAAAGCCGCGATTTGCCTGTGCCAGGCCGTGAACTGGACGGCGTGCACTTTGCAATGGAATTTTTGCCGCTGCAAAACAAGGTCAATGCGGGCGACAAGCTGAAAAGCCAGATTCGCGCCGACGGCAAACACGTGATCGTCATCGGCGGCGGCGACACGGGTAGCGACTGCGTAGGCACCAGCAACCGCCACGGTGCCGTCAGCGTGACGCAGTTTGAAGTGATGCCGATGCCGCCAGAAATGGAAAACAAGCCCATGGTGTGGCCTTATTGGCCTACCAAACTGCGCACATCATCGAGCCACGAAGAAGGCTGCGAGCGCTCTTTTTCAGTCTCAACCAAAGAATTCATGGGTGAAAAAGGCAAACTCACAGCGCTTAAAACAGTAAACGTTGAGTTCAAAGACGGCAAACTGGTTGAAATTCCCGGTAGCGAGAAAACCTACCCTGCTGACTTGGTCTTTTTGGCCATGGGTTTTACCGCCCCTGTAAGCCCGATTTTGGAAGCCTTTGGAATTGACAAAGATGCACGCGGCAACGCCAAGGCCACGACCGATTTCACAGGCGGTTATGCCACCAATGTAGCAGGAGTGTTTGCCGCCGGTGACATGCGCCGCGGCCAAAGCCTGGTGGTGTGGGCCATCCGCGAGGGCCGCCAAGCAGCGCGCTCCGTGGACGAGTTTTTGATGGGCTTTAGTGACCTGCCGCGTTAGTTGGCTGTTTTGTATGGTGGCTTGGTACAAGAATCAATTGCTATATATACAATAGCTACATATGTAGCATTTCCTTGGGCGAAAGGCCTAAAACGCTAAAAATCAGCGTCCAACCAGAAGCTGCACCGTGTTGCGCAGACCCGCTTCATAGACTTTATCTACCGAGGCCTGTGGGCGTGGTAAGGCGGGGTTTGCCACCAAGCCCCATGCGCTGCCCAGCTGCTGGCGCAGGCGTGAACTCATCACGATGTGGTCGGCTTTGCCTGGCTGGGGGATGGCAATGCCCGCCAAGTAGCCTGCGCTGTCAAATACCGGGCCACCTCTGGGGCCGGTGCCCAGTGCCAAGCCCAGTTCGCGGCTTGGATCGCTGGCCTCTGTGGGGTTAGACAAACTGCCTAAAAAACCGCTGTGCAGCACCGGCCAGCGCGGCGTAGCATCGTGGGAGGGCACATACTCCATAGCGTAGGCCACACTGCCCGCAAAGCCGTCTGCCGCGGTGACCACCAAGGGTTCTTGCAGCGGCAAAGGGGCAGGCAGTTGCAGCACAGCCAAGCCTAGACCGGGCAGCTTTTGCACCAGGCGCGCAGACGACAACTGCCCTAGGCCATTGCGTACCCAAAGACGCGCCTGTGTGCGTGAAGTGCCCGTTAGGCTGTGCAAAGGTACTATCACCCTGCGGCCTTGGTTTATCAGCAGCCCTGAGCTAATTACCTGGGTGCTTGCCGGTAACTTGGCCACCGTGCCCTGCGGCGCCATGCGCACCGGCGTGCGCAGCATGATGCCAGTTGCCAGTGGCGCGGTGGACTGCAACTGCTGCTGCACCGCAGACACCAGTGCGTGCTGCGGTACGCGCGCCTGCGTTTGCGCCAACAGCTTGTGCGCCACAGCGGCCTGGCCGCCTGCATGCAGCAGCCATGCATACAAAGCAGAGCCACCCACCTCGTCTAAATGCGCTCCAGCGGTGTGCGCCCCAAAAGCCAGTGCTTGGCGGTAGTTTCCCATCTGCATGTAGGTGCGCACGATACCCATCTCGGTATCGGCGGAATGCAAAATATTGGCAGCGTTTTCAAATGCAGTCAGCGCTTTTTCGCTGTCCATTTGCGCCAGCGCTGCCTCAGCGCGGGCCAGCAGCTGTGTGCGCTCTTGCATGCGCGGGGCGCTGGGCAGCGCAGCAGAAGGAGAAGGAGAAGAAGCGCTGGCAGCCGATGCAGTTAGCTGCGCGGCGCGCGCGCGTGTTTGCTCCATCAGGCGCTGCAACTTGGCGCTGCCTGGCGCGTCATCTGTCGCTGCGGCCTGCCCGCCAATTAGCAGCAATACCACAAGCACCAGCTGGTGGCATAAAGGTAAGCGGTGCACTGCTTTCAAGCCAGCGCTTTGACTTCGCGCAGCATCAAAAATTGACACGCAGCATCAAACATTGACACGCAGCATCAAACATTGACACGTAGCGTCAACCATTGACACGTAGCGTCAAGGATTAACGTTAGCCGTACCTGGGCAAACAGTGCTGGTGCTTACGCGGGTAATGCGTTTGGTGTCTGCATCGGCGGCGTTGCTGCCGGGGGCGTAGGCGGGTTTGGGGGCTTTAAAGCTGGCCATGTAAGCAGTCAGTGCTTCAATGTCCGCTGCACCCACCAAACGGTTGGTGCCTTTGACCAGGGTGCTGTAGCCGTCGCCCCCATCGGCCATAAAGTTGTTCACTGTCACGCGGTAGCTCTTGGTGGGGTTAAGCACCACGCCTGCTGTGTCCACCAGTGTTTCAGTGGTGGCGCCTGCCAGCAGCGTGACATTGCTGATGCGCGCACCACAGGCTTTGGCACCGTCCCAGGTGTATTTAAAACCAGCCGATGGAATAGCTACACGTGTATTGTTTGCGCCTTGGCCCAAGCAGCCGGCAAACTGCTCTTCTAAGAAATCTTTGATGTCTTTGCTGGTCAGCGACATGGTAATTAAGATGTTGCCAAACGGTTGCACCGTAAAGGCTTCGCTGAAAGTTACATTGCCGTCACCTTCAGCCGCTGGGCTTGATGCAAAGGTAAAGCCTGGGCTTCGCACGCCACCACCGTTCATAAAGGCTATTACGGCCGAGCCCAGTGCTGCGGGCTGGGTGGCGGCCAGTTGGGAGTCTGCAATCAGCTCGCCTGCAGGCATGGTGCAGGCACCGTCAGAGCGCGCATTGCTCAGGCTGGTGGTGATGGCGCCCAGCACGGCATTGGCCTTGGGTGCCACCAGGGTTTTGTAGTTGTCAATCACCGCTGTCACACTGGCCACGGCAGGAATGGTGGCTATGTTGCGGGCGGTTAAGCGGTTGGTCACGGTGGCCGATATAACATCTTTGGTCACCGGGTTGATGGTCAAGTCCATGTCGGTCAAAATGCGGCCAAATGCGCTGGAGCTAGACACCGCAATGGTACGGCCCGTCACATTGGGCAGCTTGCAGTTGTAGGCGGCGTGGGTGTGGCCGCTGACCACGGCATCGACCGCATTGTCCAGCTTGCTGACGATGGCGGCTATAGACGAGCCCGCCAGGTTACCCTCGCAGGCGTTAATGTCGCCTGCTGTGCCGGTTTGAAAACCGCCTTCGTGCACCAAGACCACGATGGACTCAATGCCCTGCGCACGCAGCTCAGGCACCAAGGCATTGACGGTGGCCACTTCGTCTTTAAACTCCAAACCCGCTACGCCGCTGGGGGTAACGATGCCCGGTGTGGCTTTCAATGTCATGCCAATAAATGCCACCTTGACACCGTTGAACTCTTTGATACCGTAGGCTGGCAGCAAGGTTTTTCCAGTGGCAGTGGCCACTACGTTGGCCGATAGCCATTTAAACTTTGCGCCCTCAAAAGGTGCTTTGAGGCCTTTGCAGCTGTTCGGGTCGGTTGCGCCGTTGGTGATTTTGCAGCCGCCATTTTGCAAACGCAAAAGCTCGGCGGAGCCTTTGTCAAACTCATGGTTGCCAACTGCGTTGAACTCCAAGCCGATCATATTGAGGGTTTCTACAGCGGGTTCATCTAGAAAGAACGATGAAATCAGCGGTGTAGCGCCTATGGAGTCACCCGCACCCACCACCACGTTCAGGGGGTTTTTACTTTTGAGGTCGGCCACATGTCCAGCGATAAAGTCGGCACCGCCTACGGCAGGGCGGTCGGCTGCAGCCACCGCCGCGCTGGTACCAAATGTGCCGGGCGACTCTAAAGTACCGTGGTAGTCGTTAAAGCCGATGACCTTGACGGTAAAAGGGGTGGTGGACGTGGTCGTGGTCGTTGACGGGGTAGTTACTACCGTGGTGGTCGTAGTAGATGGCGTAGTTGCCACCGGCGCTGGCGCTGGGTCGTCCGAGTTGGAGCAAGCGTACAAAGTGGCCAAGCCGAGGGCGAGCAGGCTAAGTTTGAGATACATGGGGTGTCCTGGTAAAAATTGCCAAGGTTAGTTGTGCAATGCAGAGACTAAACTTCACAAGTGACAACTTAATGACAAGCTGTAAGGGTTTCAATTTAGCTATTTAATTAATAGCTTAGAATTGAGTATTTCCTTGGGCGATAGGGCTATTTCTCCAAAAACATCTGTTAACACACAAGATGTTATTTTGTGTATGAGTGTCGGCGCAGACCCTACCCAAGTCGGGCTTTGCGCGGTCTTAAGCTGTTTTAAACGACCGCTGTATAAATTCCTTTATGATGAAGGGCCGGATGTTCTCCGGTATTTGTTTTTATGGATTCAAAAATTCTCCAGCCCGATACCCCGTCAGACCCTAACCCTTTGGTCGAGTTGAAAGACTTGACGTTTGGTTACGGGGCCCGCGCCATACTTGATGGTGTGAGTTTGAGCATCCCGCGCGGCAAAGTTACTGCTTTAATGGGCGCGTCGGGCGGTGGCAAAACCACGGTGCTGCGGGTGATTGGCGGGCAAGCCAAGGCGCAAAAGGGCCAGGCCCTGTTTGAGGGCAGTGACATTACCACCATGGACAGCGGTGGTTTGTACGCTCTGCGCCGCCGTATGGGCATGCTGTTCCAGTTTGGCGCGCTGTTTACCGACCTGTCTGTGTTTGAAAACGTGGCCTTCCCGCTGCGCGAACATACCAACCTGCCCGAGGCCCTTATCCGCGATATTGTGCTGATGAAGCTGACTGCCGTGGGCCTGCGCGGTGCGCACAGCCTGATGCCCAGCGAGCTGAGCGGCGGCATGGCCCGCCGTGTGGCACTGGCCCGTGCGATTGCGCTAGACCCTGAGCTGGTGATGTACGACGAGCCGTTCGCCGGTCTAGACCCCATATCATTAGGCACTGCAGCGCGTTTGATTCGTGATCTTAACGACATGCTGGGGCTGACCAGCATCATCGTATCGCACGATCTGGAGGAGACCTTCCGTATCGCCGACAAAGTCATCGTGCTGGCCAATGGAAAAATTGCCGCCCAAGGCACACCCGACGAAGTACGCCACAGCACCGACCCGCTGGTGCACCAGTTTGTCAACGCGCTGGCCGATGGCCCGGTGCGTTTTCACTACCCTGGCAATACCGTAGAGCAAGACTTTGGTTCAGGCGTAGTTACCTCAGGAGCCCCGCGATGAGCTGGTACAAACCAAGCGATGTAGGTTTTGCCTTGCGCAGCAAGCTGGCCGACTGGGGCTACGGTGCGCGCCTGTTTGTGCGCCTGCTGGCACTGGTGGGGCCGGTATTTAAGCGCTTTGGTTTGGTGCGCGACCAAATTCACTTTTTGGGCAATTATTCGCTGCTCATCATTACCGTCAGCGGCCTGTTTGTAGGCTTTGTACTGGCCTTGCAAGGCTACTACACCTTGCAACGCTATGGTGCGTCTGAGGCACTGGGCTTGCTGGTGGCTTTGAGTTTGGTGCGGGAACTTGGGCCTGTGGTGACCGCTCTACTGTTTGCGGGCCGTGCAGGCACCGCACTGACCGCCGAGATTGGCATCATGAAGCGCGACGAAGTACTAAGCTACATGGAGATGACCGCGATTGACCCGGTGCGCCGCATTCTGGCCCCGCGCTTTTGGGCGGGGGTGATTGCCATGCCTATTTTGGCGGCGGTGTTCAGCGCTACCGGTATCTTTGGCGGCTATGTAGTGGGCGTGCTGATGATTGGCGTAGATGGCGGTGCGTTTTGGAGCCAAATGCAAGGCGGCGTAGATGTGTGGCGCGATGTTGGCAACGGGTTTATCAAAAGCGTAGTCTTTGGCCTGGTGGTTACGTTCGTGGCGCTGCAGCAGGGCTACGAGGCGCTGCCTACGCCCGAAGGTGTTTCGCGGGCTACCACGCGCACTGTGGTGGTGGCCAGTTTGGCGGTGCTGGCGC
>JAYSRE010000078.1:0-1739 GCA_043721235.1 Polaromonas sp. | reverse complement strand
CAATGGCCAGCCACGCTAACGGGGGGCTGTACAAGAACATCATGGCCACCGTGCCTATGCTGATCAGCGCATCCAGCGTAATCTCAATACTGGTGCGGGTCAGTGAATGGGCCAGCTGGCCCAGCGAGTCAAAACGCGAGACCAAATCCCCCACCTGCCTGCGCACAAAAAACGTGACCGGTAGCCGAAACATATGCCGAATCACATGCGCGTACAGCTGGTAGCCCACGTTTTGCGACAGCACCACCCCCGCCCAGCCGCGTAGGGCGGTAAACACGGTTTGAAACACCAGCAAAAAAGCCGTGGCCAGCGCCACAATGGTCAGCAAGTCTTTATCGCCCGTGACCAGCACATGGTCCATCACAATCTGGGTGTAGTACGGGGTTAGCAGCGCAATCATCTCTAGCACAATAGACACCGCCATCAGCTGCAGCACCGCCCCACCCAGCCCCGGAAAGCTGCGCAAGAGGGTGGCAAACTGCAGGCGCGGCTCGGGCGGGGTGCGCTCTAGCCGGGCGCGGGGCACAAAGTCTGCCGCAAAGCCGCTGAACTTGCTGCGCGCCTCGGCCCAGCCCACCCAGCGCTCACCCAGTGCGGGGTCGTTAAGCTGCAGGCCTTTGGCCGAGGTTTTCTTTACCACCACCCAGTGGTTGTCCTCCCAGTGCAGCACAGCAGGCATGCGCAGCTGGGCTATTTCGTCCGCAGTCAGCTCAACACAGCGCGCGTTCAGGCCAATTTGGTCGGCCATATTGGCCAGGTCTTGCAGTGAGGTGCCGCGCACCGACACGTCAAACTTAGCCCGCAGTTCTTCCAGCCCCTGGGCACCGCCATAGTGCGCCGCTACCATGGCCAGGCAAGCCAGGCCGCATTCGGCAGACTCCATCTGCAAATACAGCGGCATGGCCTTGCGTGGCCACAGGCGCAGCGCCAGGCCCGCATCGCGCGCAAAATCAGCGCCCCCTAAAACCGCGCTCAAACGCGGCCACCCAGCCGGTACAAAGGCTCCAGCAGCCACTGGTAAATTTTGAGCCGGTCTAGCTCTACATCGGCCTCTACCAGCATGCCTGGTGACAGCGGGAGCTGCTTGCCCTGGTACTGCAAATAGTTATGCGGCAGCGACACCCGCACCGTGTACACCGGCTCGTCTACCCGTATGTGCTGCACTACCTCTTGCGGCGGCAGCGCCGCACTGGCTATTTCTTTAACCACGCCGTAGTGGCGGCCATAGTGCTCATACGGGTAGGCTTGGTAGCGCACCGAGACTTTTTGCCCCAGGCGAATAAAGCCAATCGAACGCGACGGTATCAGCAGCAGCACCTCGGGCGCGCTGCCCTCGGGCACGATGGTCATGATCGGCAGTGCAGGCGACACCGCCTGCCCGGCAGAGGCCGATATTTGCGTAACCACGCCATCGATGGGCGCTACCAGCTGAATGCGCTTGGACGAATGCTCGTTAAATTCTTGTTCGCTGCTGTCAATGTCGCGCAGCATCTGTGCACGCTGGGTTTGGCTGCGCGAGGCCACCATGCGCAGCTCTTCTTGCTGGGTGGCCAGCTCCCGCTCTAGCTGCAGGTGGGTGCGCTGCAGCCCGCTAAGGGCCAGCTTTTGCTGCAGCCATTCGCTGCGTTTGAGCTCCACCGCTTCGGCCGACACAAAGCCTTGGGCTTGCAGGTCGGTTTGCCGCTCCACCTGGCGTGCCAGATCAGCCAGCCGCTGCTGGGACAACGCCAGCTCTTGCG
>JAYSRE010000077.1:0-11832 GCA_043721235.1 Polaromonas sp. | reverse complement strand
TAAACTGCGCAATCAGCTCTTGGCGGCCTTCGCCCAGCAGGTTAAGTTCGGGCGGATTGCAGCGCTGTAATGAGCGGCTGACCAGGTCGTACATTTTGCCAATGTCTAGCGCGCACAGGCTGTGTCTGCGCACCCACAGGTCCACCAACTGGGCGCATTGGGCAGTGTCGAGTACTTCACGCAGGCCCAGGTTTTGCGCGGGTTCAGAGTCTTTGTCGTAGCGCATGGCGAGGTTGTGGGTATACAGCAGTAAAAGCCCAGTGTGACTGGGTTAAATGACACAAGCATGAAGTTTGCACCCGTTTCACCGGCGTGCCAACATGAAATTAGTCATACCCGATGGGCTCTGCAGTGCCAGTTTTTAAAAACAGTGCCTGATTTGGCCACTAAAGACTGGCCAAAGCGGCCTTTAGCTTAGCGCTAGACACAGGCTTAACCAACAGCAATATGCCTTGGTTGGCAGCGGCTGTGCGCACGGCCATGTCGGTCTCGCCCGTCATGAGCAGCACTTTTTTACCCAGTGCACGCAGTTGCACCGCCACATCCAAGCCAGATGCCCCACCAGGCAAGCGCACGTCGCATACCGCGATCTGGCCAAACGCCGATGCCCGAAGTGCGTCTGCAGCCGTTTCTACATGGCGCACCTGCATGCCCCATAACTCCAGTAGCTGGCACATGGCAGCGCTTACCAAATGGTCGTCTTCCACCAGCAAAACATCCTGCGCCAGCCAAGGCCCTCCCAGGGGCGCTGGCAATGAAGGCTCAAAGGGAAGTGAGCTTGGGCCAGAGTCTGTGCCCCAAGCTGGAGGCGGTGTTTGTCCTTGGGCCAAAAAACCTTGTGATGCATGCGGTTGGTACAGCGGTAAATGGCCGTTACCCGCATGTGCTTGCACCAGCGTCACGGTCATGCAGCAGCCCTGCCCCAGCGCGGAACGTACACCGATGGTGCCACCCATCAAAGTGACGAAGCGTTTAGAAATTGCCAGCCCCAGCCCCAAGCCTCGCCTGCGGTCGCGCTCCTCGTTGTTCAGCTGCACAAACTCTTCAAATATTTTGATTTGCGCCTCGGGCGCAATTCCCAAGCCCGCATCACGCACCTGCAGCCGCCAATGGCCCACAGCAGGGCGCAGCGCAATCACCACACACCGGTTTGACGGTGAAAACTTCAGTGCATTGTCCAGTAAATTAGACAGCACGCGCTTGAGCATAAGCGCATCAGCCACGGCAAAACGCCCTGTTCCCACCAAGGCCACGATGCGAATACCCTCACGCTCTGCTGCTGCGCTGTGCTGCACCACACAGTCGCGCACCAGTGGGGCCAGCTCCACCAGTTCGGTCTGCGCTTGCAAAGAGCCTGAGTCCATACGGGTCAGGTCGAGCACCTGGGACAGCAAGTCGTCCAGCGCCCGCCACGACTGGCGAATACCTTGGGCGGCGCGCTGGGCCACCGGGTCTTGCGCCTGGTCAGCCAGAGTGATCAGCGGGTCTAGGTACAGGCCAATCGCGTGCACTGGCTGGCGTAGGTCGTGGCTTACCGCAGCAAAAAACCGCGACTTGCTCAAGCTCACGCCCGCAACGGCATCTACCGCCAGCTCAGCGCGTTGGCGCAGTTCATACTGGTAGGCTAGGGCACGCTCTTGCAAACGCGACATGGACGATAGCGTGAGCGCAAACATAAGGCCTCCTGCCCCCGACAGCAAAGCCAGCAAATTGCCAGAAAATCCGTCTACCAAAAAGCGCAGTGAGGTTGGCAACAGCACCAAGCACACGGCCACCGTAGCGCGCACAAAGTCACCTCCAGTGCGCAGCGCCACCAGCGCAGCACTGCCCAGCAAATACACGCCCAGCACCATCTGCATGACCATATTGCCTGGCAGGTACAGAAAATACCATGCACTGCCCACGCACAGCATCATCAGCCAGACCGACTGGCGGTAGATTTGCCTGCGCTGTGCAGCGTCTTGCTTTTTGAAGCGCTGGGTATGTACATACCAAGAACGCCAACTGCCGGTACTCGCCACCAACATCCACCACACCAGTGGCTGCCACCAAGGCAACACCGTGGCAAACATCAGCGCACCCAGTACTTCGCAGGCGCGCAGCCCTGCAAACACCGTGCCCGCAAAGGGTACGTCCTCTGGGTCGGGGCGATCTGGGTCGATGGGCATCGAAGTTGCAGGGCCGGCCATCAAGCGCTGTCACTGTCAAACCGCGCTGCCTGGGTACGGTTAGACACATTGAGCGCTTTGAAGATATCGCTCATGTAGTTTTTAACAGTACCCTCGGTGATGCCCAGTTGGCTGGCAATCATTTTGTTGCTCATGCCTTGGCGCAGCAGCACGCGGATTTCTTCCAAGCGGGGGTGAAGCAGCAATTCGGGGCTGACAGTTGCCTCAGGCGGCGCAAAACTTAACTTTATGCCCAACAGCGCAGACCGCATAGCCGCGCGCATGTGCTCGGCAGGGGAGCTTTTAGGTACAAAGGCCCACACATTGCCAAGTGCCAAGGCACGGCGCACGGTGTCGGGCGATGTCAGGGCTGACACCACTACCACGGGCAATTGCGGGTGCGCGCGGGCCAGCTCGGTCAAACGTGCCCCCTTGTCCATGCCGGGCATGTTCAGATCGACCAGGGCCAAACAGGGCGGTGGTTTGCGGGCCGCGCGGCTAAACAGCGACTGTGCATCGTAGGCATCCAAAAACTGGGCTTGCGGCCACACGCCTGTGATCAGCAGTTTGAGCCCATCGCGCACCAAGGCATGGTCATCGGCCACCAAAACAGAGGCAGTCAGCGGGGGCAGCGTAGTAGTCATTGCACTAGGGTACACAAGAGCCCCGTACTGCGCAATCGCTTACCACCCTGAAATTAGTCATACATGGCCCATTTACCAGGCAGCTGTGGCAGCCCGGTTAACCACCGCCGCGCTGCATGTACAGGTCAAAACGCTTCATAAATGCATAGCGCTGGGCATCGTCCACACCACTAAAGGCAAAGCCTACATGCAGGCACGGCAGGCTAAACAAGGCTATGCGGCGCGGCGCACCCGCGCGCCAAGTAATCTGCAATGCTCCGCCTGGCACCGCTGGGATGCGGGCTTGCAGCGCACCGTTTGCGCCGTCCAAGTCGGTGGTGCTTTGGGGCTGGAGTGACCACACTGCAACGCCCATGGCAGCAGGAAGCCACATGCGCCATTCGGCTACCGTGCAACCCATCTCTCGGTCAAACTTCTCAAGGTAGAAAGACTGCATTTTAAGCAAAAGTGGCTTATCGCCCAAGGAAATACTGCATTAGCAGCTATATTTTTAATAGTAATCCTAGCCACCGGCTATGGGTGGCCAGATGGCCAGCACGTCGCCCTCTTGCAGCGTGCGGGTAGCGCGTTTGTCGGGGTCTACATAGGTGCCATTGATCAGCACCAAATGCACCAGCTTGTGCGGCATCCCAAAGGGCTCAATGATCTGCAAAATGCTGGCCTCAGGGGCAATATCCAGCTGGGTAATGTTGCTGCTGCGGTCGGCAGTGGGCAAATAGTCGGTAAGCGAGGCAAAAAGTTTCAGGGTGATTTTCACAAATGTGCCCAGCCTCAGTTGCCGCGCCGCGCTACGTCAGCCGCTCCGCTCCACTGGCCTTGGGCTTGTGCTGTGGCCAAATAGGCCGCCATGAGCTGGGAAGGGTCGGCTTGCAGCCGCTGTTTCCACTCGCCAAGTTTGACCTTGCCTTCCACCAAGCCGCGCAGTGCGCCTACGTGGTTAGTCCAGCCAATGCTGTTGCAGCCCACCAAGACGTCGCCTTTAAACTGCATGCTCAGCAGCTTGTGCTGGGCATCATCTTTTAGCTCAATCTGCTCACCACCAGGCACCCCTTGCCAATTGCCAAAGCTGGTAGACACCAAGCCCAGCGTGTCTAGCACGTTGATCTGCGTTACTTGCTTTAAGCTGGCATGCTGGCCTACCATGTTCAGCGCTGCCACGCGGGCTTGGTCAGCTGCGTTGGGCTGAATTGCGCTAACCACCTGCGCACCGGTAAAGTGGTCATACGCCTCGGCGCAGTCGCCTGCGGCGTACACGCCTTGGACATTGGTTTGCATATGGTCGTCCGTCAGCACCCCTGTTTTGCAGGTAATGCCGGAGTCTTTCAAAAAACCAATGGTGGGCTTAACCCCTGTGGCACTGATGATTACATCGACCTCAATGCTCTGCCCTGTGGACAGCTTGGCCACCAAGGCTGCGCCGTTTTGGGTAATCGACTCCACCTTGGCACCGGTGTGCACATCCACGCCTTTGCTTTGCACCCAACTTTTAATCATGCCGCCCGCAGCGGGGCCCATCATGCGCGGTACCATGCGGTCGCCCATTTCCACAATGGTTAGCTTGCCCGTTTTGTGCGTTTGAATACGCGCCGCTAGTGCCTCCATGATGATGCAGCCAATAAAACCTGCGCCCATTTGCAGCACGCGCGAACCGGGTTTGACCTTGTCCATGATGGCGCGGGCATCTGCCAACGTCCAGCAGCTGTAAATGTGAGGCAAGTCGATACCGGGTATGGGCGGGCGCATGGGGGTAGAGCCTGTGGCCACCAGCAGGCAGTCATAGCTTAGACTTTGGCCATTGTTAAGCACTATGGTTTTAGTAGCTGCACGTAAAGCATTTGCTTGGGCCTGAACCACATTGATCTTTAAATCTGAGAAATGGGTGGCGCTTTTGCGCAAATGCGTGCCCGGCTCGGCCACGTTGCCTACCAGCAAGTAAGGAATGGCCATGCGCGAGTACGGTGCTTCTTTTTCCTCACCTACGATGGTGATCTCATCATGTGGCGCTTGCTTGCGAATCATCTCTGCAGCAATCACGCCTGCAGGACCCGCGCCAATGATCACGTGTTTTTTAATCTGCTGCATTTTGGGTATCTCCTGAAAGCAAAAAAGAAAAGCGACTTGTACAAGCCGCTTTTCTGGTTCCATTCGCTGTATCAAAGCTGTGCATTTGACGGGCTGCAAGCAGCCTGTACAAACTAAATGTGAATGGGTGTAGAAGCTGGCAAATAAACTAAGCGTCCAGGCTCAAACGTTCGCGGGTTTTTGCTGTTGGGCGGCCTTCTGGGTCCCAGCCGCGCACTTCGTAGTATTTAGGCAACATTTTGGCCAGCTCGCTCACTTTGCCCTTGGTAGGGCCGCTGGTGGCTGGTTCGGTGAGCAGACGCTTGGGCAAAGTGTCGTCTTTGTGGGTGAAACCGGCTGCGTTGTTGAACTCACGCTCCATGTTCCAGATGCGCTCACCAATTTTCTCTAGCTCTTCGGTGGTGAATTTTTCGTCGCATGCAGCTTGCATTTGCGGTGCCAAGTCGGCCAAGCCCCAAGCGAAAGTAGTGAACACGCACAAGCCCGAAGAGTCGAATGCAGCAGTCGCGTCTTGAAAAGCCTTGACCAACTCTGGCTTGCCTTCGTGCTCTAGCGGGTCGGTCTTGACTGGAATGCCCAGTACTTCGGATGCAATGGTGTAGCCGCGCAGGTGGCAGCCGCCCCGGTTAGACGTGGCGTAGGCCAAGCCGATGCCTTGGATACCCCGCCCATCGTAAGCTGGGAATTCTTGGCCTTTGGTGCTCATGGACAAGTCAGGGTGGCCGTACTTGGCGCACAGGCGCTTGGAGCCCTGGCCTATTTCAACGCCAAAGCCTGTGCCGTTAATAGTTTGCTCGGCCAAATAAGCCAGCGCATGGGCGGAACCAAAAGGTGCTTCAATGCCCACGATTTCTTTGGTTAATACACCCATTTCGTACAGCTCCATCACCGCACCCACTGTGCAGCCAAAGCTAATGGGGTCAATGCCTTGTTCGTTGCACAGCACGTTAGCGTATTGCAGTGCATCCAAATCTTTTACCCCGTTGGCAGCGCCTAAAGCCCAAGCTGCCTCGTACTCTAGACCACCATTGGCGCCCCAATATTGAGGCTTGTTTTGTACAGTGAAGTGGTCTTTGTCGATGGTTTGAATACGGCCACAGGCAATGGTGCATCCAAAGCAGGCCTGGTTGGTCACCAGCGGCTTTTTGCCATCGGTGGCACGCGGCGTGGCCATGGCTTCAGCGCTGATGTCCTTGGCACCTTCGAACTGATTGTTGCGGTGGTTGCGGGTAGGCAGCGCGCCTACTTCGTTGATCACGTTCATCAGCACCTGCGTGCCGTAAGTAGGTAGGCCTTGGCCCGTTACTGCATTTTCCGCGAGGATTTTCTTCTTCTCGAAGGTCACCTTCATAAACGCCTTGGGGTCACGGATATTGCCCACGCCCTTGGTGCCGCGCACAGCGATGGCCTTGAGCATTTTGCTGCCCATCACTGCGCCCACGCCACTACGCCCCGCCGCGCGGTGCAGATCATTTACGATGGCAGCAAACAGCACATGATTTTCACCGGCTTTGCCCACACTGCACACGCGGGTTAGCGGATCTTGCAAGGCCTTTTTCAATGTGCCTTCGGTCTCTGGTACGCTCTTGCCCCACAGGTGGGCAGCGTCCCGAATTTCAGCCACATCGTCGTTGATGTACAGGTATACCGGCTTGTCTGATTTGCCCTCAATGGCAACCATGTCCCAGCCTGCCATTTTCAGCTCAGCGCCCCAGTAGCCGCCTGAGTTAGAGCAGGCAATAGCGCCTGTCAGCGGGCTCTTGGTAGACACGGTGTAGCGCCCACCGGTAGAAGCCATGGTGCCGGTCAACGGGCCGGTGGTGAAATAAATTTTGTTATCAGGTGACAGCGCATCTACCTTGGGATTGACCTCGGTAGTGAGGTATTTAGCTGCTAGGCCACGTGAGCCGATGTAGGCCTGTGCCCACTGCATGTTCAGCGGCTCTGACTTGCAAACGCCGGTGGTGAGGTTAACGCGGAGGATTTTTCCAGCCCATGACATGATGTGATCTCCAAAAAAGGAATTAAGAAGCAGAAGGCTGATTGCCTAATTTGTCAGCCCACGACTTCATTTTGTCGATACCGGTCCAGTTGGCATCTACGTAAGTGATAGCCGCTGTGGGGCAAGCCTCTACGCAGGCTGGATCGCCGCCGCACAGGTCGCATTTTTGCACTTTGCCGGTTTCTTGCACGTAGTTCACGGTACCAAACGGGCAGGCGATGGTGCAGACCTTGCAGCCTACGCAGGTTGATTCATTGACCACTTTTGCGCCGGTGGCTTTGTCAACCGTAATGGCCTCCACCGGGCAAGCGTGCAGGCACCAAGCCTCGTCGCACTGGGTGCAGGTGTAAGGCACTTTTTTGCCGGTGTGGTGAAAGTCAAATACTTTAATACGCGACTTGCTGGTGGCATAGGTGCCGTAATTTTCAAAACTGCAGGCCATCTCGCACTGCAAGCAGCCGGTGCATTTGTCGGGATTGATGTGCAAAACTTTTTGCATATGGGTCTCCTGGGTAAAAGCCTGCTGCTTGGGTACAACCAGGCGTTGCCTAAAAAATTATTCCAAGCGCATTGTTAAGCTAAGCTGTAACAACAAACCTAGGGACAACCCTAAAAGGCCAAATCTGCGCTTGTTTATTCTCAAAATGGAACACAATGCAAAGTAGCCCAACACCACGATAAAGCATGACCACTGTGCACGCCCAACCCCGATTGCAAGGCATCTCGCTAGCACGCAGTGCCATGCTGCAAGGCACGTCCCATGCTGCGGTGCAGCATGGGGTTGCACCGTGGATTACCCAGTCTTGGCAGCGCTGCTTAACTGCCGGCCTGCAGCCCGAACGGCACTTGGACTTTGACATGGTGGGTGCTAGCGCCCAGCGGCGCAGCAGTGATGCCAACCACCAGTTGCGCCAAGCGGCGCAAACCAGCCTGGTACAGCTGAGCTTGGCGATCGCCCAAACCCGCTATTTTGTAATTTTGACCAACGCGCAAGGCACCGTGGTGGACACCAGCGGCCTTATTGACCGCAGCGACCGCCGGGCCGATGTGATTGCCCGCGTGGGGGTTGATTTGTCGGAGCTGGCAGTAGGCACCACGGCTATTGGCAGCACGCTGATTGAGCAGCGCAGCACCTGGCTGCACCGAGGTGAACATTTTTACCAAGATGCGGGCTGCTACTCGTGCGCAGGCGCACCAATTACCGGGCCTGACGGGCAGTGCGCGGGCATGGTGGACGTGACCGGCATTGATGCGCAGGAGCGCCCTGCCCTGGTGCACTTGGTGGCCACATCTGCCCGCGCTATTGAAAACGCTTTGGTGCTGGCGCAACCCCACGAAGTTGTGCTACACCTGCAGTGGCCTGGCCAGCGCGGCGGCAAAGACGGCGAGGGCTTGGTGTGCGTCACAGCCGATGGCGCGCTGTGTGCCATTAACCCGGTCGCGCGCCACATGCTAGGCCTGCTGCAGGCCAGCACCGCGCAATTGCATTTGAGCGACGTGTTTGCCGTGTCTCCCGGCAGTTTGTTTGATGCCCAGCACCACGCCGCTTGGGTGAATGTGCCGCTGTGGTCGGGCCTGCACATGCAGGTGCGCGCCAGCGCAGCCGGCACGCTGGCACCCAAGTCGCGCCAGCCCGCGGTACCGTCTCTGGCCGGGGCTGCTACGGCGCTGCCCGCCCAAGGGCTGAAAGACCAGGAGACCCTGCTGATTCGCCAAACTGTGACCCAACTGCGCGGCAATGTAGCCGCTGCCGCGCAAAAACTGGGCATCAGCCGGGCCACCATTTACCGCAAGCTGGGGCGGCCTAAACAGTAGCCAACAATGTTGGCGCTGAAATTTAGCCCTGCGCCTTGAAGCTGTAACCTTTAGTTTTGTAACTTTAAGCTTTGGTAAACAGCGCCTTGTACTGCTCACGCAGCACATTCTTTTGCACCTTGCCCATGGTGTTGCGCGGCAGCTCGTGCAGCACTGCGCAATGCTTAGGAATTTTAAAATTGGCCAACTGCGCTTTAAGCGCCGCAATGATGGCATCGGCCTGCAGCGCAGCGCCCGCTTGGGCTATCACCAGGGCCACGCCGACCTCGCCAAAGTCAGGGTGCGGCACGCCTATCAAGGCGCTCTCGGCTACGCCGGGCAGGTCATTGATGACGGCTTCCACCTCGGCCGGATACACGTTGTAGCCGCCGCTGATGATGAGGTCTTTGCTACGGCCCACAATGTGCACATAGCCACGTTCGTCTACTTTGCCTACGTCACCCGTTTTAAAGTAGCCGTCTTGGGTGAACTCTTCGGCTGTTTTCTCGGGCATGCGCCAGTAGCCGTCAAACACGTTAGGCCCTTTGACCTGCAAGCCGCCCATCTGGTTGGCTGGCACAGCAGCGCCATCGTCACCACACACCCGCAGGCTCACACCAGGCAGCGGGAAGCCTACGGTGGATGGGCGGCGTTCGCTTTGGTTTTGGTAGCGCGGTTCAGCCTTGTAGGGGTTAGAGGTCAACATCACGGTCTCGCTCATGCCGTAGCGTTCTAGGATGGTGTGGCCCGTATGGCGCTGCCATTGTTCAAAAGTTTCTTTCAGCAACGGGGCTGAACCAGCGATAAACAGGCGCATATTTTGTGCCACTACTGCCGTAAGCGCCGGCTCGGCCAGCATGCGCACATACAGCGTAGGCACGCCCATAAACACCGTGGCACGCGGCATGGCCGCTATCACCTGCTGGGGGTCAAACTTGTTGAACCACAACATGGTGCTGCCGTTAATCAAAGCACCGTGAATGGCCACAAACAGGCCGTGCACATGGAAGATGGGCAGGGCATGGATGAGCACATCGCCCGTTTGCCAACCCCAGTAGTCTTTCAGCGTGGCTGCGTTGCTGCGCAGGTTGCCGTGGCTGAGCATGGCCCCTTTGCTTCGGCCTGTAGTGCCGCTGGTGTACAAAATAGCCGCCACATCGCTGTCTTTGCTGCTTGCGCAGGCGTGCTGGTCAGCGCAATAGGCGGCGCGTTCTAGCAAGCTGCCTGTGCGGTCGTCGTCCAGGGTAAAAACGTTTTGTGTGCCGCAGGTAAAAGCAATTTTAGACACCCAGCCAAAATTTTTGCTGCTGCACACCACCACCGACGGCTCGGCGTTGGCAATAAAATACTGCATCTCGGCACTTTGGTAGGCAGTGTTCAGCGGCAAAAACACATAGCCTGCGCGCAGGGTAGCCAGGTACAGCGCCATCGCCTCGACGGACTTGTCTACCTGCACGGCTATGCGGGCACCCGCAGGCAGCTTCAGAGAGACCAGCAGATTGGCCAGCATGGCGCTGGCGCGGTCCAGGTCACGCCAGCTGTAATGCAGGCCGTTGTCAGTCTCTACGGCTGTGGTGTCCAGGTTGGCTGGAAAGTTGGCGCGCAGGTGGGCGTACAGGTTGGCATTGGTCATGGCTAGGCTCATGCAGATGGATTAAACAAACTTGGGCGGGCGTTTTTCTAAGAAGGCAGTGATGCCTTCTATATGCTCGGCGCTGGCTGCATAGGCAAAGTGCGCAGCGGTAGTTGCTTCTTTTTTAATAGCTGACTGTGCAGCATTTCCTAGGGCATGCTGCCTATTTTGTAAAAAATCAGCACGTAATGCGGCTTTGTTGAGCCGCGCCGCCTGTGGCCCCAGCGCGGCAATGCGCTGGGCAGTGGCCAGTGCCTCGCCCGCTACTGCACCATCATCTACCACGCGCTGTACAAAGCCGCGCTGGTGCATTTGCTGCGCGCTGAAAATGCGCGCTTCTAGCAGCATCTCGCGCACAGTCGCATCGCCAGCAGCGCGCAACACAATGGCCAGCTCTTGGGGTGCCATGGGCATACCCAGCTTGGCAATCGGTGCGCCGAAGCTTGCGCTTTGTCCCGCAATGCGCACGTCGCAGCAGGCCGCAATCTCTAGCCCGCCGCCCATGCAGTTGCCCTCTATCTGCGCCACCAGGGGGATATCCAGCGCCAGCAGCGCATGCAGTGCGGGCGCTACATCAGCCTCATGAAATGCTTGCAGTGTGCCTTCGTTAAAGCGAAACTCTGGGTACTCGGTAATATCGCCACCCGCGCAAAAGTGGCCCGCCTCGCCTGCCACAATAATGCACCTTATAGGGCTGTCGCCCAAAGAAATGCTATATGAGTAGCTACTATTTTCATAGTTAGCCAAGTTCTCGGCCAGACTGCGCAAGCTGTGCCACATGCTGCGGGCCATGGCGTTGCGCTTACCTGGGTTGCGCAGCGTGACAGTAGCTACCGGCCCTTTAACCTGCAGGCTGACCCGCTGGTCAATTGCCAGGTCAGCGGCCAGGTCAGTCAAGCTTGGCCCCCGAGGCTTTGACTACGCCAGCCCAGCGCTTGATGTCGGCTGTTAAAAACGCTGCAAACTGCGCCGGTGTGTTGTTTGGAAAATCTGCACCTTGGTTGGCCCATATCGCTTTGAGTTCGTCGCTTTCCAGGGCCTTGCGAAACTCTTCGGTAGCGCGGGTTTGCGCATCCACCGGCATGCCTTTGCTACCCCAAATGCCGTACCAGGTGGTGACGGTGTAGTCGGGCAAGCCCAGCTCGCCTGCACAGGGCACATCAGGAAAAGCGGGGTTGCGCTTGGGGCCCGACACCATCAGCGCCTTGATGCGGCCACCCTTGATGTGCACTGCCGAAGAGCCCAGGCCATCGAACATCATGTCCACATTGCCGGCTATCAAATCTTGCAACGCAGGGCCTGCGCCACGGTAGGGAATGTGGGTAATAAAGGTTTTGGTTTGCAGCTTAAACAACTCACCTGCCAAGTGGTGCGATGTACCGCCCCCGGCCGAGCCGTAGTTAAGCTTGCCGGGGTTCTTTCTAACAAAGTCCAAGAACTCTTTGTAGCTGGCAGCAGGCACTTTTTTAGGGTTAACTACCAGCACCTGCGGCACCACGGCGGCCAGTA
>JAYSRE010000076.1:0-4323 GCA_043721235.1 Polaromonas sp. | reverse complement strand
CTCATCCGTGGCGACTACGTGGTGGGCGACGCTACGCTCAACCGCTTCTTCGCATTCCACGTGATTGCCGTGCCACTGGTATTGCTGGGTTTGGTAGCCGCGCACATTATTGCGCTGCACGAAGTGGGCTCTAACAACCCTGATGGCGTAGAAATCAAAGCCACCAAAGATGCCAAAACCGGCATTCCACTAGACGGCATTCCTTTCCACCCTTACTACACCGTGCATGATATTTTCATGGTCAGTGTTTTCTTGCTGGTGTTCACGGCAATAGTGTTTTTTGCACCAGAAATGGGTGGCTATTTCTTGGAATACAACAACTTTATTCCTGCTGACCCTCTGAAAACCCCGGCGCACATTGCACCGGTGTGGTACTTCACCCCGTTTTACTCTATGCTGCGCGCCATTACCACTGAAATGATGTATGTGCTGATGGCATGCGTAGTCGGTGCGGCAGGCTTTACGGCGCTCAAAAGCAAGCTGCCAAGCTTTGTCAAGGCTGTAGTGGTGGTGGTCTCTATCGGCGCGGTAGCTGCCATGATGGCATTTGATGCCAAGTTCTGGGGCGTCGTCGTGATGGGTGCTTCCACCATGATTTTGTTCTTCCTGCCTTGGCTTGATAACAGCCCTGTCAAATCAATTCGCTACCGCCCTGATTGGCATAAATATGTTTACGCAGTGTTCGTAGTTAACTTTTTGATCTTGGGTTACTTGGGCGTACAGCCACCATCCAGCGTGGGCGAGCGCGTAAGCCAACTGGGCACCTTGTATTACTTTGGTTTTTTCTTGCTTATGCCTTGGTGGAGTGCACTAGGAAGTCCTAAACAAGTCCCTGACCGTGTGGTGTTTGCTGCGCACTAAGGGAAACCTCATCATATGAAAAAAATTCTCCTCGCCTTTTTAGTGGCCTTCAGTTTTGCCAGCGCACAAGCTGCAAGCGAAGGTATTGCCTGGGACCTGGCGCCCAATAAAACCAACGACATGGCCGCGTTGCAAAACGGTGCCAAAGTGTTCGTCAATTACTGCTTAAACTGCCATAGCGCCGCCTACATGCGCTACAACCGTTTGAAAGATATCGGTTTGACAGAGCAGCAGATCAAAGACAATCTTTTGTTTGCCACCGACAAAGTGGGCGACACCATGAAAGCGTCTATTGACCCCAAGCAAGCCAAAGAATGGTTTGGTGGCGTGCCGCCCGACCTGAGTGTAATTGCGCGTTCGCGCGCTGATGGCGCTAAAGGCTCAGGCCCGGACTATCTTTTTACTTTGCTGCGCACTTACTACCGCGACGATACCAAGCCCACTGGTTGGAACAATTTGGCCTACCCCAACATTGGCATGCCCAACCCGTTGTGGGAGCTGCAAGGCGAACGCAAGCCCTTGTTTGACGTGAAACAAGAGCATGGCCATGAAGTAAGAGCCTTCAAAGGCTGGGAACAAACTAAACCCGGCATTTTGAGCCCACTGCAATACGAGCAAACCGTGGGCGACTTGGTTAGCTACTTGCGCTGGATGGGCGAGCCATCACAAAACAACCGTGTGCGCGTTGGTGTGTGGGTGCTGCTGTTTTTAAGCGTGCTGATTATTTTTACATGGCGCTTGAATGCCAGCTACTGGCGCGACATTAAGTAAAAATAGGCCTAAACTGGTTGCTTAGCGGCACCAAGGCGTATTTTGTAACGCTGAAAACGGTTGCCTACTACAGCAGTTTTCAGTCAACAAACCCTTACCAAGAGTGGCTTAGCCACTCTTTCATTTTTTCAAAAGGATCTGCACCATGATGGTTTTGTACTCGGGTACCACCTGCCCTTTTTCGCACCGTTGCCGTTTCGTGCTGTTTGAAAAAGGCATGGACTTTGAAATTCGGGATGTAGACCTGTACAACAAGCCCGAAGACATCAATGTGATGAACCCTTACGGGCAAGTGCCCATTTTGGTGGAACGCGATTTGATTTTGTACGAGTCAAACATCATTAACGAATACATCGACGAGCGCTTTCCGCACCCCCAGCTGATGCCTGGCGACCCCGTGGACCGTGCGCGTGTGCGTTTGTTCTTGCTCAACTTTGAAAAAGAACTGTTCACCAATGTGTCGATCTTGGAAAACCGCTCTAACAAAGGCAATGACAAAGCGCTGGAAAAAGCGCGCAGCCACATCCGCGACCGCCTGACGCAAATGGCCCCGGTGTTTCTGAAAAATAAATTCATCATGGGCGACAACTTTTCTATGCTGGACGTAGCTTTGGCGCCATTGCTGTGGCGCTTGGATTTTTACGGCATCGAGTTGTCTAAAAATGCGGCCCCACTGCTCAAGTACGCTGAGCGCATCTTTTCACGCCCAGCTTATATTGAGGCGCTCACGCCGTCTGAAAAAGTCATGCGCAAATAAGCCGCTCTGGTGTGGCCTACTAATGCGTACAAGCCTATTAGGCGCACTGCAGGCCGTGGCCTGCGATGCGGTACGATACGGGTATGAGCGTTTCAGCACTTAGCCCCTCTCCAAACTCTACCCGCCCGTACCTGATACGGGCGCTGTATGAATGGTGTGTCGACAACGGCTACACCCCCTATATTGCGGCGTATGTAGACGCAAGCGTGCAGGTGCCGCGTGAGCATGTTAAAAATAACGAAATTGTGCTCAATGTCAGCATGGATGCCACCAGCTCACTCAAGCTGGGCAATGAATTTATAGAATTTAAAGCCCGCTTTTCAGGTTCTGCACGCGAGATCATGGTGCCTATTGACCGCGTAATAGCAATCTATGCCCGCGAGAACGGCCAAGGTATGGCTTTCCCAGTGCCCCAAAGCGTGCAAGCACGTGGCGACGTGACCGAGCCCGAACCTAAGGCGCAGTCGGTCGCTAAGAAAAACCCGCTTGTGATGGTAGATTCCGCTGCAGCCGAGCTTGAGGAATCCAATGCGCAGCCAGATTCCAACACACAGCCAAGTTCGCGTGTCATGCAACTCGTCAGCGCAGTTACTGATGCCCCACCCGAGCCCCCGGTACCGCCGCCTTCTGGGCCACGTCCATCCCTTAAACGGGTCAAGTAAACTATTTTTTAGGCAAGACCTTCGGCCTAGCTTGCACCAAGGCACACCAATGCACATGAGCGCTTGCCTGTGCAAAATTCCGCCTCAAAACCGAAGTAAAATATAAGTTCGCCGCTTTAGCTCAATTGGTAGAGCAACCGCTTTGTAAGCGGTAGGTCGTCAGTTCGATTCCGACAAGCGGCACCATTTTTTGTACCCCAGCCTACAGCGGCTGCATTTGCACTTTGATGCGGATGGAGTGCACCTCCCAACCCTTTGACCGTAGATGCGCTGTAAGCGCAGGGCTAAGCTGACGCAGTTTGGCGGCTACGGCGCTGTTGGCAGCTAATAAACACCACTCTGGGCCATCTATGGGCCCGGCCTGCACACCGCTGCGCAAAGCGAGGGGCAGCAGCTGGGTTACCGCAGAAAGCCAGTCGCTTGACTCGCGCGCAAGCTTGACCAAACGTGCCAAGGTGGGTGCTGCTTCTACCGCCTGCAGTATTGCCACCGCTGGCTTGGGCTGCAAGGCACGCGGGTAGCGCGGGGCAAGGGTGATGGTTGAGCGCGGCATAAGTGGCACAGTCTAAGCGAATTCGGCCCCCAAGCGTGCCTTTTGGGCTGGCCAGCAAGAGTGGCACAATGGATGCCCTGCATTACTGGAGCAGACTATGCATATGATCATTACAGACGCTTGGCTGGCCAAAACGCGCCCCATCCACCTCAGTGGCACCAAGCTAGTGTTAGCGGGCTTGGCTTTGTCGCTGGCCTTGATGGTGGTGGCTGCCGTGCTGTACCACTGGGTGTTTCTTAAAGGCGCGCGCGAAGGCTGGCCCATAGTAGGCAGCTTGGTCAAGCTGGTGGTGAAAGACGAGTTTGAACAGCGCGACCGTTTTATGCGCGAAAACCTGGATGCCATGGCCAAAAAAGTGGGCGAAATGCAGGTCAAAATAGTCCAGTTAGAGTCCATAACCGAGCGCGTCTCTGGCTTGGCGGGCATTCCGGTGCCCGATGCTGCCAAGGCCAATGGCGGCAAGGACGCGGGTAAAAATGCAGCCAGTGAACCTGGAAAAGGCGGCGTACTTGTTGGTGGGCGCGACCTGACCATACAGGAGTTGCAAGCCGTACTGGCCGACTTAGAGACCTTAAGCAACCAAAAGGTCGATTTACTCACCGTAGTGGAATCCCGCCTGTTTGACCAGAAAATTCGCAAAATGATGGTGCCCACTGCCCAGCCTGTGCCAGGCAGTGTGCTGGGCTCGTCTTTTGGTTTTCGCACCGACCCCATCAACG
>JAYSRE010000075.1:0-36592 GCA_043721235.1 Polaromonas sp. | reverse complement strand
CTAGGCCGATGATGCCGCCGCCTAAGATCAGCATGCGTTTAGGCACTTCTTTCAGCTCTAGCGCGCCGGTGCTGTCCACCACGCGCGGGTCTTCGGGCATGAAAGGTAATCGCACGGCTTGGCTGCCTGCGGCGATGATGCAGTTTTTAAACTGGATGACTTTTTTGCTTCCCGTCTTTTCTTGCGCTTCTCCGCTGGTCTCGTTTACCTCTATATGGTGGGCGCTGATAAACGCTCCGTAGCCGCGCACTATAGTTACCTTGCGCATTTTGGCCATGGCAGCCAGGCCACCCGTCAGCTTGCCTACGACTTTTTCTTTGTGGCCGCGCAGTTTGTCGATGTTGATGTCGGGTTTGCCAAAGTCTATGCCTAGGTCGGCCATGTGGCTTACCTCGTCCATCACGGCGGCTACGTGCAGCAGGGCTTTGGACGGGATGCAACCGACGTTAAGGCACACGCCGCCTAGGGTGGCGTAGCGCTCGACGATGATGACTTTAAGGCCCAGGTCTGCGGCGCGAAAAGCCGCGCTGTAGCCGCCGGGGCCTGCGCCTAGCACTAGCATGTCGCAGTCCAGGTCTGTGGTTCCCGAGTAGCTGGATGCTATGCTTGTGATAGCTACTTGTTCAGAATTTCCTTGGGCGATAGGCCTATTTGATTGAATATTTGCTGTTGTAGCCTCGGTAGCCGTAGTCACAGCAGCTGACTCTAAAGTTAACACCACCGAGCCTTGCTTGACCTTGTCGCCCATTTTGATGCGCAGTTCTTTCACCACGCCTGCATGCGATGAGGGAATTTCCATCGAGGCTTTGTCGCTCTCTACGGTAATCAATGACTGGTCGGCTGCGATGGTGTCGCCGGGTTTAACCATCAGTTCTATCACGGTCACTTCGTCAAAGTCGCCAATGTCGGGGACTTGAATGTCGATGAGGCTCATGGGGTTACTTTCAATTTCATCGTAAATACATGGATGGGGCCGGCAGAGTTTTTGTCAAACTCGCAGCCTGCCTCTACGCCGGCCAGCGCTACTTCGCGGGCGGTTTTGGCTTTGGCAAAGGTGGCGTGCATCGCACCCAGTGCAAAGCCACGGCCCGAGCCTATGCCCCAAAACTCTTTGAACTCAAACACTTCGCGGTAGCTGTACAGGCCAAATATGCCGGCACTGTTGGCCACCAGCACGCTGAACTGCATGGACTCATACGGGTCGGCATCTTCTTCTTTGGTCTGCAAGAAAAAAGTCTCTTTCAGGATGGGGTGCAACTTGAGGAAGGTGTCGTACACCTCGTCTTTGCTGTGCAGCTTGAGCGCGCCCTTATCCTGTGCTTGCAGCGCCGCCAGCGCTTTGCGCAGCGCAGGAAAGTGTGCCACAGTGCCTGCGGTGGCCACAAAGCTGGGGCCACCCGCTGCGTCTACCTTAAAAACTTTTTCGTTTGCCTCAAAGCGGTAAGGCAAGCGCGTATCGCCAAAGGTCACCAGCGAGTCGGTGGCGACTGCCACTTGGCCTGCTTTTTTTACTACAACTACCGTGGTCATGCTGCGGCCCTACAGCATTAGCCGGCGCAAGTCGCCGAGGATTTGGCCCAGGTAAGCGTTAAAGCGGGCGGCAGAGGCGCCGTCGATCACGCGGTGGTCCCAGCTTAAGGACAGTGGCAAGATCAGGCGCGGCTCAAACTTTTCCCCGTCCCACACGGGCTCTAGGGTGCTCTTGCACACTCCCAAAATAGCCACTTCAGGCGCGTTGATGATGGGCGTGAAGTAACGGCCCCCGATACCGCCCAGCGAGCTGATGGTAAAGCACGCGCCCTGCATGTCGGCAGGGCCTAGCTTGCCGTCACGGGCCTTGGCCGCCAGCTCGCCCATTTCTTTGCTGATTTGCAGCGCGCCTTTTTTGTCTGCATCTTTGATCACAGGCACCACCAGGCCGTTAGGCGTATCAGCCGCAAAGCCGATGTGGAAATACTGCTTTAGCACCAGCTGGTCACCGTCTAGCGAGCTGTTGAAGTTGGGAAACTTCTTTAGCGCGGCGACCGAGGCTTTGATAAGGAAAGCCAGCATGGTGATTTTGGCACCTGACTTTTCGTTTTCTTTGTTCATCAGCACACGGAAAGCTTCTAGCTCGGTGATGTCGGCATCGTCATGGTTGGTGACGTGGGGGATCATCACCCAGTTGCGGTGCAGGTTGGCACCGCTGATCTTTTTGATGCGCGGCATGTCTTGGCGCTCTACCGCGCCAAACTTGGTGAAATCGACTTTAGGCCATGGTATGAGCCCCAAGCCTGCGCCGTCGTTGCCACTGCTGGAGTTGCCATTGGCCTTGGCGGATGCGGCGGCCACCAGCGTTTGCACTGCGCCGCTCATTACCGACTTGGTAAAGCCCTTGATGTCGTCTTCAGTAATACGGCCCTTGTGGCCAGAGCCTTTGACCTCAGCCAGCGGCACACCCAGCTCGCGTGCAAACTTGCGCACAGAAGGCGAAGCATGCGGTAGCGCACCTGTAGGGGCTACATTGGGGTTGTGGGCAGCGGCTTGCGGGGCAGTTGCCACCGGCAGAGGAGCGGAAACCCCAGCGGGAGCTTGCGTAGCCACGGGTACAACCGCGGGCGAAACCACTGGCGCACTGGCAACCGCAGCAGGCAGCGCGCTAGCAGCCGCGCCCACACCTTCCAGCACCACTATCAGGTCGCCAATATTGACCGTATCGCCCAGCTTAACCTTCAGCTCTTTAACCACACCCGCATGGGACGATGGAATTTCCATCGAGGCTTTGTCGCTTTCAACCGTCATCAAGCTTTGCTCTACTTTGACAGTGTCACCTACCTTGACCAGCATTTCAATAATGGCCACGTCTTTAAAGTCGCCAATATCAGGCACTTTGACCTGAATACTGCTTACTATTAAATTAATAGCTGATTGTGCAGAATTTCCTAGGGCGACAGGGGGTTTTGATACTAAAACAGGGGCTGCAACCGGGGCTGGAGGCACTGCAGTCGCTGCTGGCGCTGCAGGCGCACCCTGCACCGCACCAGCGGCCTCCAGCACCAGCACCACCGAGCCTTGTTTAACTTTGTCGCCCAGCTTCACGCGCAGCTCGGTTACCACACCTGCCGTGCTGCAGGGAATTTCCATCGACGCTTTGTCGCTCTCCACGGTCAGCAGCGACTGCTCAACTTTGACGGTATCGCCCACTTTGACCAGCAGTTCAATCACCACCACTTCATCAAAGTCGCCAATGTCGGGGACTTGTACTTCTACTAATGCCATTTTTGTGTCTCCAATCAGTTGGGGACAGAGCAACATTGCATGTTGGACAGTCCCCAAAATATTCAGTTTAGTTGGGTACAGAGCAACATTGCATGTTGGACAGTCCCGCAAATTTTATTTACGCGTACAAAGGATTGATCTTGTCGACTTTGATGCCGTACTTTTTAATCGCTTCGGCCACTTTGGCCAGCGGCAGTTTGCCGTCTTCGGCCAGTGCTTTGAGTGCAGCCACCACAATGTAATGGCGGTTGACTTCAAAGTGCTCGCGCAGCTTGCTTCTGAAGTCGCTGCGGCCAAAACCATCGGTGCCTAGCACTTTGTAGTTGCGGCCTTTACCTACGAAAGGGCGAATCTGCTCGGCATAGGCCTTCATATAGTCGGTTGAAGCAATCACGGGGCCGGTAGTGGTGGCCAGTTGCGATTCGACAAAGCTCACGCGGGCTTTGTCTGTGGGGTGCAGCAGGTTAAAGCGGTCACAGTCTTGGCCCTCGCGGGTCAGCTCGTTAAAGCTTGGGCAGCTCCACACGTGGGCACCTACGCCCCACTCTGCTTCAAGCAGCTCTTTGGCAAACTGCGACTCGCGCAAAATAGTGCCCGAACCTAGCAAGTTAACAGTGAGGTCTTTTTTAGCGGCTGTTTGCAGCAGGTACATGCCTTTGATGATTTGCGCCTCCTGGCCAGGTTTCAGGCCGGGCATGGGGTAATTTTCGTTCAGCAAGGTAATGTAGTAGTACACGTTGTCTTGCTTTTCCACCATGCGTTTGAGGCCGTGGTGCAAAATCACGCCCACTTCGTGTGCGAAGGTAGGGTCATAAGAAATACAGTTCGGAATCGTACCCGCCATGATGTGGCTGTGGCCATCTTCGTGCTGCAGGCCTTCGCCGTTGAGCGTAGTGCGGCCACTGGTACCGCCCAGCAAAAAGCCGCGCGCTTGCATGTCGCCCGCAGCCCAGGCCAGGTCGCCAATGCGCTGAAAGCCAAACATCGAGTAGTACACATAAAACGGCACCATGATGCGGTTAGAGGTGGAATACGACGTTGCCGCTGCAATCCAGCTGCTCATGCCGCCGGCTTCGTTGATGCCCTCTTGCAGAATCTGCCCTTTGACATCTTCTTTGTAGTACATCACCTGCTCTTTGTCGACCGGGGTGTACTGCTGGCCTGCAGGGTTGTAGATACCCACTTGGCGGAACAAACCTTCCATGCCAAAGGTGCGCGCCTCGTCTACCAAAATGGGTACTACACGCGGGCCTAAAGCTTGGTCACGCAAAAGCTGGGTTAAAAAGCGCACATAGGCTTGGGTGGTGCTTATTTCGCGGCCTTCGGCTGTGGGTTCCATCACCGACTTAAACACCTCTAGGCTGGGCACAGTAAAGCTCTCGTCGGCTTTCACGCGGCGGTGCGGCAGGTAGCCGCCTAGCGCTTTGCGCCGCTCGTGCAGGTACTTCATCTCAGGGGTGTCGTCAGCCGGTTTGTAAAACGGCAGGTCGGCAATTTGGCTGTCGGGCACAGGAATATTAAAGCGGTCGCGGAAAGCTTTAATGTCTTCATCGCCCAGCTTTTTGGTTTGGTGCACCGTGTTTTTACCCTCGCCTATTTTGCCCATGCCAAAACCTTTAACAGTTTTGATCAGCAGCACGGTGGGCTGGTTTTTATGCTTTACCGCTTTGTCAAACGCGGCATAGACTTTTTGTGAGTCATGGCCGCCACGCTTGAGGTTCCAGATCTCGTCGTCGCTCATGTGCGCCACCATCTCCAGCGTGCGCGGGTCGCGGCCAAAGAAATGTTTGCGCACGTAGGCACCGTCGTTGGCTTTGAAGGCTTGGTAGTCGCCGTCTAGCGTGTCCATCATCAACTTCTTGAGTGCGCCTTCTTTGTCGCGTGCCAGCAGGGCGTCCCAGCCGCTGCCCCACAGCAGCTTGATCACGTTCCAGCCACTGCCGCGAAACTCACCTTCCAGCTCTTGCACAATTTTGCCGTTGCCGCGCACCGGGCCGTCCAGGCGCTGCAGGTTGCAGTTGATGACAAAAATCAGGTTGTCTAAATTCTCACGCGCGGCCAGGCCGATAGCGCCTAGCGATTCCACCTCGTCCATCTCGCCATCGCCGCAGAACACCCACACCTTGCGGTTTTCGGTGTTGGCAATGCCGCGTGCGTGCAGGTACTTTAAAAACCGCGCTTGGTAGATGGCCATCAGCGGGCCCAGGCCCATCGACACCGTGGGGAACTGCCAAAACTCAGGCATCAGCTTAGGATGCGGGTAGCTAGACAGGCCCTTGCCGTCCACCTCCTGGCGAAAGTTCAGCAACTGCTCTTCGGTCAGGCGGCCTTCCAGGTAGGCGCGGGCATAGACACCCGGTGACACGTGGCCTTGAATATACAGGCAGTCGCCGCCGTGCTCTTTGCCCGGCTCGGCGCTTTCAGCATGCCAAAAATGGTTAAAGCCCGCGCCAAACATGCTGGCCAGCGATGCGAACGAGCCAATGTGCCCACCCAAGTCGCCGCCGTCCGCGGGGTTATGCCGGTTGGCCTTGACCACCATGGCCATGGCGTTCCAGCGCATGTAGGCGCGCAGGCGTTCTTCAATTTCCAGGTTGCCGGGGCTGCGGGCTTCTTCGTCAGGTTCTAGGGTGTTGACATAGCCGGTGTTGGCTGAAAACGGCATGTCGATGCTGCTTTGGCGGGCATGCTCTAGCAGTTGTTCCAGCAAAAAGTGCGCGCGCTCGGGGCCTTCTGTGGCTATCACTGCGGACAAGGCGTCCATCCACTCACGGGTTTCTAGGCTGTCTGTGTCGTTGGCTGTGGAGCCAAAAATATTATTAGGCAGTGCAGACATGGTGTCTCCTTGTTCTGTGCGGGTTTGTCTCAAGCACACAGGATAGCGTGTGCCACGGCGTTTAGGTTTGTCTCTCTATTATTTCACAGATTTTATTAGATTTCAAATAGTGCTTATTGTTTTCTTATTATGAAATTTAAAATCCCACCGCTATTTTAGTCTTTGACCAATTTTCTTAAGTTAGCCAATTCCTCTTGCAAGCCCGCGTGCACTAAAGTGAGTGCTTTCAGGGTCATGTTGGAGTGGCGCATGCGTTCTGCCAAAATGCGTAGCAGTCCCGCCATCACTTGCGCGGCCACCTGCGGCTCGTCGCTGAGCATGCGGGTAAAACCGTTGCGCTCTAACACAGCCACATGCGTGGGGGTAACAGCCGTGGCCGTGGCCGAATGCGGCAAACCATCCACAAAACCCACCTCACCAATTAAGTGGCCCACAGTTGCGGTGCGATAAACCAGGGCATCCGTACTGCCTGACAGCTGGGAACTGATGCGCACATCGCCACTCACAATGAGCATCAACTGCCCGTGGTTAGGGCTGCCTTCTACGGTCAAGGTGCTTCCCACGTTAAAAGCCGCCATGGCCATCTGCTCAGCCACACGCAAAGCCAGAACTTGCGGCATACCAGAAAAAGCGCCACTGGTGCTGAGCAGTTGGGCTATTTGGCCTTGAGAATAGTTTTCAATATCTGCCACACTGGTCTCCTACAGGTTTTGTGTTTTTACACCATTTCAAGCTATTTCTGTACCCGCTCACCCAAATAGACTAGCCCCAAATCTCTCGGGATGCGGGATACTCGACCCATGACAAGTTTATCTACCCAGCTGCGGCTGCCGCAAATTCGTGTGCTGTTGATTGATGACCACACCTTGTTTCGCACAGGCATGCGTTTGATCGTGCAGTCGTTTGAGGGCGTAGCACAGGTGCTAGAAGCTGGCTCGGTGATGCTGGCGCGTGCACACGAAGGCCAGGCCGTCGATATTATTTTGCTGGACATTCACATGCCAGGCTTGAACGGGCTGGACGGTATGGCCGTGCTGATGAGCATCTTTCGCCAAGCCAAGATTATCTTTGTCTCGGCCAGCGTGTCAGGCGATGCCGTAGAAGACGCGGCGCGGCGCGGTGCCAGTGGTTTTTTACCCAAATCGGCCAGTGCAGACGACATACTTGCTGCGCTCACGGTAGTGGCCCAGGGCGGCAAATGTTTTCCTAGCTTGCTAGGTGACCAAAGCGACGGCGACTTTCACGCTAAACCCAGCAACCCGAGCCTGAGTGCGCGCCAGCTAGAAGTGCTGGCCCTGATTGCGCAAGGCAAACCCAACAAAGTGATAGCCCGCGAGATGGGCCTGAGCGAAAACACGGTGCGGGTGCATGTGGCAGCCCTGTTTCATAACCTAGGGGTGAATAGCCGTACCTCGGCGTTGTTGGCGGCGCAACAAGCTGGGTTGGTTAGCGCACCATGAGGCGCCGGGCACCCCGTGAGCCGTGGCTAGCTTGGCGAGACAGCGCCATACTGCAAGAGCAAGTGGCTCTGCTAAGGCGCAATTTTACGCCCACCTTGATCACTTCCCTGGCTGCTGCACTGGGCAGCGTATGGGCCCTGTACACCTTGGCCAAGCCCAGTGCCTTATGGTGGTGGTTTGCCAGCCATGTGCTGGTGATGGGAAGTGCCTACTGGGTGCAGCGCTGGTGGCTGCACAAAGACCGCGCCGCCACAGACAACGCGTGGGCTGTAGTGGCTTGCATGGTGGCCATGGGTTTGAGCTGGGGCAGCCTTAGCTGGGTGTGCGTGGCCTATGGGCAACCTTTGGCCTTGGTGTACACGATCATGTTTATCAGCGGTGCCTGCTCGGGCGCGCTGGGCTTGGGTGGGCCGTTGTTTCCAGCCTACCTGTCGTTTTTAATCCAACCGGTGACCATGATTATGATGGCCTTGGCCTATGTGGGCGGGCCATTGTTCTTGCCCTTGCTGGCTATCGTGTCCACCTACTTTGCGCTTACTTTTGTGCAAGCGCGCAACGCGGAGCTGGGTGTGCTGAACAGTATTTTGCTGCAGTTTGAAAACACTGCCTTGATGCTGCGCCTGCGGGACGAGTCTACACAGGCGGTGCAAGCCAAGCAAGAGGCCGAGGCGGCGCAGCAACTGGCCCAAGCCTCTCAGGCACTGGCCGAAAAAGCCAATACCGACAAGTCTAAATTCTTGGCCGCCGCCAGCCACGACCTGCGCCAACCCTTGCATGCCATGGGCTTATTTATCGAGGCCTTGTCGCGCAGTGAGATGACCTCGCAGCAAATTTCCGTGCTGGATCACGCACACGCGGCCTCTAACGCTGCCAGCGAAATGCTCACCACGCTGCTGGATTTTTCGCGCCTGGAGGCGGGTGTGGTGCAGTCAGTGCCCAGGGCATTTTCATTGCAGACCGTGCTGGTCAAACTAGAGCAAGAGTTTGGTATGCAGGCCGATGTGCAAGAACTGGTGTACCGCACCCGCGACACCACGCTGGCAGCTTTTGCCGATCCCAATTTGACCGACTTGATTTTGCGCAACTTTATATCCAACGCGCTGCGCTACACCGACAAAGGCGGCATCTTGATCAGTTGCCGCGCTCGGGGCGGTGCTGTGGTGGTAGAAGTTTGGGACACCGGTATCGGCATATCGAGCAGCCAGCAAACCGAAGTGTTTACCGAATTTCACCAGCTGGGCAACCCCGAGCGGGACAGGCGCAAAGGCCTGGGCCTGGGGCTGGCTATTGTGCAGCGCATTAGCGCCGCAATGGATGCCAAAGTGACCCTGCGCTCGCGCCCGGGGCACGGCTCGGTATTCAGGCTCTGGCTGCAAGGCTACCAAGGGCCGGTGGTGCAAGACCTGCCGCTGGCAGCGCAAAGCAAAAACCTGCGCGGCCTGCGGGTGCTGGTAATAGACGACGAAGAGCCTGTGCGCTTAGGTATGCATGAGCTGCTGGACTCGTGGGGTTGCCAATGCTACACGGCGCAAGACCTGGCCAGTGCGTTGAAATATGTAGCATTGCAGCCCCTGCAGGCAATGCCTGAAGTGATTTTGGCTGACTACCGGCTACGCGAGGGGGCCAATGGCGGCCAGGCCATTGAGGCACTGCGTGCCTATATGTTGCTGCGTGGCCACGAGGCCCACTTGCCGGCCATTATCATCACCGGTGACACGGCACCCGAGCGCCTGCGCGAAGCCCGCAGCACTGGCGCGGCTGTGCTGCACAAGCCCGTGTCTGCCAGCGCGCTGCAGCAGGCGTTAGTCCAATTGCGCTAATGCTGCAGGCAAGCTACAGTGGGGCCAGGAGACCCCATGGCACAAGCTCAAACTAAAACCCAACTCAAACACCTCAGTGGCTTAGATGCCACTTTTTTATACCTGGAAACACCGCAAACGCCCATGCACGTGGGCAGTTTGCATTTGTACGAACTTCCAGCAGACCTTAAAGGCAGTTTTCATGCTGCAGTGGTCAAGCACATGGCCAAGCGCCTGCATTTGTCGCCTATTTTTACGCGCAAACTGGTGTTTATGCCGCTGGATTTAGGTCACCCTATTTGGATGGAAGATGGCGAGTTTGACATCGCACGGCATATCCGCGCCATCAGCACGCCCATGACGGTGCGCCAAGCCGAGGCCATGGCCGCCAAGCTGCACGGCAAGCTCATTGACCGTAGCCACCCTCTGTGGGAGTTTTATGTGTTTGACCATATCAAGCAGCACGATGGTACACAATGCGCAGCTTTTTATTCCAAAATTCACCACGCTGCGCTAGATGGCCAAGGCGGCACAGTGCTGGCCAATGCCGTGCTCGACATTTCGCCCATACCAAGGGATGTCGCGCCGCCCGACCCGAGCGTCAAGCGGCGCGCCGCAGGCGATTTAAAAATTGGCGAGATGATCGGTGCGGTGTTTAGCAACTCGTTGGCGCAGTACGCCAAGCTGATCAAAGCCCTGCCCAATGCAGCGCAGCAGGTGGGCAACACGCTGGCTAAAAAAAGCCGCTCACAAACCGGCAGCTTGGGCGGCGCGGGCAGCCAAGGCAAAGCCAAACAGCCACTGAGCTTGGCCCCTAAGTCACCGTTTAACGTAGGTATTACGGCCGAACGCGTGTTTGTTACCACCCGCATTCCGTTTGCACCGTGCCGCACCATGGCCAAGTCGATAGGGGCCAGTTTTAACGACATTGTGCTGTGGATATGCGCTACCGCGCTGCGCAGCTACCTGGCCCAGCACGGCAGTATTCCTGCCAAGCCCTTGATAGCGGCCATGCCAGTTAGCCTGCGGGACGACAGCAACAAAGACATGGGCAACCAAGCCAGCATGTCCCTGGCCAACCTGGCCACCCACATTGCCCATCCCGGCAAGCGCATGGCCGCCATCATGGAGTCCACCCGCAAAGTGAAAGAAGCTTTGGTCAACCTCAAGTCGGTCTTGCCTACCGACTACCCGAGCTTTTTAGCGCCATGGATAGTGGGTGGCGCAGCGCGTTTAGCGCTTAAAACCTATGGCCGCGGCGACATTGCACAGCGCCTGCCGATGGTGGCCAACCTAATGATCAGCAATGTGCCCGGCCCGCAAGTGCCGCTGTACATGGCCGGTGGCCGCATGCTGACTTTTCACCCCTTGAGCATTGTGATGCACGGCATGGGCCTGAACATTACGGTGCAAACCTACGCCGGCGAGGTGGACTTTGGCATCATTGCGGGCAAGGCCGCCCTGCCCCATGCGCAAGACTTGGCCAAAGCCATCAACGCTGCGTTTGAAGAAGCGCAAGTTTTGTATGCCGCAGCCCAAGCCCCTGCAAAAACTCCGGCTACAGCTGTCGTAACCTCCCCCGTAAAAACCCCGGCACCTCGCGTCGCTCGTGCGACAAAAAAGTCGGCAGTAGTCTCTAAAAAATCACCTCCCACACGCAAAAGCGCAGCCAAGGGCGCAAAACCCGTCACACTCAGTTTTACTTAATAACTAACCAGAGCGTAAGGTCTGAACGTCTCCTTTTATGATCTTCTGCTAGAGTTCAATCCACCTATGCTGCCACCTACGCTGCCCTTCATGCTGCCATTCATGCCCCAGAAGAAATTTCCACGCGCACCATCCCCGTTTGACTTTGAGCCCCCCAACCTTGCCCTGCTGGCCCTGGAGTTTCGCGCTCCGTGGGAGTTTGGCGCACTGCTACCTGCTTGGCCCATGCTGCAGCGCGCACCGCGCGGCGATGGCCACAGTGTAGTGGTGTACCCCGGCCTGAGTGCCAGCGATGCCACCACCCTGCCCCTGCGCAAGTACCTAGACAGCCTGGGCTACGTCAGCCACGGCTGGAACCAAGGCTTTAACTTTGGCCCCCGCGCTGGCGTGCTAGAAACAGGCAAAGCCCAGCTGCGCGCCATGGCACAGCGCAGCACCCAACCGATTAGCTTGGTGGGCTGGAGCTTGGGCGGCGTGTATGCCCGCGAACTGGCCAAAGAGCTGGCCACTGAGGGTATTGCCATACGCTGCGCCATCACCCTGGGCACCCCCTTTGCTGGCGGCCCACGCAGCACCAACGCGTGGCGCCTGTACGAGCTAACCAGTGGCCGCAATGCCCACCGCGAAACCGACAACTACGACATGGCCACCGCACCCGACTGCCCCAGCACCAGCATTTACAGCCGCAGTGACGGCGTAGTGGCCTGGCAAGCCAGTGTGCAAACGCCGCAAAAGCACAATCCGCACACCGAGAACATCGAAGTGGTGGCCAGCCACTTTGGCATTGGCCTGAACCCCAGCGCATTGTGGGCCGTGGCCGACCGGCTAGCCCAAGCCCCTGGGCGCTGGCAACCGTTTAAAAAACCTTCCCTGCTCGGCCTGCAGAGTCTGGTCTACCCGGACCCTTCCCGCTAAGCAGTTTCAGAGTGTTTTAGGCCTATCGCCCAAGGAAATGCTAGATAAGCAGCTATACTATTTATAGTATTGATAGTTTATGCACATCTCCAATCACCATGCCTACTGAACTGCTTTTTCTCAAACCCCTGCTCACTGCACTGGCCTTGCCGCCCGCACTGGGCATTTGGCTGGCTCTGCTGGGCTGGTGGCTTATGTTGCGCAACCGCAGCCGCTGGGGTGCAGCCCTGGTGGGGCTGAGTTTGCTGGGGCTGTGGATGGTGTCTTGCAACGCTGTGGCCATTTGGCTGGACCGTAACTTTTTGCCGCAAACTATAGCGCTAGCCCCCGACCAAGTTGTGCCAACCCTGCGCCAGCAGCAAATGCAAGCCATCATCGTGTTGGGCGGCGGGGCTGAGACGGCAAGCCGTGAATATGGCCAAGCCCAGCCCGCCCAAGCCACGGTTACCCGCCTGCACTACGGTGTGGTGCTGGCCAAAAGCAGCGGCCTTCCGCTGGGCTTTAGCGGCGGCATAGGCTGGGCGGCCAGTGACGCAGCCGACACCGAGGCCGCTGCAGCCCAGCGCTGGGCCGCGCAGCTAGGCTTGGCACCTCTGCGTTGGCTAGAAGGAGGCTCGCGCGACACGCAAGAGAACGCCCAGAAAACCGCAGCTTTACTGAAAAAAGACGGCATCACCCGGATAGCCTTGGTGACCAATGCCTGGCACATGCCGCGCGCCCGGCGCGCTTTTGAAAATGCCGGGCTAATGGTGCTGCCCGCGCCCATGGGCTACACAGAGCCGGTCACCTCCGCCACACTCGAATGGCTGCCCAGTGCCCACGGCCTGCGCCATGCACGCTGGGTGCTCCATGAAATGCTGGGCTTGGTTTTAGGCCAATAGGCATAACTTTACCCAGCCTTTACTTATATGAAGGGCTTGCAATACAGTCCAAAATCAGCTTTTAGTTGTCAGCTTTTAGTTTGACCGGTTTGGTCTATTGCGGTATATTACTAACCAGTCAGTCATTAATTTAACCATGTCCGAACTTCTAGACTCCCCTGCCAGCCGCCGCGAGCGCCGCAAAGAAGCGCGCCCGGGCGAACTGCTGGCGGCTGCGCTGGACTTGTTTGTGGAAAAAGGCTTTGCCGCTACACGTTCGGAAGAAGTGGCCCAACGCGCAGGTGTGTCCAAAGGCACGCTATTTTTGTACTTCCCCACCAAAGAAGACCTTTTTAAAGCAGTGGTGCGTGAAAGCATGGGCAAGGCGGTTGACTCTGGTTTTGAAGAGGTACAAAAATACAGCGGCCCCACCTCAGAGCTGATTCCTTATCTAATGCAAACCTGGTGGGAGCGGTTTGGCTCTACCAAGGCCTCTGGTATCACCAAGCTGATGATGAGCGAGGCCACTAATTTTCCCGAGCTGGCCGCTTTTTACTATGCCGAAGTGATCCAGCCTAACCACCGCCTGGTGCGCAGCGTGATTCAGCGCGGCGTAGACCGTGGTGAGTTTCGCACGGTAGACCAAGAGTACGCCATATTCAGCGTGCTGGCCCCGTTGATCCATTTGGTCACCTGGAAGCATTCGATGGGCTGCTGCGTCAGTGGTGACCAGCAGCTAGACCCTGTTAAGTACATCGCCGTGCAAGCTGACATGGTGGTGCACGGCCTGTTAAAGCGCCACTGATGCGGCGCAGTCCTTGTTTTAATGTAGCGTACCCATGAAAAATTACCGTAAGTGGTTATTGGTTTTAGCAGCGCTGGTGGCACTGGGCGCATTGGGGGTAGCTGGCACGCGTGCGCTGGCAGCGCGCAAGGCAGAGCAGGCCAAAGCTGCGCTGCCCAAGCCGCAAGCCGTGCTAGAGCTGGCAGCGGGTGACGTAGCCACGGCCCAAGTGATGGAACTGTCCGAAGGCCTGCCACTGTCGGGGTCACTGAAGGCGGCCAACAGCGCACTGGTGAAAGCGCGCGTGCCTGGCGAGCTGCAAGGCCTGACCGTGCGGGAGGGCGACACTGTCAAAGCAGGCCAAACCATTGCCCGCATAGACTCAGGCGAATACCAATCGCGTGTGACCCAAGCCCAGCGCAGCGCCGACGCCGCCAAGGCGCAAATCGACATTGCGCAGCGCACGTTTGACAATAACAAAGCTTTGGTCAACCAAGGCTTTATCTCAGGCACCGCTTTGGACGCGTCTGCGGCCAGCTTGGCGGCAGCCAGGTCCACCCACGCCGCCACCTTGGCGGCGGTAGATGTGGCCCGCAAATCTTTGGACGACACGGTGCTGAAAGCTCCGATCAGCGGCGTGGTGTCGCAGCGCGCAGCGCAGCCAGGTGAGCGCGTAGGCATCGATGCCCGCGTGATCGAAATTATTGACCTCAGCCGCTTGGAGCTGGAAGCCCCGCTGGGCGCAGCAGATTCGGTGGATGTGCGGGTGGGCCAGCAAGCCATGCTGCGCTTTGAGGGCCGCACCGAGACTGTGCCCGCCATTGTCAGCCGCATCAACCCCAGTGCGGTGGCAGGCAGCCGCAGCGTGCTGGTGTATTTAACGGTAGCCCCCAGTGCAGGTTTGCGCCAAGGCCTGTTTGGCCAAGGCACCCTAGGTACCCGCAAAATACAAACTTTAAGCGTGCCCTTGGGTGCCGTGCGCAACGACAAACCTGTGCCCTATGTGCAGGTAGTTCAAAGTGCCGACAGCAACCAAGGCAGCCTACGTATAGTGCACCAAAGCGTAGAGCTGGGTGCGCGTGGCGATGCCAACGGGGTCAGCATGGTGGCAGTTAAAAACCTAGCGTCTGGTACAGCAGTTACGCTGGCCAGCGCAGGCTTTATACGTGAGGGCAGCGAGGTCAAGGTGTCTTTGGCCAGTGCAACTACCGCCGCGGTAGGAGCCGCCACCAGCGCTGCCTCTGCGCCAGCACCCACCAGCAAGTAACCTCACTTCAGAGCACCCGCACCATGTGGTTCACCCGCGTTAGCCTGCAAAACCCCGTCTTCGCTACCATGATGATGCTGGCCCTGGTGGTGCTGGGCATTTTCAGCTACCAGCGCCTGAAAGTTGACCAGTTTCCCAACATCGACTTTCCCGTAGTGGTGGTCATTGCCGACTACCCCGGCGCATCGCCTGAAATTGTCGAAACCGAAGTCTCCAAGAAAATCGAAGAAGCCGTCAACTCCATCGCCGGTATCAACGCGCTGACCTCGCGCAGCTACGAAGGCTCTAGCGTAGTCATCATTGAGTTTGCACTGAACATGAACGGCCGCAAAGCCGCTGATGATGTGCGTGAAAAAGTAGCCGCTGTGCGCCCGCTGCTGCGCACCGAGGTCAAAGAACCGCGGGTGCTGCGCTTTGACCCCTCTAGCCGGGCGGTATGGTCGCTGGCGGTGCTGCCTGACCCAACCAAGGGCAAAGCACTCAGCCCCGTAGAGCTGACCAACTGGGCTGACCAAACCTTAAAAAAGCGCCTGGAAAACGTGCGCGGTGTGGGCTCGGTATCGTTGGTGGGCGGCACCAAACGCGAGATCAACATTTACCTCAACCCCCAAGCGCTGGAGTCTTACGGCATCAGTGCAGACCAAATTGTGGCGGCGGTGCGCAACGAAAACCAAGACCTGCCTGTGGGCGCTGTGCGCTCGCTCACACAAGAGCGCGTAGTGCAAGTGCAAGCGCGCATGCAGCGACCCGAAGATTTTGCCAAAATTATTGTTGCGCGCAAAGCCGGTAGCGCCATAACCGTGGGCATGCTGGCCCGAATCAATGATGGTGCGCAAGAAGCTGAGAGCCTGGCCCTGTACAACGGCCAGCGCACGCTGCTGCTGTCGGTACAAAAAGCGCAAGACGACAACACCATCGACGTGGTAGATGGCCTTAAAAAAACCTTAGCCGAACTTACGCCTACGCTGCCGCCGGGCGTCAAGCTAGAACCCATCATTGACAACTCACGCCCTATCCGCGTGTCGGTTGACAACGTGCGCCGCACGCTGATTGAAGGCGCGCTGCTAACGGTGCTGATTGTTTTCTTGTTCCTCAACTCCTGGCGCTCTACGGTTATTACCGGGCTTACGCTGCCTATCGCGCTGATTGGCACCTTCTTGTTCATGAACATGTTTGGTTTCACCATCAACATCATCACCATGATGGCGCTTAGCCTGTGTGTGGGCTTGCTGATTGACGATGCCATTGTGGTGCGCGAGAATATTGTGCGCCACGTGCAAATGGGCAAAACGCCCTACCAAGCCTCGCTGGACGGTACGCAGGAAATTGGTCTGGCCGTGCTGGCCACCACGCTGTCTATCGTGGCGGTGTTTTTACCCATTGGGTTTATGCAGGGCATTATTGGCAAATTCTTCCACGAATTTGGCATTACTATTGTGGCCGCGGTACTCATATCTATGTTCGTCAGCTTCACGCTCGACCCCATGATGTCTAGCATTTGGCATGACCCCGCTATCGACCAGCACGGCAAAGCGTTTGCCCCGAAAAACTGGTACGACAAAACCATTGGCCGCGTTACCCACTGGTTTGAAAAAGCCACTGACCGCCTGTCTGAGCGTTACCAACGTATTTTGCGTTGGAGCTTGCAGTTTAAAAAAATCACCTTGCTCATTGCCCTGGCTACGTTTGCGCTGAGCATAGTGATGATGCGTTTTGTGGGCACCGAGTTTGTGCCCAAGGCAGACTTTGGTGAAACTAATGTCTCTCTGTACACGCCAGTAGGCTCGTCGCTGGAGGCCACCGAGGCCAAAACCCGCCAAGCCGAAGCCATCATCCGCGAATTTCCTGAGGTGCGCTACACCTTATCTACCATTAACACCGGCAACGCGCAGGGCAAAATCTACGCCTCCATTTACATCCGTTTGATCGACCGCAAAGACCGCAAGCGCAGTGTTGACCAAGTCTCTGCCAACATCCGCGAACGTTTAGGCCGCGTGGCGGGCATTACCGTAACCAGCGCGGTGGGTGGCGATGCAGTAGGTGGCGGCAAGCAAATTGAGTTCTCCCTCAAAGGCAGCGACCTTAAAGAGCTTGAGCGCTTGGCCGTGCAAGCCATGACCAAGTTGCGCAGCATCAACGGCCTGGTGGATTTAGACTCCAGCGTCAAACCCAGCAAACCCACCATCGAGGTAGATGTGCGGCGCGAAGCGGCCTCTGACCTGGGCCTGAACGTGAGCCAAATTGGCAACAGCCTGCGCACACTGGTTGCAGGCCAAACGGTAGGCAACTGGCGCGCATCGGATGACCAAACCTACGACGTGAACGTGCGCTTGGCACCCGAGGCGCGCAACACTCCGCAAGACCTTGAGCGCCTGCCCTTTGCCGTGACTTCTGCCAACGGCACGGGCAATGTGGTGCGTTTGAACCAGTTTGCCACCGTGCGCGAGTCTACCGGCCCCAACCAAATTAACCGCCGCGACCTGTCACGTGAAGTGGCCATTAACGCTAATGTGTATGGCCGCTCTGCCGGCGAAGTGTCTGCCGACGTGCGCACTGCCATGGACAGCATTGCCATGCCGCCTGGCTACAGCTACCAGTTTGGCGGCAGCACCAAGAACATGGCCGAATCTTTTGGCTATGCTGTTTCGGCGCTGGCGCTGGCAGTGATCTTCATTTACATGATTTTGGCCAGCCAGTTCAAAAGCTTTTTCCAGCCTGTAGCCCTCATGACGGCGCTGCCGCTTACGCTGATTGGCGTGGTGCTGGCGCTGCTGCTGTTTAGCTCCACGCTGTCTATGTTTTCGGTGATCGGCGTGGTGATGCTGATGGGCTTGGTCACCAAAAACGCTATTTTGCTGGTGGACTTTGCCATTCGCGTGCGCGAACCCATGCGGGACGCGCAAGGCAACATCACCGCACCCGGCTTGGGCCGCTCTGAGGCTTTGCTCATGGCCGCTAAAGTGCGCCTGCGCCCTATTTTGATGACCACACTGGCCATGATTTTCGGCATGATACCCCTGGCCTTTGCCTTAAGCGAGGGCGCAGAGCAGCGCGCACCCATGGGCCAGGCGGTCATTGGCGGGGTGATTACCTCATCGCTGCTAACCCTGGTGGTGGTGCCGGTGATGTACTGCTATATGGACGATCTGTCTAACTGGGTGAAACGCCTATTTACAGGTAAGGCATCCACCAGGGTAGAAACTTTGCCAAGCCCACCTAAAATTGACAGTTTACCCTTGTAAGCGCCATCAGCAGCAAGCCCATATCACCCCAGAGAATTCTATGAACATCGAACAAGCCCGCTTTAACATGATCGAACAGCAAATCCGCCCTTGGGATGTGCTTGATACCCACGTTTTGCAGCTGCTGGCGGCCGTTAAACGCGAAGACTTTTGCGCGCTGGCCCACAAGGCGTTGGCGTTTGTAGACATGGAGATTCCGCTGGGCCACGGTGCCAGCATGCTGTCACCCAAGGTAGAAGCCCGCCTGCTGCAGGACTTGGCGGTGCAAAAGCACGAGAAAGTGCTGGAAATCGGCACCGGCAGCGGCTACATGGCCGCCTTGCTTTCGCACCGCGCGCAGCGCGTGATCAGTCTTGAGATAGTGCCTGAGCTGGCGCAAACCGCCCGCTCCCACCTGCAAACAGCGGGTATCTACAACTGCGAGGTACGCACGGCCGATGGCTCCAAAGACCTCGGTGAGGGCGGCGGTGAAGCGGGCCCTTTCGATGTCATTTTGCTGTCTGGCTCGGTAGCCCACGTGCCCGCAGCGCTGCTGGCCCAGCTCAAGCCCGGTGGCCGCTTGGCCGCGATTGTGGGCAACGCACCGATGATGCGCGCCACCTTTGTTACCCGGGCTACCGACGGCACTGTAGTCACCACCCAGCCTTGGGACACGGTGGCACCGCGCCTGCAAGGCTTTGGCGAAGACTCTAAGTTCAGCTTTTAATTTTTTCACACCACCATCAAAACATGATTGTGCAAATTCGCCCCGCAGCATTTGCCCAGTGGGCCCTCAGTCTGGGCGGTGCCACGCCCCTGGTGCTTGATGTACGTGAGCCGTGGGAATTTACCACCGCGTCCCTGCGCCCCTTGGACGGTGCCCCCGCCTTTGATGTGCTGAGCATGCCGATGCAAGACATTCCCGCGCGCTTGGCCGAGCTGCCCACCGACCGGCCTATTGCCTGTCTGTGCCACCACGGCATACGTAGCCAGAACGTAGCCCGCTATTTGTCGCACAACGGTTTTGAGCAGTTGGTCAATATTGCAGGCGGTATTGCCGCCTGGAGCGCAGAAGCCGACCCTAACGTGCCTGTGTACTAAGCCATCGCCCTGCTCTCCCGTATTTAATTTTTGAAGAACCCGAAAGGTCTCCCCATGCAAAAACACCTTCTTGTGCCCTTGGCCGCAGCACTCGGCCTGTGCTTTAGCGTGAATGTTCAAGCACAAAACCTGTCTCAACTGTTTGAAGCCGCACGCGCCTACGATGCCACCTACCAGTCGGCCAAGTCCCAGTACGAGGCCAGCCTGGCCAAGGCCGCGCAAGCCAAAGCACTTTTGTACCCCACCGCAGGCTTAAGCGCTAGCATCAACCGCTCGACCGTGGACAACACCAACCCCAACGTAACCCGCAATCCGCTGTCACAAAACCTAACAGTTAATGCATCGCAGCCGCTGTACCGCCCGGCCAATACTGCTGCTGTTGAGCAAGGTGAAAAATCCATCGCCGTGGCACAGGCCACCCTAGGCAGTGCTGAGCAAGACCTAATTGTGCGCACCGCACAAATCTACTTTGACGTGCTGGCCAGCATCGACAGCCTGGCTTTTGTCAAAGCCCAAAAAGCCGCTGTGGCCGAGCAACTGGCCAGCGCCAAACGCAACTTTGAGGTTGGCACCTCCACCATCACCGACACCCGCGAAGCCCAGGCCCGGTTTGACTTGGTGGTAGCCCAGGAAATAGCTGCCGAAAACGACCTGCGCGTAAAGAAAATCGCGCTCGACCAGCTGGTAGGCCAGCCTAACGCCAACCCTAAAACCGTAGCCCTGCCCTTAAGCTTGGCAGCGCCACTACCCGCTGACGTAGATGCGTGGGTTAAACAGTCTGAAGAGCAGCACCCCAGTATCAAGTCAGCCCAGCTGGCTGTGGAAGTGGCCCAGCTAGAAACCCGCAAAGCCGAGGCTGGCCACAAACCCACGCTGGACGCAGTCGCCAGCTACGGTATAGCTCGCAGTCTGAACATAGCGCCTGCCAACAACCGCACTAACACCGCCAGCGTTGGCCTGCTGTTCAACTTGCCATTGTTTGCCGGTTTTGCCACCCAAAACCGCATCAAAGAAACCTTGCAGCTAGAAGACAAAGCCCGTAACGACCTAGAAGGTGCCAAGCGTGCCATCGCCCAAGCCACCCGCACCGCCTACTTTGGCGTGCTGTCGGGCCAAGGCCAGGTTAAAGCGCTGGAAGCCGCAGAGGCCTCCAGCCAAAGTGCGCTGGAGGCCAACAAGCTAGGCTACCAAGTAGGGGTGCGCATCAACATCGACGTGCTCAACAGCCAAAGCCAGCTTTTCCAAACCAAACGCGACCTGGCTAAAGCCCGCTACGACGTACTGGTAGGCGGCCTCAAGCTGCGCCAGGCCAATGGCAGTTTAAAAGCCGAAGACCTCGCACAAGTCAACAATTTATTAAGCAAATAGGGCTATCGCCCAAGGAAAAGCTAGATAGTTTGCTATTATTATAGTAGTTAGTTGAGTAACCAGTAAATACAGCACAAGCAGTGATTTAAAACATAGTCAATAAATAAAGGGCCGTTTTATGGATGTTCTGTTCCAATCGCATTAACACTTTTAAAGGAAGTCAAATAAGGTTCAGGATCGTTTATGTTTGTTTGTTAGTGGGCCTGATGGGCCTTGGTCTTGCTGCCTGTGGGGGCGGAACTGGCGTAAGCGACAGCGGCAGCCAGAGCAGTAGTACCGGCCAGAACCCGATTGGGGGTGGAGGTCAAAGCTCCGGCACCGCGGGCACTACCAGCGCACTCGTTCAGTACACGCCCAACCAGGCCAAGTGGAGCACTTTTGCAGCCAAGCCACTTGCCGGCGGCACGATCCTCGCCCACGACCCCAATGGCGTTGGTTGGCTGACACCATCTTCCTGGTCTGCCGCCCAATGGAGCGGGGAAATCTACAACCCGTCCAAAATGACGAAAGACGCTTTCGCGGCTGCTATTTGCCCCAGCGGCGATCAAATCAGAGGGATTCAGGAGGTTTTTTATCAGCGCAAGCCGTTTGCGGATGTCAAGAACCCTACCAAGGCCGAGGTCGATGAGTGGCACAGAATCGCCATCAACCATGTCCGGGCGCTTGTTGGCTACACCAGCGAAGATCGTCAGGTCAAGAAAAACCACTGTATGTTTGCGCGTGCACAGTGGGGTGACGAGCGAAAATTCACCACTCTCTGGGACACCAGGTACCCTGGCGCGGTGGGATCTGCCTTAGGACCGTGCCAAGGATCAACCAATGCACACTGCGGCGCAACCTTCATTCCTGATCTGGTTGACCAAGCCCCCTATCTGCCCGAGGGTCACATTGGCTGCAGCGCCCAACAGGGTGCCGAAGGTGTATTCAGTGCCTCCAAGTCGAATATTCCCTGGTCGATCAAGTGGTCGCGCGCCTTGTGCAGCACACTCAAGACCGAGGGTTTTTGGGGCGGCCACACGGGGCCGTGGTTCCACCGGGAGGACTTCGGTCTGAGCTTTTGGGACAGTGATCCCCTCAACAACAACAGCATTGCCGTCCTGCGCGCCAAATGGACCGGCAACTTGATGCCCTCGCTCTATTGCAACCCTGCAGATCCTGCCTGTGACCCGAACAAAACGGGACCCGGACGATAAGCTCGCCAAAGGCCATTTTCCAGCCACGTCCTTCATGAATCCGAAGTACAGCCAAAAAAAGAAACAAGATGCGCTGGTAGGCGGCCTTAAGCTGCGTCAGGCCAATGGCATAGCGGCGCAGTGCATACGGCACCTGCTAAAAAATTGCGCTCCTCCAACCCTACCTCAGCAGGGTTGCTCCGGTGATAAAGTTGCCCGTAAAATTGTTTTAACTATTTTCGCTACTGCTTTGAACGGGGGAAAAAAATATGTGCGGAGGAAACTGGAAGGAAATGTTTGCCGCTGCCTGCGACGGCAACTTAGACTTGGTTGCGTACCATGTGAAGAACGGTGTGGACATTAACTATGTGCATCCCGAGTTCCTGTCTACGCCGCTGGTGGCCACTATCCTGGCCAAGCAAGAAAATGTCGCGCTGTATTTGCTTGACAGTGGCGCTAATCCCCATATGCTGTCGGAGTTTGATGGTCTCAGGCCCATTCAAGCCGCTCAGCAAACTGGCCTTAAAACAATACAGGCTCGGCTGCTAGCGCTGGGCGCTGTGCTACCTGAGCCCGTGGTCAGCCCAAAAAACTGGTTCACCCGTATTTTTGAATTTAAGTAAAAAATGGTTATAGCCCAAGAAAATGCTGGATAAGTAGCTATTATTTCTATAGTAACCAGCAATAGGCCGCGCTCGAACAAGGGCTGTTTTATGCAGGCAAATCAAGTTACCTGAGCATGGGATGGTTAATCAGCCAGCAGCCAGCGGCTTAGCATCGCATGCATCAGCACCATATCCACCGGTTTTCGAAAAACCAAATAGCCCTCGCTTTGGGCTTGCGTCAACGCAGTGGAGGAAAATTCCCCACTGATCATTGCGCAATAGGCCTGTGGCTCTAGCGCCAAAATAGCTTTCAGCAGCTCAAAGCCACTTTCGCCCGCACGCAGCCTTTCATCGCAAAGCACCACCTGTGGCGCAAAGCCAGTTTGTAGAACCGCAAATGCTTGCGCACAATTGCTGGCGAACTCCGTCTTCACGCACCAAGCCTGCATCAGCACGCGCCAAGCCTGTGTGACTTGGGGGTCGTCTTCCACAATCAAGCAGCGCCCTGTGTTCAGGGGTGCGAGTGGTCGGCTGTTCGCATCGCTGCCCTTGCGAAGGGCTCCTGTCAATGGTGCATTCGAGGCCACTTTGGGCAAGCGAATCCAAAAACGCGAGCCCAGACCCAAACGAGAGTTCATCCCGATCTCAGCATGCATCAGCTTGGCGCAGCGCGCTACCACAGACAGCCCCAAACCATGCCCTTCAGATTGCGCACCCCAAGCCTGTTTCTCTCGAAAGTAAGGCAAATAAATATCTTGCTGGCTGCGCTGCGCCACACCCACACCGGTATCCCACACTTCCACTTGCCAATCCTCGCCACGCGAGCGCAGGCCAATCAAAATACCACCTTGCAGGGTATAGCGCAAAGCGTTTTGAATCAGATTGAGCATGATTTGCCGCAGCAAATTCACATCGCATGAGGCCACAACAGGCTTGCGCGGTACATGCAAATCCAGGCTCAACTGCCTGTGCAGGGCTTCATGCTCAAACTGTGCACAAAAGTGGCTTAGTTCACTGCGCAAATCCACGGACTCGATCTTGACCTGGCTCACGCCCGCTTCTAGCTTGCTCAAATCCAACAAAGAGTTAAACATAGCGCTCATCGATTGCAAGCTCAGCCCTAAATCGCGCAGTGCAGGCACCAATTTGGCATCTTTGTTTTGCAACTTCACCGCCTCCAGCAACATCGCCATGGCATGCACTGGCTGGCGAAGATCGTGGCTGGCGGTGGCAAGAAACTGGTTTTTTTCTTGCAATGAGTTTTCGGCTTGCTCTTTGGCTTGTTTAAATTGCGTTGCCAAACGCGCACTGCTCTCTTCTAGGCGTACCTGTTGCAAGAAAAATTTATGGGCAATCAGTGCATGGCGATAAATACCAAAGGTATATGTCAATACGGCCAGGCCGATGTAGGGCCAATCATTAGGATAAGCAATTACCAGCAGCACAGTAGCCACATTCCAGGACAGATTTAAAAACCTCGTGAAGATGCCCAACACGGGCGTTTGGTGCGTTGAGTTCAGCGCAATAATAGCGCCCAAAGTGAGGTACCAAAATGTGATGAACTCAAACGAAGCACTGCCAGCCGTCAATACCAGCGGCAAACACAGTGCCAAACCATGCAACCCCGCTACGCGCTTGAGCCTGGGAATCCAGCGGTCTAACAGCTGCTGTTCGTTCAGCGTTGCCTTATCAGCCAGATACAGCTTTTGCCTAAATTGGCTTACAAAATATCCAACGCAATACCCCAGAGCCCACAAGCCCAGCAAGCTAGGATCGGCTTTGCTGCCATGAAACAAAGTGGCTGCCAAACACACAAAGGGCATGGCTCTGAAAGAGTAAATAAGCCGCTCGTGCGTCATCTCCATCAATTGCACATGCCGCGAAGCAGAAATATCTTCGGCTATCAGCATGTGTTTTCGGTAGTCGGCTACAAAGGGTATTCTGGCAGCAAGCTTGTCAAGCAATGTCATGCTCCTAACTCGCTTTCATTGAATTTTTCGGTAGATAAAATCGGCAACTTGGCAATCCATCATAAAGCGAAGCCTGGCCAGGGCAAACCCTTTCGTTTGATTTGCCAGTGCACTTATTTATCACCCTAGCCAGCGTGACAGCAAGGTGTGCAACGCCACCATGTCGATGGGTTTGCGCAGCACGATAAACCCTTCTTCTTCCGCGCGCAGCAGCTCTGGTGCATTGAACTCTCCGCTGACCATAGCACCATGAGCATCTGGGCAACGCATAAGCAGCGTTTGCAAAATGTCAAAACCACTCTCGCCCGCCCGCAAGCGTTGGTCGCACAGCACCACTTGGGGCACGAATCCTTGGTCTATGTGGGCAAACGCCTCTTGCGCGCAGGTAGCAAAGCGGGCATCGAGTTGCCAGGTTTCCATCAGTACAGCCCAGGCCGCGTTGATCTGCGGGTCATCTTCTACCACCAGGCAGCGGCCGCCCTGCAGGGCGTTGCGCGCATGCATACTGTGGGAGGCTTGGCTTTGCGCTGCAGGTTGCGCTTTCTCGCCCAGGGCATGCGGGGGGGCCGCTGCTACAGGCAATGCCAGCCAAAAACGCGAGCCTTGGCCAAGGCGCGACGCAATGCCGTACTGCGCCCCCATCAGCTGCGCGCATTGCGCTACAACGGCCAGCCCCAGCCCGTGGCCGGCGCTGTCCATGCGCCAGGCCTGTGCATGCCGGTAGTACGGTGAGTAAATTTGCGCATGGTCGCCTGCCGCCACACCAATACCCGTGTCCCACACCTCCATCTGCCATTGGCCTTGTCTGCGCCGTGCACTGAGCAGCACACCGCCCTGCAGGGTGTACCTGATGGCATTGTGGGTTAAATTGGTCAGCGCTTGGCGTACCAGCATGGGATCGGCAAACACATACGCATTGCCGCGCGGCAGGCGCAGCCGTATTTGCAGCTGGCGTGTGGCAGCCTCCTGCCGAAACAAAGTCACCACGTCTTGCAGCACATCGTTAAGTAAAAAAATAACGGGCTGTTGCTGGGCTATGCCGGCCTCTATCTTGGACAAGTCCAGCAGCGAGTTAAACATCAGGTTAACCGAGCGCACGCAGCTGTGCAGATCAACCAACAGCGGCGACATGCGTGCATCTTGGTTGCGCTGCTGCATGGCCTCTATCAGCATGCCCATCGCGTGTACAGGCTGGCGCAGGTCGTGGCTGGCGGTGGTCAAAAACTGGGTTTTGGTCTTTAACGCATGCTCGGCCTCGTCTTTGGCAGTTTTGTACTGCTGCGCTAAGTGAACGCTGCTTTCCTCCAGCCGAGCTTGGTCTTCAAAAAAATGGTTGGCAGTTTGGGCATTGCGAAAAACACTGAAACCATAAAGCAACGACAGCGGCAAAATAAAGTGCCAATGCTGCGGGAATGTCCAAAACACCATCACAACGGCTATCAACCATGAGGTTGCAAAAAATCGCAGAAAAACCGCAAAAATAGGTGTCAGGTAGGTTGCTGCAGAGGCGTTGTAAATGGCCACTATGGCGTGCAACAGCAAAGAAAACTCAAAATAATCAGCGCCCGAGGTAATCACCACAACCCCGCCCCAGGCCAGGCCGTAGCCCAAGCCGGTCATTTTAAAAATAGGCTCCCATTTTTTCAGCAGCGCAGCATCTGCCAACTGCGCCTGGTCACGGTTAAAACGCATTCGCATGGGCAGCATACAAATGGCAAAAGCCCCTACCGCCAAGCCCCAAGCCATCAGCACCGAAGGGTCACATTTTTGCCCGTAGAACCAGGCCACAATGGGCACCACCACCAAAATCGCCAGCTCAGTGGTGGGCCGTGACATCAGCATGCGCAGTAGCCTAGCCCGTGCAGCGGTAGTTAAAGCAGACTTGTTCATAAACTCTATGCCCTTATACCGACCGGGCTAGCCGCCAAGCAAGCCAAACTCAAGCGCTTGAACGCCCGTTTACAGAAAATGGAGCCAGACCACTGGGCCAGTTGCCAAAAGTGAACGCAAACGATGCGCATTGAGCGACAAAACGATTAATAAAATAGCCAGTGCGACCATGGTGATGCTACCAGCAGCAAAATAGGTAGTTATTTAATGCAATCAACTCCAGATGAAAATTGTGCACATCCCTTTGCGCCAGCGAAACCCTACCAGCGTAGGGTTTACCAAACTGAATTTGCTTACGACAATTACATTGCCAAAATTTTTTCTGCTGAAACTGGTTTGGCATAAGGGTTAAGACCTAGAGCCACTCGGGTCTATTATTTAAGAATGAAACTTGACTGTGAATCAACTTCGCTACGCACTTATTGTGGACGACCACCCTGTGGTGGGCAGAGGGATTGCCCATTTTTTGAAAGCCCATGCGCTGCTGGACGAAGTATTTGCAGTACGCAATGCGCCTGAGTGTTTAGAAGTGGTTGAGCGCCTAGGCCCACCAGCTATAGCCATCATTGATTTTTGGCTGGCTGATGGGGCCAGCAGCGAGCTTATTACCCAGCTGCTGTTTAACTACAGTGAAACAGCCATTTTGGTCATCAGCGGCGACACCAACCCCGAAATTCAGGCCAGCGTGCGCAGACTGGGGGTGCGTGGGTTTATTGACAAACAAGCATCACCAGAGCAGTTCAGCCAAACCATTTTGGCCCTGCTCAGCGGCATGGTGTGGTTTGAGGAAGTACCGCTGCCCGATGCAGGCTACGGCTACTTCCGCGACATGCCGGTAACACCGGCAGAGCTGGGGATTTCATCGCGCCAAGGGCAAATTCTTGACTTCATTTTGCAGGGTTTGCCCAACAAACGCATTGCGCAACTGCTCAATTTGTCAGAAAGCACCGTCAAAGAGCATGTCACGGGTATTTTGCACAAGCTGGAGGTTAGCAACCGGATAGAAGCCATTACCAAACTGAGAGGGCGTAAACTGGTGGTTGAATGAAATTTCTCAAAACTTGGCCCTCCAATACGCACCCGAGCCAGGTAGGCAGTGAAAATGGCAACCAACATTTCCACACAGGTGACTGAAGAAGCCTTGAGTTTAGATACATTGCCGCCCATTAACCTGGACGGTAAAGTTAAGCTGCTGCACATGATTTTGACCCAGCGCAGCGGACAAGGTGCGGTGCTGGTGATACCGCCCTTTCTAGCGTGGGTGCACAGCAACTCTGGCGCGTCCGGTTCTTTGCTGCCTTGGCTCGCGGTCATGGTTTTGCTAGCCGCGCATTTGGTGTGGATTCGACGCCAGTTTTTAAAAGACTACGGCACACTGCCAAAACAAGAGCTGCTGGACCGGTGGACGGCCACCATGCATACAAGCGCTCTGCTGTACGGATTTTCGTGGAGCTTGCCAGTGCTGCTGACCGTTCAAAACCCCTCTTTTGAATTTTCAATTTTGTTGTATGTGATCCTGATTGCCGATACCGCCGCTGCTGCGACCTATATATCTGCCATGGTCAGCATCTTCTACCGCCTATGGTTTGGTACCTGGCTAGTCCCGCTGGCGGCGGCCTGCTGGATGTTTCCCAGCTATTGGCAAGCACTGCTGCCTACGCTGGCTATTTTTTGCTTTTTTGTACTGCGCCATGCGCAAAGTACACACCGCTTCTTGGTACGGCAAATACAGCTTGAGGAATACAGCAACAGCTTGGCAGAAAAATTTAAAACAGCGCAAACTGCAGCCGAGCAGGCCCTGGATGAGAAAAACAGTTTTCTTTCTACCGCCAGCCATGACCTGCGCCAACCCGTGCACGCCATGGCCCTGCTGGTAGAGGCCATTGCACTGCGCGGCAAAGAAGCCGCCCTCAAGCCGCTGCTGGTAGACCTTAAGCACTGCATGGAGTCGATGGGCATCATGTTCAACGCGTTGCTAGACCTGTCCAAACTAGAGGCTGGCGCTGTACAAGTGCGCTCTGAGCGTGTGGACCTGCATGAGCTTTTGCGGCAAGTCTCTATTTTGTTCAAGCAACAGGCCAACAGCCGCAATCTAGCGCTGCGCATCCATTTACCCCGAGGCCAGGCCGATGCACTGGGCGATCCCACGCTTGTCTTACAGGTGATCGCCAATTTAATCAACAACGCACTGCGTTACACCGAAAAAGGTGGCGTGCTGTTAGGCGTGCGGCGGCGCGCAAGCCACTGGCAAATTGAAGTCTCCGACACCGGGGTGGGTATGAACGCGCAAGAGGCAGGCTTGGTGTTTTCGCCCTACCACCGCAACGCGCATGCCCTGCGCACTGACGCTGTGGGCTACGGGCTAGGCTTGGCGGTGATGGCCCGCTGCGCAGTGTTGATGGGCGCTGCTTATGGCGTGGAGTCGAGGCTGGGCAAAGGCTCTAAATTTTGGATCAAAGTGCCAATAGCACCCAACGCGTCGGTATGTATACACCATGCACCAGCCCCATTTACTGCGCAGCGCGGTACCAACTTGCACCGCCTTGCTGGCACTTGCTTAATCTTGGAAGACGACGCGCTGGTTAACGCGGCATGGTCAGCATTGCTGGCTGAATGGGGCGTAGACGCACGGTTTGCCACCCGTGCGCACGAGGCCTTGGCCCATGTGGATGCAGGTTTTAGACCCCAAGTTATTTTGTGCGATGAGCGCTTGCGCTCCGGTGAAAGTGGTTTTGCTGTTTTGCAAACTCTACTGGAACGGTGTCCACTGGCCCGAGGTGCCATGGTGAGTGGCGAATTTAATTCAACGCATTTAGCGCAGGCCGAGAGCGAGGGCTACTTGGTTTTGCGCAAACCCTTTGATGTCGCACAATTGCATGGCCTATTGGCCACCTGGTTTGCTACCCAAGCCTGAAAAATCCCTCCCTTAGTCGGGTTGAATCAGCGTGCTAATACTATTACCATCGTATTAGCACGGTACAGCCCATTCGTAAGGGAAAGTGTTGCACCGCACTGCGTTGCCCATGGAGCATAGCTCGACTAAAGCTGTATTTTTGGGGCAGTAAACACCCATTCCAAAGAAATTTCATGCTAAATCGATTACGACAATTTTTTTCTAGTGACAATGCATCTCAGTACCCCAACACCATGCCAACTGCCACAACCCGGCCACCCGTCAATGGCTACCAAGAGGCTAGCGCGAGCCTAGAGGAGGAGAAAGTGGGCATGGTGGGTATTGGAGTTAAGCGCCAAGATAATTTAATCAAAAAACTCACCGACGACCACCGCGTTTTGATGGCACAGTATGGCGAAATTAAGCACGATGCAGACTTGGAAAACTGGCACATACTGGAGCAGCGGCTGGGCTATTTTCAAGTTACGTTGACCGACCATTTGCTGGTAGAAACCGTCAAGCTGTACTCTTACCTGAAACAAACGCACCGCCACGACGATGATGCTTACGCCAGCATTCAAGACTTCACTGCTGAAATGAGTGTGATACGCAAAAATGTGACTTCTGCGATAGCGAATTTTCGTGACATTTCGGTCAATACTGAAAAACAAAAAACATTCCCAGAAGTGTGGCGCGCGATCGGTATCGCACTGGGCAACCGCATCCAGCGCGAAGAGAAAAGTTTGTACCCGCTTTACTAAAGCGTATGCAAAGCCAATCTCACCGCAAAATCATGCTGACTGCTTGGGTGCATGAGCAGTACATTGCATCGCAGACTTTAGGCTTGCAGTATCTAGTAGTCAACTCCACCAAAACGTTTTACACCTACATTAATGGATGGGCCGACTACCAGCAGCGCATCCCTATGCGCGCAAGTACCACCATGATGGGGTACTCCATGACCAAGACTTTCACAGCTGTGGCCCTATTGCAATTGATCGGCATTGGAAGTTTGGGGCTTGACGATGGCATAGACAGCGTTCTGCCCAACCATCCTTACCGTGGGCAGCACATCACTGTGCGCCAGCTGCTATGCCATACCAGCGGTATACCTAACCCAATTCCGCTGCGCTGGGTGCATTTGGCACAGGAACATGCCCAGTTTGCCGAAGATGCAGCCCTAGCCCAGGTACTGCAAAAACACAGCAGCCTAGAATCTAAGCCGGGGCATAGCTATGCGTATTCCAACATAGGCTACTGGCTGCTGGGGAAAATAATAGAACGCATCACGGGGCACACCTACACAGACTACGTGGTGCAGCATATTTTGCTGCCCTTAGGCTTGTCAGACCGCGACTTGGGTTTTGCAATGGCTAACCCTGCGCTGCACAGCAAAGGGTATTTGGCAAAGTACTCAGCATTGAACTTGCTCAAGGGTTTGGTAACTGATCGCAAACTGTGGGGCCCTTATGAAGGCGACTGGCTGAGCTTAAAAAACCACTACGCCAACGGGCCTGCATTTGGCGGGCTGGTGGGCACAGCGCATGGGTTTGCGCAGTTATTGCAAGACCAACTGCGCCAAAGCTCGGTGCTGCTGAGTTTTCAAAACCAGCAACTGCTGCAAACCCAGCAAACCAATCACCGTGGCGCGTTGGTACCCATGACGCTGGGCTGGCATATTGGCCACAAAAACGACATGCCCTACCTGTTTAAAGAGGGTGGTGGTGGCGGCTTTCACAGCGAAATGCGCTTGTACCCGCAGCTAGGTATTGGCACTATCGTGATGGCCAACAGCACCACCTTCAATTCCACCCGGTTTTTGAACCACACAGACAGTGTATTTTTTTAGCAAAGGGCTGCGATCCTGCCCCATGTCGTCAGGATGCCGCAGACCAGCCACAAAGTGGCTATGTTGTGCCAGCGCTTAGGCCAAACTAGCGCTAGGCTTGAACAAGTGTGGCTTGGCCAGCGACGACTTGCCAGTTGGCGTTCAAAGAACATTGCCATACCCGCGAAAAACGGATGTCATCGTGGAAAGGCGATCCGCTGAAAGTTCCAGATAAACTTGCGTGAACAGATACATAAGCGATTTTAGAAAAAATCAATATTTTCTGTTCAGACAAGTCAATAGTCTGAAATTTCAATACGCCAGAGCGGTGCATTTCAAGATCATCTTGCTTGGAAAGCACTAAGCCAAAATGGGTTGTAAAAATAAGGCTCGGTGCAATAAGAGCATTCAGCACTTGAACATCAGAAGCCAACATGGCGTGCCTTAGCTGCTCTTCTGCTTCTTTAATTTGGGTTGCAATATTTTCAGACATTGAGGCAGCTTTGCAGTTGTAACTTTAACAAATCTGTCACTTATCGGTTGCTATTGAGATTGGTAACTTCAAAACCAACGGTAATGGCGAGTTGAGTCTTTCAACCGTTAGCGTTATTTCAAAAAAATGACTTTGTGCATGCTTCAGTTTCAAAATGGAAGCCGCTTCTATCGCTTTTAATGTACCGCTGGCTACAAACGACTGCGGCGTGCTGATTTGAACAGACACTACGCGGCCTAAGCCATTGGGTCTTTGCAATTCACCTCTTTTTTCTACAGACCATTCAGACGGCGGTGTAGCGCCGGGTGATTTGAACATCATGGGTTGCTGATGGTCATCGCTGTCTACGGCCACATCGATATGCATGCCAGCTGGGAGATACGGTGGCTTGAAAGCCCAGCGGGTCGCAGTAAATGGTGACTTGTCGGGAGTGTCGCGCCAAGCAATGCCAAAAGGGTTGGTGCCCGCAGTTTTCCATTGAGATCTCTCGTAGATGCCGGTGCGGCCTATGCGCTCGCTGCGAACGCTGTCAGCGTCGCTGACCCACAGTAGTTCTAGAAACATGTTTTCAAAACAATAGCAAATATTTTGCGTACCCTGACCGGTGTGTTGCCGTCTGTAAGTCTCTTTGATGCCCATCGAGCGCAAATAGTCAATCTCTGCGCCTTGCGGGTCAATCAAAATAAAAACGTGGTCAAGTTCCATGGCCCACGATAGCACTGCAAAGAAGAATATGGTGGAGTGCCGATATTCTTCTTGTGCCTCACTTTTGGTCAATCAAATTAACTTGATGCTCGGTATACAAATTTACCGCAGCACCGCTGACCACAGGCTGTTGCGCGAGGATGTACCTGCTGCGTCGTTTTGCGCCCACACCACAGCACCTTGGCCGCTTTGGTTCATGGCAAATTCGACGTTACCGGTAATGCTTCCAGCATTTACCTCAAGTGCTGCAGCCTCGCTCCATGCGCCGCCAAAACTGAGGCTGCGGGAGAAAAGATCGAAGCGGGCAGTTGCCGCATCAATGGCGTAATACACCATGACAGCTTGGCCATTGCTGCTGATGGACATTTGGCGGCTAATGTTGCTGCCAGCGACGTTCACCGGCGCGGTCCAGCCTGTCGATGGGCTGTATTGCATGCTGCGCAATGTACCCAGACCGCCCATAACTGCCCAAGTGGCTACCGCGCGTCCATCGGTTGTCATGGCCAGCTGGGTCCTCGCAGAAGCCAGCGCCTGCGCTTGTCCTGCTACCTCGACAGCCCCCTGCCAGCCACCAACTGCACGGTAAATGTTGTAGTGCAGCGCGGGGTTGTTGCCCTGCTCCCACATAGCAATACCATTGCCTTGCGCATCGATGACCAAGCTAGGCTTTGCGTCCGCCACATTGGTAAACAGCGTCTCAATACTCTCTGGTACACCCCAGCCACCAGCAGGCGTATAACGTGCGGACTTCATGCTGTAGTTGTTGTCGCCAGGGTTACTTTCGCGCCATACGGCCAATGCAGTTCCGTTGCTGCTCAGTGCAACTTGTGCAAATTGCGAAATTGCTGAGCCCGCATTGTCCACACGCACCCAAGTACCCCAGGTACCACCTGCGGCCAATGCATTGTTTTCAACATCTGAGCCTGAACGAAGCACACCAATATTTCCGCTGGCATCCATCACTGCCGATGTCAGAATTTGAGAAAATCTGAGGTTAGGCGGTGAAAATGGCGCGCCCCATCCTGTGGTGGGCGAGTTGCGGCGGGTTTGCAGTTCTTCGTTGATCCAAGTGGCCACGCCGGCGCTGTCCATCAGCAGCTTTCCCGTCAGCAAAGATGGGTTGCTTTCGCGGCGTGTGAGGCCTGCTATGACTACTGCTGCCTGCCAGCCGGTTGCAGCCTGATAGCGACGTGAATACACCTTTAACGTGCTGCCATCGGGTACGCCGTCGGATTGCTCCCAAACCACCAAAGAATCGCCGCTGGCGTTCACGGCCAATAGATTGCGTCCGATATTAAAGTCATTGCTGCTCTCTAGCAACTGGGCTGGCTGAAAGCTTACTCCCGTGGAAGGCGCGGCAGTAAACACCGCTTGCGCTGCACGCACCTGGGTCATTTGCAGCGCGCAAGTGGGCAGTGCACCAGCACATGCACCACCCCAGCTGGCGAACACCTGGTCCGCAGCAGGCGTAGCGGTGAGCGTAACGGCGGTGCCAGCCGCAAAATTAGCGCTGCATGTGCTACCGCAGCTAATGCCTGCTGGGTTGGATGCCACAGAGCCGTTGCCTGAAACTGTCACGTTAAGCGCAAAGTTGGTGCCTTGTACAGGGGCGAAGGTGGCGCCTGCGTTGCGCGCTTGGTTCATGGTGATAGTGCAGGTACTGGCAGACCCTGTGCAGGCACCTGTCCACCCGGTAAAGTTTTGGTTGGCAGCCGCAGTAGCGGTCAGCGTAAGCACAGTATCGGCAGCAAAATTAGCACTGCAACTGATGGTGCAGTTAACGCCTGCAGGCTGCGATACCACCGAGCCACTGCCCTGAATGCCGAGGCTGAATGTGTAAGTGGCCTGTCCTTGCGCAGGCGCAAACTGGGCAGTGACATCGGGCACCTGCGCAACGCGGGCTTCGTCGATCGTGACCACGCAGGTGCTGGCTGCGCCGGTGCAAGCCCCTGTCCAGCCGACAAAAGTTTGGCCTGCGCCGGGGGTTGCAGTCAATGTCACCACCGTATTCAACGGAAATTCGGCACTGCAGGTGGCGGTGCAATTTAGCCCAGCGGGCTGGGACACCACGGTGCCTGTGCCGGTAACCAGCAAAGACAGCGTATTTTTAGATGCTGGTGGTGCATCTGACCCGCCACCGCCGCCGCAAGCTGCTAGCACGGCCAGCAATGCCGTTGCAGCGAAAGGCCTTAAAAAATGTGCCCAAAGAGGGTATGAGGTGTGCATGGTGAAAAATCCCGTAAAAATGAAAGCTGGACAAATGCCTTGCACCACTCTGGTGAAAAAGCTATCAGCAACTATCAAACGATAAATGCCACCGCTGCAACAGACAACCCTACCGAGGTAGGGCATTACAACCATTTACCGCCTCGCAGGGCGTGCATGCCCGTGAGCGGAACTTCAAGCTGATGCAAATTGCAAGGTAAGTATTGCGCATTTAAATTTGCAGATTTTATGCCTATTACCCAAGTAAATGCTGAACATATAGCTATTATTTTTATAGTGTGTGTAGTTTTACTATCAAGCGACCGGTTGGAATTTTCGCCACGGGTTGGAATTTAAGGGCATCCTCTGGCATCATGCAACACATGCTAGATATTGTGGTTCTTTTCTTTTTGTTAGGCCTGCTGGCCCGTTTGGTTAAAAGCGACTTGGCACTGCCGGGTGCGCTGTACGAGACGCTGTCCATCTACCTGCTGCTGGCCATTGGTCTGAAAGGCGGTGTCGAGCTGTCCAAACAAAGCGTGCAGTCTATTTTGCCGCAGGTACTGTGGTGCCTTGCGATGGGACTGGCCATACCTTGCCTGCTGTACCCGGTGCTGCGCCGGGTGGTCAAGCTGGGCAACTATGACGCGGCTTCAGTGGCGGCGCACTATGGCTCGGTGAGCGTGGTGACTTTTGCGGTGGCCAGCGCGTATTTGGTGCAACAGCAGGTGGCTTTTGAGGCGCATGCCGCGCTGTGGGTGGCGCTGCTGGAGGCGCCAGGTATTGTGGCAGGCATAGCGCTGGCACGTTGGTCACCGGCCAGGGCGGCGGCAAAAATGCCAACACCTTATGCCACGGTGGCAGCCGCTACTGCGCCGTTTGCCTCTGGCCAAGGCCGAACGACGGGCCCTGCCAGTACCTGGAGCGCCCTCGCCCACGACGTATTTTTAGGTAAATCGGTGCTGCTGCTGGTAGGCGGCTTGGCCATAGGCACCAGCATGGGCGAGGCCGGTACTGCGCCAATTGCACCGCTGTTTACGGTGCTGTTCAAAGGCGTGCTAGCGCTGTTTTTGCTAGAGCTGGGCTTGGTGGCGGGTGCGCGGCTGGGCGAGCTGCGGCGCTACGGCGTAGGCTTGATTGCGTTTGCCTTGCTAGCGCCCATGGCACTGGCACTGCTGGGCGCTTTAGGCGGCAAGCTGCTGGGCCTGAGCGTGGGCGGCACCGCCATCATGGCGGCGCTGGCCGCCAGTGCCAGCTATATTGCCGCGCCTACTGCCATGCGCATAGCAGTACCCCAGGCTAACGCGGCCTTGTCGATCACAGCGGCTTTGGGCATCACGTTTCCGTTCAACGTGGTGGTGGGCATTCCGCTGTTCCTCAAGCTGGCCCAAGCTTTGGCCTGAATTGTTAAAGCTAAATTGGCTCACCTAGATTTTAAAAATTAGCACCCTAAGCACCTCAAGCACCTCAACCACCCCATGGACACACACCCTAAAAAGCTGCTGGTCATCATCACCGAAGCAGCCATAGAAAAACGCTTGATCGCTGATGCCAAGCGCCTGGGTGCGCAAGGCTACACCGTGTACGACGTGCGCGGCGGCTCGCAGCACGCCACGCACGAGGGCGCGTGGGAGGCCGACCGCATGATCGAAATCAAAATTATTTGTGACCCTGCTGTTGCCGACACCATTGCCCAGCATGTCATAGCGCAGTACGCCACCCACTACGGTGTGAGCCTGTTTTTTACCGATGTGCAGGTCATGAGGCCGCAGAAGTTTTAAGCGGCAGCGCAGTGTTAGAATTGAGATGTTGACAGCAGGAGAGTGATGCAAAGCCATTTGTATCCACCGAAGGCGCAAACTTCCATAATCGCTCAGGTTCCCGTACTGCCCTACAACATCAGCCGTCTGGAGAGCCGATGTGTGCAATGCACATCGCACCGAAGGAGCAAAACCCTAGCGTGAACTAGCTGGGGTTGAATCTCTCAGGTACAAAGGACAGTGGAAGCGGCCGCAGCATATATTGCTTATTGGTATTTTTTTATCATTCTGGTCGCTATATTTTAAATAGCTGCCCGAGCAATATTCGTATGCGTAAACCGTTGTTCTAACGTTCAAGAAACGTTTTTCACTAGGAAACAGGCTATGAAAGTCATTGTATTAGGCGCAGGCGTTACAGGTATTACTACGGCTTGGTTTTTACGCCAGCAGGGCCATGAGGTCACGGTGGTAGACCGCAGTGCAGGCCCTGCCATG
>JAYSRE010000074.1:0-36706 GCA_043721235.1 Polaromonas sp. | reverse complement strand
CGGGCTCGAGGAACGCAGACATGGGGGATTAGAACCGGGCGCTGTCTGAGGCGTTAGCCGAGTTCGCCCGGTTCCCCCCATGTCGAGTACCGCAGAGGCTCCCCCGAAGGGGCCGCTGCCTTGGGGCGCATGCACACAGCGCACGCTGCACCGCGAAGCCCGCGAGATCCACAGCAATAAACACTAGAAACCCAGCAAAACCCAGCAAAACCCAGCAAAACCCAGCAAAAAGCCAAAAAGCCAAAAAGCCTAAAACCGAGGCAGCCCCGGAAAAGCAGTTTCAGACTTGGACTGCCCGCCCCGTACCAGCTCTTTGCCATACTCTGCACAGCGCTGCAGCGTAGGAATGACCTTGCCGGGGTTGAGCAAGCCGTGAGCATCAAAGGCGCGCTTTACGCCAAACATCTGTTCATTTTCAGCCGCAGAAAACTGCACACACATGCTGCTGAGTTTTTCTATGCCCACACCATGCTCACCGGTTACCGTGCCGCCCATGGCCACACTGGTTTCTAAAATATCGGCCCCAAACAGCTCACAGCGGTGCAACTGGTCGGCATCGTTGGCATCAAACAAGATCAGTGGGTGCAAATTACCATCGCCCGCATGGAACACATTGGCGCATTTGAGCTGGTATTTTTTCTCCATCTCGGCAATCGCCAGCAAAATATCGGCCAGGCGCTTGCGCGGAATGGTGCTGTCCATGCACATGTAGTCGGGGCTGATGCGGCCGCTGGCGGGGAAGGCATTTTTGCGGCCGCTCCAAAAGCGCAGGCGCTCGGCCTCGTCTTTGCTGACCGCAATCGCTGTGGCACCGCAGCGGCTGAGCACCTCGCTCATGCGGCCAATTTCTTCGGCCACTTCTTCGGGGGTACCGTCGCTTTCGCATAGCAAAATTGCCTCGGCATCCAGGTCATAGCCCGCGTGCACAAAATCTTCTACCGCTGCTGTCATGGGCTTGTCCATCATTTCCAGCCCGGCCGGAATAATGCCCGCAGCGATCACGCTGGCCACTGCATCACCGGCTTTGCGAATATCATCAAAGCTGGCCATAATGCAGCGCGCAAGCATCGGCTTGGGCACCAGTTTCACGGTTACTTCGGTGGTAATGGCCAGCATGCCCTCGCTGCCTATGATGACGCTGAGCAGGTCCAAGCCCGGCGTGTCCAGCGCGTCGCTGCCTAGCTCTATCACTTCGCCTTCAATGGTGAAACCCTTGACTTTCAAAATGTTGTGCAGCGTCAGCCCGTACTTTAAGCAGTGCACGCCGCCCGAGTTCTCGGCCACGTTACCGCCTATCGTGCAGGCAATTTGGCTGCTGGGGTCGGGTGCGTAGTACAGGCCCAGTGGGGCTGCGGCCTCGCTGATGGCCAGGTTGCGCACGCCGCACTGCACCAGCGCAGTGCGGCTGAATTTGTCAACTTTTAAAATTTTATTGAACTTGGCCAGCGACAGCGTAACCCCGTGCTTGTGCGGCATGGCACCACCGCTCAAACCCGTGCCCGCGCCGCGTGCCACTACCGGTACGCGCAGGGTGTGGCAAAGTTTCAGCACCGCCGCTACTTGGGCCTCAGTCTCGGGCAGCACCACGCACAGCGGGCGCTGGCGGTAGGCGGTGAGGCCGTCGCACTCGTAGGGCACGGTGTCTTCATCGTGCCAAAGAATGGCGTGCTGCGGTAGCGCAGCCTTCAGGCCGGGGAGCAAGGTGGCCAGCAGGCTGGTTTTTTGCAGCGCATCAGACTGCTTGGAGGTAACTGGTGCATTCATAGGTTTACTTTAGCCTGTTATGGCGCGCAGCGGTGTGAAAACCCTTTCACGCCGGCGTGAAATAAATCGCACATGCGCTGGCGTGAAACCTGCATTACCCTGTGCTGCACCAATGCTAGTATTACCCCCATGACCTCGCTTGAACTCACGCTGTTGTACCTGCTGGCCGCTGTGCTGGGCGTGGTGGCGTGCCGGTCGCTCAAATTGCCGCCCATGCTGGGCTACCTGACCGTGGGCGTAGTAATTGGGCCCAACGCGCTGGCGCTGGCGCAAAACTCGGCCAGTATTCGCTACCTGGGCGAGTTTGGGGTGGTGTTTTTGATGTTCGTCATTGGGCTGGAATTTAACCTGTCCAAGCTGCGGGCTATGCGCCAGCATGTGTTTGGCTTAGGGCTGGCGCAGGTCACGTTAACGGTTATTTTGGCTACGCTGGGCTCGCTGCTTATGGCCGCGCTGGCGCAAAGCTACTGGAAAATGTCGTGGCAAAGCGCGCTGGCACTGGGCGGTGCGCTGTCCATGAGCAGCACCGCCATCGTGGTCAAGCTGATGATTGACCGGCTGGAAATGGACAGCGAGCACGGCAAGCGCGTGATGGGCGTGCTGCTGTTTCAAGACTTGGCTGTGGTGCCGCTGCTGGTGCTGATTCCAGCACTGGGGGCCAGCCCGGAGAAGCTGGCCTTGGCGCTGGGCCTGGCCGCTGTCAAAGCCACTATTTTGATCGTTATTTTGCTTACCGGTGGCCAGCGCGTGATGCGCTGGTGGCTGACCCTGGTGGCGCGGCGTAAAAGCGACGAACTGTTCATTTTGAACCTGCTGCTGATCACGCTGGGCTTGGCCTGGCTGACCGAGGAGATGGGCCTGAGCTTGGCATTGGGCGCCTTCATTGCGGGCATGCTGATTTCGGAGACCGAGTACAAACACCAGGTAGAAACCGACATTCGGCCTTTTCACGACGTGCTGTTGGGCTTGTTTTTTATCACCATCGGCATGCTGCTGGATTGGCGCTTGGTACTAGAGCGCTGGCCGCTGGTGCTGCTGCTGACCGTGCTGCCGGTGCTGTTTAAGTTGGTGCTGGTAACCGCCCTGGCCAAGGCCTTGGGGGCCAGTGCAGGCGTGTCGCTGCGCACCGGCTTGTACCTGGCGCAGGCGGGAGAGTTTGGTTTTGTGCTGCTGACCTTGGCGCAAAAAAACGCGCTGGTACCGCCTGCGCTGCTTAACCCCATCTTGGCCAGCATGGTACTGTCAATGTTGGCCACGCCCTTTATCATCATGTACAGCAACCGCATTGTCATGAAGCTGGTTGCCAGCGACTGGCTGCAGCAGTCGCTGCAAATGACCACGATTGCCCGCAAGTCGATCAATGCCAACCAGCATGTGATTATTTGCGGCTACGGGCGCTGCGGCCAAAACCTGGCCCGCATGCTAGACCAAGAGCACATTCAGTCGATGGCACTAGACCTAGACCCCGACCGCGTGCGCCAAGCAGCAGCGGCTGGTGATTCGGTGGTGTTTGGCGATGCTGCGCGCTTGCAAGCTTTAATGGCAGCAGGCTTGGCGCGCGCCAGTGCAGTGGTGATCACCTACCTGGACGTACCCGGCGCGCTCAAGGTGCTGGCCCATATCCGCGCGCATGCCCCGCAGGTGCCGGTGATTGTGCGCACACAAGACGACCACGACCTGGAAAAGCTGCAAGCCGCCGGTGCCACCGAGGTGGTGCCCGAGTCCATCGAAGGCAGCCTGATGCTGGCCAGCCATGCGCTGGCCTTGGTGGGCGTGCCCATGCGCCGCGTGATTCGCACCGTGCAAGACCAGCGCGACGCACGCTACAGCCTGCTGCGCGGCTACTTTCACGGTGCCGACGACGACACCGCAGACGAGCTAGACCATGCACGCTTGACCACTTTTACCATGCCCTTGTCAGCCAAAACACTGGGCCAGCCGCTGGGCGATCTGGCTTTGCATGCAGTCGGTGTGCGCGTAGTAAGCTTGCGCCGCGCAGGGGGTGCGCTGGTACCTGTAAATGACACCTGCACCTTGCAAGACGGTGATACGCTGGTGCTCAGTGGCAAGCCCGAGGCGCTGGCGGTGGCACAGGGCAAGTTACTCAAAGGCTTTTGATTTGACTACTGCAGTGCATTTGCTGTTGCACGGACTGGGTAGGACCAGAAAATTTGAGCTAAAAATGTGAGCTAAATAGGGCTATCGCCCAAGGAAATGTTCAATAGATAGCTACGCTATTAATAGCGTATAACAGCCAGCAACTCAATTGCGCCGCAGCTCTTTCATGCGTTCTTCAAAGTAACTGCCCACGGTATAGCGCTCAGACAACTTCACCTCCCGGTGCGGATGCAAAAACAAAGGCAGTGAGACCCGGCTGCGCTGCGCTGCGGCACCGGTAGGGTTGAGCACGCGGTGCGTGGTGGAAGGGTAATAGTGGCCGCTGGCTTCCTCCAGCATGTCGCCAATGTTCACAATCAGCAAGCCAAAATCGCAGGGCACGTCATACCACTGCTTGTCTTGGCCCAGCACCTGCATGCCCGGCTCGCTGGCAGCGGGCAGCAGGGTCAGCAGGTTAATGTCGCCGTGGGCAGCGGCGCGTTCGCTGCCTGTGGGCTCGTCGCCGCGCAGGGGCGGGTAGTGCAGCACCCGCAGCAGGGTTTCTTGGCAGCCGTCGACCATGCGCGGCAGCGGCATGCTGTAGCGCGCCTTTACCTCGGGCGGTGAGCAGTCCTCTACCCACTGCAGCAAGGCGGTGGCCAGGCTATTGCCATCCGCATAGTAGCGGCGGGCGGCATCGCTGACTTGGCTGGGGTACCGGCCCCACGGGTAAATGTGAAAAAACTCTTTCAGGTCTTTGACCGTATTGCCTTTGGCTGTTTCGCTCACGGCAGGCGAAAAATAGCCGTCGAGCTTGTCAGCGTCCCAAGGGTACTGGTGCTTTGCATCAGTGGCAAAAAACGCCAACCATTCAGCGTAGATGTCGCTCACCAGGCCCTGCTGTAGGGGGTGGTTTTTCAGCACCCCAAAGCCGGTGGCGTGCAAGCTTTCGCAAAACTGTGCTGGTGCTTGTGGACTGGTGAAGTCGACGATGGGAAATTGCATGGCGCATAGCTCCTAGACGACAGATGATTTTACAGCCAAGGCCCCAGCAGCGCAGTCTCTAGCGCCGCTTTGGCGGCTGCTGGGTCCAGCGTCATGCACGCACTGGACACCGGCATGCTTGCGCCCCAGCCCGCTTGGGGGTATTGCATAAAGGCTTGGCGCTGCAGCACGGTTTGGCCTTGGGCAATGCCTTCGGTCACTACGCGGATGGGGCCTGTCTCGGTTGTGAATAGGTGGGGGTGGGTAAGGTAGACAAAAGCCAGCACGTCGTGGCCAAAGCAGCCCTCAAAACCGCTTTGGTGTACGAAGCGGCTGCCGTAAAAATTAGCGTAAAACCGCACAGCGTGCAGCAAGGCATCGGTGGCGGGGTGCTTGTGGGCTTGGGCAACTTGTTCAAACAGCGTCACAGGCAAAAGCATTTTGTGGGTGGCATCAAGCCCCACCATGGTCAGCGCAAAGCCTGCCGTAAACACCTGGTCTGCAGCATGGGGGTCGTTCCAAATGTTGGCCTCCGCCACCGGAGACACATTGCCTGGCTCGGTGACTGCACCGCCCATCAGCACCACATTTTTAATCAGTTTGGGCAGCAGCGGCTCAAGCTGCAGTGCCAGTGCAATATTGGTCAATGGCCCCACCGGAACCAGCGTGATTTGGCCAGGGTACTGGCGCGCCATGTCTACAATAAACTGCGCCGCACCGCGCGCTTCTATCGTGCGCGGCTCGGGATCGGTGCTGCGGCTGGGCTGGTTGCCTAGGCCGTCTTTGCCGTGAATATAGTCGGGCGGGGCTTCGGTGTGCTTTGCCAGTGGTGCGGCTGCTCCTTGAGCAATCGGAATGGCACCATGTTGGGCTTGGCCGGTAAGGTGGGTGAGGTACAGCGCATTGGCGGTGGCTTGCGCAACTGTAACGTTACCAAATACTGTGGTGATGCCCAGCAACTTGATGGATGGGTTTGCCAATGCGTAGTATAGCGCCATGGCATCGTCTACACCGGGGTCGGTGTCGTAAATAACCCAGTGCTGCGCTGCCAATGGCATGGTGGATGTAGAAAAAGTCATAGGCTTATTGTTGCATCAAATCCAACACGGCTTGGTGCGTGGGGATGCTGCTTTGTGCGCCCAGCTGGGTGCAGGTAAGCGCGGCGGCAGCACTGGCTTGGCGCAGGGCTTGCGGCAAGGTTGACAGTGCGCTGCCCTGCGGCGCACCCGCCAATGCAGCCACCAGTGCGCCGCAAAAGGTGTCGCCAGCAGCGGTAGTGTCTACTACGGCTACTGGCCATGCAGCTTGCTTGTACAGCGTACTATTGCCTTGCGCGTCGCGCACACGTGCCAGGCAGCCTGCACTGCCCAGCGTTACTACCACGCAGGGTGCTGGCAGTTGCATAAGCTGGTCTTCCAGGGGGCAGTGTGCAGAGGTCAGCGCCGCCAGTTCGCCTTCATTAACCACCAAAATATCCACCAAATTAAGCAGTGCAGGCGGCAGTGACTGCGCGGGCGCGGCGTTCAGTACCACTTGTACACCACTGGTACGGGCCGCTTGTGCATAGGCCAGCACGGTCGGCAAGGGGGTTTCTAGCTGCATCAGCAAATGGCTTACGCCTTGCAGACTGGGCATGTGCTGGGCCAGGTGTTCGGGCAGCAGGTCCAGGTTAGCTCCCGGTGCGACGGTGATGGCATTTTCACCATCGTCTGAGACGCAAATAAATGCTGTACCTGTGGGCTGCGCTGCGCTGTGCACCGTGTGCATGTGCACGCCAGCGCGGCCCAGCGAGTCAGTTAAGGTAGAGGCAAATGTATCGCGGCCCAGTGCCAACAACATGGCAGTAGGTGCACCGCCGGCTTGTGCGCAGGCTACTGCTTGGTTGGCCCCTTTGCCACCCGGAAAAGTTTGGAACTGCGAGCCCAGCACTGTCTCTCCTGGTGCAGGAATATGCGCAGCACGCACCACAAAATCAACATTGGCAGAGCCCGCAACTAAAACCATGGCATCCTCGTATTTGATTGGTAAATAAAGCTATAAACCAATAAATAATAGCACAGCCAGCTATAAAAAAAATAGCGAATGTATTTTTTGCTGCAAAATCTTCATCACCACTAAGCTGCGCTGCTGGCCACCACCACACCCATTACCAAGCCGCTTTGCACGGCTGCGGTTAACCAGGCGCTAAAGTCAAACGCAGTATCTGCACAGTCTAACGCGTGCGCTAGGCACAGGCCACTGCACACGGCTTGGGTAAAGGCCTGCTCAGACTGTGCCAGCGCACGCACACGCGGGGCAAAGCCTGCGCGCCACACCAGGGCAGTTTGCGCAGCACCAGCACCCAGCAAAGCGGCAGCATCGCCCAGCGTGCCTTGGCCCTGGTGCGCTAGCACGATGGCAGCGGCAGGGTATGCGCTGGCCAGCACATGCACACCGGGGGCTATGGTAAAGCTTAAGTTTTCCGGCGCATGCTGGGCCAGTGCAGCAAAACTGGCGCTATCTTGAGCGCGGTCGGCTGCACCAGCGCAGGTGTGTAGCGCCCATTCAATGTGCGCTACATCGGCCAAATAAGGGGTGTCGACCAACTGCGAAGAGGTGGCCAAAAACGCCGCAAGCTGGTGGCCCCAGTGGGCTAAATCGCCGCGCTGCGGTGGGTGCTGGTGCCCAAAATCACGTGCCAATAAAGCAAAATTATCGGGGCCTACCAACTGCTCTATGACTGGGTAGGCCGCTTGCAAAGCACGCTGTGCGCTGGCATGCGCGTTTGTGCGGTAGGCCGCCAAGCCGCGTGAAGGCAGGTCTGCCTGCACTGTAAAAATAGCCGCTAGCAAACCATTTTGCTGCTGGACCAGCTGCGCTTGACCTAGCTGGGCTACGGCTAGTTGTGCGTGGTTTGGTGTGCCTGCGTTCATGCAGCGTGCGCTATGGTATCTGCGCGTGCGGCTTCGTCCAGCAAGGTTTGCAGCGGCGCAAGTGCGGTGTCCCACTCCACCAACGCGGGCACCCGCCCCAAGCGTTGCACGGCTTGGGCGTAGACGCGCCATACGCCATCACACACACGTGCGCCATGGTCGTCAATCACGATATCGGCCATCTCACAATGCCCTGCCAGGTGAATCTCGCCCGCGCTGTGCGCGTCAATCGCAGCCAGCCACTGGGCACAGCTTTGCACGGCAAGTTCGGAATCACGCGCACCCATGCTTTGATTTTGGGCGTTTAACGCGTTGACGTACAGGTTGTTCACATCCACCAGCAGTTGGCAGCCTGTGCGCTGGGTCAGTGCGTTTAAAAAATCGGTCTCGCTGCGGTCGCTACCGGCCATGTTGACATAGGCAGACAAGTTTTCTACCAAAATACGGCGCTGCAAACGGTCTTGTACGCGCTGCACATTGGCGCACAGCACGTCTAGCGAGGCGCTGTTAAAGGCAATCGGCAGCAAGTCTGCCGCATGCACATCGGCCCCGTCCAGGCTGCCGCGCGCAAAGCAAGCATGGTCGCTTACGCGCACGGGTTCTATGCGCTGTACCAAGCGGTGCAACGTGTCTAAGTGCCAAGCATCTATACCGCTGGCGGAACCTAAACCCAAGCCGACACCATGCAGGCTGACAGGGTAATGCCTGCGCGCCAGCACCAGGGTGGCTAATGCAGCGCCGCCGTCTGCAAAGAAGTTTTCTGAATGGACTTCTAAAAACGCCACTGAAGGCAAGGTCTCCAGCACCTGCGAAAAATGAGGGTGCCGCCAACCGATGCCTGTTGTTTTAGAGGACATGGCGGGCGTTCTCTGGGCCTACGGGGCGACGTTTGTGCGTGCTAAAACCCCGCAATACTTTAGCTCTTCTTGTCTGCACCTTTTTCCATAGCGGCCTTTTTAGCTTGCTCGGCGGTCATGCCCTTCATCGATACACAAGTGCCTTTGGCGGCGTACTTCCACTCACCTTTATCGTTGTCTACGGTTGCTTGGCCAGCGCATGAATGCGTACCCGCCAAGTTGGCGCAGTCGTTTTGGCCCGCTTTGGCAATGCCGTAGCATTTTTCTTTGTCTTGCGCGGCAGCGGGGGTTGACATTAATACAGTGGACAAAAGCGAAGCAGCGGCGGCTGCAATCAAAGCACGTTGGTTCATAAATTACTCCAGTTAAAGTTGAGGTCTAACTGTAGCCATCATCTAATGGCTGCAGTTAAACTTAAGTCTACATGGTGCTTATTTTCTTACGGCCTGCGCAGTGTATTTTGTAAAAATGCGCAATACATCACAGTAAATCTGAAATCGTATCCCATACCTCGGCAGGTATACGTCCGTTATAGCGCTCTACCAGCTTGCCGGTTTTGTCAATCAACAAGGTAGTGGGCAACTGTGCGCGTTGCAGTTGGCTGCTGCCCAGGTTGTCTTTGTAGCTTACTTCACCCGACCACAGCTGTACACCGCGCTGCCTGAGGGGAACCGACTTATTGATGATGGCGTTGTAGCTGTCCACATCTTGCATGCGCCGGTCGGTGCTGACCAGCACCAGCTCAAAAGGTTTGTCGGCCCAGCCTTGCATATTCTGCCGCAGCTCGCCCATTTTGTCGCGGCACACGGCACAGTCTGTTGACCAAAACATTACCAGCACCACTTTGCCTTTGAGCGACTTGAGCTCAAAGGCTTTTTTATCGAACGTGTTTCCCTCTATCATGGGTGTCGTGGTTGTTGCCGCTGTTGCGGCAGATACTGCGGCTTTGGGCACATCTTTTTGCGCATACACAGGTAAGGCCACAACCAAGTTGGTGGCCAACATGGCTGTGGCGAACAAGCTTGTGGTGCAACGGATGTTATAAACCATAATATTTCCTAGATGAGCGCAGCAGCGAAATGTTGTAAGTAAGATAATGCTAAGCCATTATCCTCGTCGTTACATTGCGTTGTTATATTACATATTTCCTTAGGATTGCCATGAGTTTTGAAACCGACGTTGCAGGCTTGCATGGTTATTTGCTGCGTTTTGCGCGTTTGCAGTTGCGTAACGATGCTTGGGCAGAAGACGCGGTGTCTGAAACTATGCTGGCTGCCATAGCCAAGCCGCAGTCGTTTGCGGGGCAATCGCAGCTTAAAACCTGGTTGGTAGGTATTTTGAAGCACAAGGTGGTGGACACCTTGCGGGCCAATTTGCGTGAGGTCAATGCCAGCGATATGCAAGGTGACCGCGAGAGCGATGAATTAGACGCGATTGGCTTTAAAACCGATGGCCATTTTGCCGACCGGCCCGCCCAGTGGGGCAACCCCGACCAAGATTTAGGCCAAAAACAATTCATGGCTGTGATGGAGGCCTGCGTAAATCAACTGCCCCCGGTGCAAGGCCGTCTGTTTTTAATGCGCGAATGGCTGGAGATGGACGCTGATGAGGTGTGTAAGGAACTGGGCATCACCGCTACAAACCTGTACGTGCAACTGCACCGTGCACGGCTGCGTTTGCGTGCCTGTTTAGAGCTTAATTGGTTCGGCCAGCAGGTCGCCAAGCTGGCCTAAAGCACCGAGTTCCGCTTCTATCGATACGCTTGTTCCAAGGTTTAGGTTTCTGCATGTTCAACTACCCTTTTCGCCGCTCCTGCAAAGAAGTCGCCCGCTTGGTGGTGGCCAGAGAAGATCGCCCGCTGCTTTTGCGCGAAAGGCTTGCTTTGCGCACCCATATGTTTATTTGCCAAGCGTGCCCTATTTTTGAAAATCAAATACTCACCTTGAGCAGCGCCCTGCGCCAGTGGCGTAACTATAGCGAGAACGACGACCCCATGCCCTTGGACAAAACCTCCAAGTAAAGTACTGCACCGCCGCATACGATGTATAAAGACGACACTTTTGGCTTAGTGTAAGCGCAGGATTCGGCACGATCAACTTATCTGACGCATAATGTGGGGGCGTGTATCTGCTAGATACCGTAGTTGGTGATCGGTCAGTTTCGTGCAGGTATGTGTTTGCCAGGGACTCCATCGCTTTTTAATTGTGATTGATAGGAGTCCCATTCATGGGCAATAAACTGTACGTTGGCAATCTGCCATATTCTGTTCGCGACGAAGACTTGCACCAAGCATTCTCGGCTTTTGGCGGTGTTACCAGCGCTAAAGTAATGATGGAGCGCGATACGGGTCGTTCAAAAGGCTTCGGCTTTGTCGAGATGGCCAGCGACGCTGAGGCGTTAGCTGCTGTTGAAGGCATGAACGGTCAACAACTCGACGGCCGTGCCGTTGTAGTGAACGAAGCCCGTCCCATGGAAGCTCGTCCTCCACGCACTGGCGGTGGCGGTTTTGGCGGCGGCGGTGGTCGCAGCGGTGGCGGTAGCTACGGTGGCGGCGGCGGTGGTGGATACGGCGGCGGTGGCGGCGGCGGTGGCGGTAGCCGCAGCGGTGGCGGCGGCTACGGCGGTGGTGCTGGCGGCGGTGGCGGCGGTGATGGCGGCGGCTTCCGCAGTCCTTACGGCGGCGGCGGTCGTAGTGGCGGTGGTGGCGGTGGCGGTGGCCGTGGTGGCTACTAAACCTAAAGCTTACTTTTCGTGAAAAAAGCCCCATTTAGGGGCTTTTTTGTTGTGTGGCTTCCTTTTTTGCAGCCAGTACAGAAGCAGGGCCGGGGTAAAATCGTAAGAATCGCGTAACTTCGTGTAAAGAAAGTAAGGCGTAAGATGCGCCACGGCATGAACTCGCAAAGCCAGGGTGGCTATGCGATACTGGTATATAACTATTTGGGGTGACTACATAATGGGATTTTTAAATTGGTTTTTGGCCAAACCCGCAGTTAAACCCGCGCATTCTGCCCAGACGGATATCCATTCCACCTTGGCCGATGCCACGCGCCCTTTTATGCAAGGTGGCGCTAAAGCGGCAGCGGCTCCACTGTCGGGCGAAGGTATGCCTGCCAGCCGTACGGAGCAGCGCCGCACAGAGCGCAATGCGCGCAGAGAGCTGCTGTTTCAAGTGGTGCGAGAGTCGATGGTGCGGGTGGGTGTTTTGTCCTCTGCTTACAAGTTTAAAGTGTTGGCCTTAGACCAGCGCGGACGTACGTTTTTAGTCATGATTGATTTGTCGGCAGAGTTTGCAAGCGAGACCAACAAGCTTGCAGAAATTGAGGCATTGGTATCGCAATCTGCCAAGCACCGCTTTGAACTGGTGGTGCAGGCCGTGTATTGGCGTTTTTATGAGACTGCGGCGAGCGCCATGGCAAACCGCCCCAACGCGGCAGGGGCGCATTCTCCGCAGCTGGGCGTGCCCAGCAATTCCAGGCCCGCGCCGTTGTCAGCGCAACCTTACCCTGTAGTGCCTAGTGTAGAACCTGTGCGCGCCGCCGCGCATGGCCTACAAGCCCCACTTGCTGCTGCACTGTCTGCGCCTGCTTTAATGCCTCCTTCCCTGGCCAAAGTCGCCCCTGACCAAGCAGATACGCAAGTCTTATTCGCCCGCACAGTAGCCCAACCACGTGAAGACGTGCCAGCGCGTAGCACGGCTGACCCCTTAGACCATGACGAAGTGGAGGCCTTTAAAAGGGCCTTGGCATCCGGTGCGCAGCCTGGGCTTTCTATCCCGTTGGGCGGTGCCACGCCTGCCGCCTACACCGCTGCACAAGCGGCCAAAGCGGCCTTGGCAGCAGCACCAGCGCAAGCGGCCCAAAGCATGGCTGCAGCGGCGACTGCCAAAGCTGCCTCTATGGCGGCGATTCGCAATAAGCTGCTGCTGACCGGTTACGAAGATACCGAAATGCCCGACCCTGATGCACCGGTACTTAGCGCCACCCAGTATGGCGAGCTGCGCTAACTGCGCAACAGCTCGGATGGTTATTTTCAAACCGTAAATTTCTAGCGACAGGTTAAGCTCTGCTATGGATGTCAGCCAAATGGTAGAGGCGATTGATACGCTAGATGCCCACGACGCATTGCAGTGCAAGCTAGGCCATGCCGGCTGGAAACTATTGGCCCCGTATTTGTCTATGCGGTTTTTGCAAACAGGTACGGTACTGATGCACGAAGGCGAGAGCGACCGGGAGCTGTATATTTTGGTGCAAGGTGAGCTGGCACTGCAAGTGCGCGGCACCACCATAGCTACGCTGTTACCCGGTTCGGTAGTAGGTGAGGGCACTTTCTTTTCTGGCAAGCCGCGCAGCGCCACCATCATGGCCAGTGCACCGGGCGTAGCCTGTCTGCTAGTCTGGGATAAATTTGAAGCTATGTCAGCGCAATACCCTAAGCTGGCGCTTGACTTGACCAAGGGGCTGGCTGCAGTTTTAGCAGCGCGTATGCGCGAGGCTATTTTGGTGGGTCATTTTGTCTAATGCGGCGACCACCGGTACACCTTAATTTTTTTCAAACCATATGCAAAACTCTCTCGCTGTAGCTGACTACCTTCGAGGCCATATGCGCACCGTGCCCGACTGGCCTGTGCCGGGCGTGCAGTTTCGTGACATCACCCCACTGCTACAAAATCCGCGCGTATTTCGGGTGCTGATAGATGCATTTGTGCACCGCTATATGGACCCCGCCTTACGCCCCGATGTGGTGGCTGGCCTGGACGCACGCGGTTTTATTTTGGGTGCGGTGGTGGCCTATGAGCTCAATGTTGGGTTTGTACCGATACGTAAAAAAGGCAAACTTCCGTTCACCACCGTAGAAGAAACTTACGAGCTGGAATATGGCAGCGCTACGGTAGAACTGCACACCGATGCGGTAAGCTCTGGTCAGCGTGTGCTGCTGATTGACGACCTGATTGCCACGGGCGGCACCATGATGGCCGGCAAAAAATTGCTAGAAAAACTGGGCGCTGTGGTGATGGAAGGTGCTGCCATCGTAGATCTGCCCGAACTGGAAGGCTCGGCCAAACTGCGTGCAAGCGGCTTGCCTTTGTTTACGCTAGTGGATTTTGTGGGACATTGATAGGTACCCGATGCCTTTTTCTACCGCTGGGTAATTTACCTAAGCTTACAAAGCGCCTACGTAGCTTTGCATAAACTGGCGTGCATCTTGCACAAAGTTAATGTTAAATAGAACCTATAACAGCGCAATATTAGCGCAGCAGAAAGGGATTTCTATGAACGCAGCAACTTCCTTGCACAGCGCAAGCCCTAGCCCTAGCACTAGCTATGCGCTCGCAGTACACCCGTGGTGGGCAGCAGCAGGCGTTTTAATAGTATGTGCCCTAGCTGTAGCCGCCGCAGTGGTGCACGTGAGCAAACCGCCCATGGAACCTCGTGCACGCGTTTTCTGGCCCTTGTTCAAGCTCAGCGCGCCTGTGCAAGAGGTGCAAAAAGTGCAAAAAGTGCAAAAGGGGCAAGGTGCGCATGGGGTACAAGAAGCACCCGCCAGCACGGCAGGCGCACCGTCCGCTGTGCAGCCAGCGCTGCACAGCGCGCCCAAACCTTAAACACTGGCCCAAGGGTACTGCGGACGCCAGCATGGCTTGGTAAGCTAGCTCAGCACCACCGAGCTTAAGCGCCTGCGGTAAGTGGCCACGGTAGGGTCTTGTGGTGGAATCTGGCCATCGGCTACCTTGACTTTGGGCGGTTCGATAATTTCCAAAATAGCGACATAGGTTTTACGGGCTTTTTCGTCGGCCCAAGTTTTGTCGCGCATCAAAATCTCCAGCAGCTCGTCCATCGCGGCTGTCCAGAGGCGCTGCCCTGCGTGCAGCTGGGCCAGCGCAAAGCGGGCTTCAAAATCACGTTTGTTGGCCGCTATTTGCACGCTTAACTCTGCCGTGGCTGAGGGAATGCTTGCACAGGCAGCTACGCAGTCCATAGCATCGAGTACGCGCTGTGCGGCTTCGAACTTGCGGTTGGTGCTGACCTGGGCGATCACCGGTGCCAGCGCCACTTTCGCGTCGTCGTCTAAGCCCGCTTGCAGTAGGCTGCGCAGCAAGTCAAAGCGTGCGGCATCGTTGTCGGGGGCCAGGGCCAGGGCTTCGCGCAGCACGGCTATCGCGTCTGCGCTGCCGGGCACCAAAGGGGTTTCTTCTATCAACTCTGGTTCGCCGGGCGCGTCGGGTGCAGGAGGTAAATGCTTGTCCAAAAACTCGCGCACTTTACCCTCGGGCAGCGCTCCGGTAAAGCCGTCCACAGGCTGGCCATTCACCATCAGCGCGCAGGTGGGCAGGCTGCGCACGCCAAAGGCGCTGCAGATTTGCTGCTCCTTGTCAGCGTTGATTTTGACCAGCTTAAAGCGCCCAGCGTAGGCTGCTTCGAGTTTTTCCAACACCGGGCTCAGGGAGGTACAGGGCCCGCACCACGGAGCCCAAAAATCCACCAATACAGGTGTGGTCATGGAGGCGTCTACCACCTCTGCGTCAAAATTTTGGATGCTTGCGTCGATCATAAAAAAAGGGTGTGCCGGGGAAAGTAAGGGGCTAAAGTAGGGAAAAGGGTGAGAGAAAGGGCGAGAAAGAGGGTAAGGAAAAAAGTGGGGAAAAGCGGTGAGGGTGGGTAAAATTAAACCATGAAAAATATTCAAGTCAGCGTACTGATGGGTTCTAGCTCAGATTGGGACACCATGCAGCACGCAGTGCAGATTTTGACCGATTTTGGTATTCCTCACGAAGCCTTGGTGGTCTCAGCGCACCGCATGCCTGACGATATGTTTGCCTATGCCAGCGCAGCTGCGGGCCGGGGCCTGCAGGCTATCATAGCCGGAGCAGGCGGCGCAGCCCACCTGCCGGGCATGCTGGCCGCCAAAACCACTGTGCCAGTGCTGGGCGTGCCCGTGTCGTCTAAACATCTTTCGGGCGTAGACTCGCTGCACAGCATAGTGCAAATGCCCAAAGGTATACCCGTAGCCACCTTTGCGATAGGCGCCGCCGGCGCCGCCAACGCGGCATTGTTTGCTGTGGCCCTGCTGGCCAGCCATGATGCAGGCCTGCTTGCGCAGCTGGATGCCTACCGGCGCAAGCAAACTGAAACTGCCCGTGCCATGGTATTGCCCCCAGCCACTACACCATCTAAAACACCATGAAACCTATTTTCCCCGGCATAGTTCAACCCGATGGCCGCCAACCTACCTTAGGTGTCATGGGCGGTGGGCAGCTGGGCCGTATGTTTGTGCAGGCCGCGCAGCGGATGGGGTACTTTACGGTGGTGCTGGATGCAGACCCGGCCAGCCCGGCGGGCCAGGTGAGCCAGTACCATATTGCGGCGGACTATCTCGACGAGCAAGGTTTGGCCCAGCTCATGCAGCGCAGCGCCGCCATTACCACCGAGTTTGAAAACGTGCCCGCACCGGCGCTGATGACGCTGGGCGCGCACCGCCCCGTAGCGCCCAGCGCTGACTGCGTGGCCATAGCGCAAGACCGGCGCATGGAAAAAGCCCGGCTAGCCCAGATAGCGGCCACCTCAGGTGTAGGCCCCGTGCCCTATGCGGTGATTGACAGCGCAACCGACCTGTCCAGCGTGCCCGACTATTGCCTGCCCGGTGTGCTCAAAACCGCTACCCTGGGCTACGACGGCAAAGGCCAAGCCAGGGTGCAGACGCGTGAGGCGCTGGTGGCTGCCTGGGCGCAACTGGGCAGCGTGCCCTGCGTGCTAGAGCAGTTTGCCCCGCTGGTGGCCGAATGCTCTGTGGTAGTGGCGCGCGGGCCTGATGGGCAGATGGTAACCCTGCCGGTGGCCCGCAACACGCATATTGACGGAATTTTGGCTGTCAGCGAAGTATATGAAGATAATCTGCCTATCGCCCAAGTAAATGCTGCACAAGCAGCTGCTAAATCTATAGCAGAAGCCTTGGACTATGTGGGTGTGCTGTGCGTAGAATTTTTTATTCTGCAGGACGCACAGGGCAAGCTCAGCGAGACCAGCCCGCTGGCTGTGAACGAGATAGCCCCCCGCCCTCACAACAGCGGCCACTGGAGCATGGACGGCTGCAACATCAGCCAGTTTGAACTGCAGGTACGCACCCTGTGCGGCTTGCCACTGCCCAAGCCGCGCCAGCACAGCGCCAGCATCATGCTCAACCTGCTGGGCGATGTATGGCTGGGCGCTGGCGGCGCTCTAGCAGCGCCCGACTGGAGCCGTGTACTGGCCCTGCCCGGCACCCATTTGCACCTGTACGGCAAGCTAGAACCCCGCCGGGGCCGCAAAATGGGCCACCTGAACATTACCGCCGACAGTAGCGCACAAGCCCGCAGCATAGCCGCGCAGGCCGCTGCCCTACTGGGCCTGCCGTTTGCAGCGTAAACCTGCTTGAACCTGCTTCAGTCTGATTTAACCTGTGCCAACCTGCGTAATCTAGCCCAGCCATGAACGACGCTCCATTCACGGTAGCTGCAGCGGCTGCGCGGCTCAAGGCGGGCGGCCTGGTGGCTTTTCCTACCGAAACCGTCTATGGCCTGGGCGCTGATGCGTCTAACGATAAAGCCGTGGCGCAAATTTTTGCGGCCAAAGGCCGTCCCGCCGACCATCCGCTGATCGTGCATGTGGCAAACGCTGCGGGGGCAGACCATTTTGCTGCCAGCATGCCCACTTTTGCAACCGCACTGGTCAGCGCCTTTTGGCCAGGGCCGCTGACCGTGATTGTGCCGCGCCGCCCAGGCGTGGGCACGGCCGCGGCAGGAGGGCAAAATTCGATTGGCCTGCGCTGCCCAGCCCACCCTATGGCGCTGGATTTGCTGCGCCAATGCGCCGCACTGGGGGTGGCAGGCTTGGCCGCGCCCAGCGCCAACAAGTTTGGCAAAGTCAGCCCCACCACAGCCGCGCATGTGCGCAGCGAGTTGGGCGGTGTAACGGGTGATGAGAAGGGTAGTGGCACAGGTTTAGCGGTGTTAGACGGCGGAGCCTGCAGCGTAGGTATTGAGTCCACCATCGTCGACTGCACCCGCGCTGCGCCCGTGCTGCTGCGCCCCGGCGTGCTCAGCAAGGCCCAGCTGGAAGCCGCCATGGGATGCAGGCTACTATCAAATGAGGAGCTGCTTAGCCAGCATTTCCTTGGGCAAGAGCATGATAATGCTTCAAAAAACAATTCTTTGCCGGCCCCAAAAATCACCACTGTCCCCAAAGCCTCCGGCACACTAGAGGCCCACTATGCACCTAACGCACGCCTGCGCTTGATGGATGCCAAGGCGCTGCAAACCGCGCTGGACCTGCTGGGCGCTGAGGCAGCGCACATTGCGGTGTACTCCCGTGCGATCTTGGCATCCAAGTCCAGCCGCATCCTTCGCCGCCGCATGCCTGACGATGCACTGGCCACGGCGCAGCAGCTGTTTGCCGTGCTGCGCAGCTTTGACGACCAAGCCGTTAAGCTTATTTGGGTGGAAACAGTGCCGCCCGATGCCGACTGGGACGGCGTGCGTGACAGGCTGCAGCGGGCTTCTTCAAGCCAGGGTTAGCTAAGCTTAGCTCCAGCCAAGAGCCCAAAGCCAACGTGCATTGGGTCAAATGCCAGCGCGCATGGTGTCAAATCGGCGCACTTTGCCAGCGTTTAACCCAAGCAAGTTAAGATAAGCCTTTAAATACGCACCCACAGCGGTGCCGCAAGATGCGTGGAGAGTGATGCATGAAATTGAATGTAGCTAACGGGCTGTTGGGCCACAGTGTGGGGCGCTGGTGCAGCGCAGCTCTAGTTGCCAGCACCGTCCTGCTGGGCGCGTGCGGCGGCGGTACCACCACCGTAGAGCCTTTTGTACCCAGCCGCGCCATAGCGCTGGGCGATGGCGTGGCCGACGTAGGCCAAGCTAGCGGCGCGGTCTATTCGGTCAACGATGGCAGCAATACCACCTGGGTGCAAGAAGTCGCGTCTAACTATGGCCTGGGCTTGAAAGCCCAGGCGGCAGGTGGTCAAGGCTGGGCCCGGGGCAATGCACGCATTGCCCTCAAACCCGACGCTGCAGGCAGTAGTACTAATTTGACCCTGAACGAGCAGTTTGACGCATTTCTAGCGGGCAACAGCTTGGCCACTGGCGACATCATCATGCTCAGCGGCGGTACCAGTGACCTGCTGGTACAAGCTGGCAGCGTGAAAGCGGGCACCATCAGCTCTGCGCAAGGTGTGGCCAACGCGCAAGCGGCAGGCCGCGCGCTGGGCGAGTTGGCGCGGCGCATTGCAGCCACCGGTGGCAAGCATGTGGTGGTAACGGGGCTGTACGACCTGGGCCGTTCGCCCTACGCGGTTAGCGTGGGGCTGGGGGCATTTTTATCCGCCGCTGCTGGCGCGTTCAACGAAGCGCTGTTGATCAACATGGTTGATCTGGGGGCCAACGTGCTGTATGTAGACGCGCCCTACCAGTACAACCTGCTGCTTAACCAGCCTTCAAACTACGGCTACGTTAATGCCACAACGGCAGCCTGCACCACGCCTACAGCACTCACCTGCACGGCCAGCACCATCGCAGCGGGGATTGACTACAACACCTACCTGTTTGCCGACGACCGCTACCTTACCCCATCAGCCCAGCGCAGCTTTGGCAGCAGCGCCTACAACCGCATGAAATCGCGCTGGTAAGCAGCGCAGGCCTATTTAAAGCGCGGCGTGCAGGCCACGCGTGAAGGCCTCTTCCAGCACCGAGTAGCCCGACCAGTCGCTGTGTGCAAAACGCAAGCGGGCTGTGCGCGGCGCGGCGCGGGGTGCATACTGTAGACCAGAACGCTCTGATTTTAATAGCTTCTTATATAGCATTTCCTTGGGCCATAAGCCTATTTGGCTTAAAAACTGCGGTGTAGGTACGGCCATGGCATGGCCGTAGCGGGTGATGTTGACCTGCACGGCGCGCTGGTCTATGTCGGGGTGGGCTTGCCGCAGGTCGGCCAGTGTCTCGTCCCGGTGCTGCACCCACGGCTTGGCCAGCAAAGTGCGGCGCGCCAGCGCGCTGGTGCCCAAAGCGCGGTAGTAGGTCAGCACGCTGGGGCCAGGGGCAGTGCGGGTGCTTTGGTGCATGGCATCTACGTAGCCTAGGCCACCGGTGCTGGTGCCAGCATTGTCAGCATTGCCCGTATGGGCCTCGCCGGGGTTGTAAATCACGTTGTCCCAAGCCGGCGCTGCACCTACACCATTACCTCCATCGCCCCCGGTGTCTTGGAGTGCCGCATTAATCTGCACATTGGCCACCAGCCAGCTGGCGTAGCGGGTGTGCAGCGCCGCTTGCTGCAAAAACCCCAGCTGCGTGCTGACAACGCGCTGGGCGATAAACACCGGCAGCGCCACGATACAGCGCTGTGCTTGCCAGCGCTCAACCGCTTGGGTGTGCACGTTCAGCGCGTCCACCGCCACGCCTGACTTGCCTTCGGTAATGCGCAGTACCACCCGGCCTGTGCGCAGGCGCTCGCTCAGCGGCTGGGCCAAAGCTTGGGTTAAAAAAGCATTGCCTTGCGGCCAGGTCAGCACGCCGCTGTTTTGCAGGTCGCGCTCTGCAGCCTGGGCAGCAAGTGTGTCAGTGCGCGCATCAAAAGCACCCGGCGCGCTAAAACCGTGGCGCGCAGCAAAATAATGAATGCCCGCCCACGCGCTGACCTCGTCTAGGCCCGCGCCATAGTCGTCACGGCAGCAGTAGTCTAGGTACCAGCGCAGGTGGCTGTCTTGCAGCCCTTGCGCATCCAGGTAAGCTACAAAAGGCATAGCTAGTTGTGCAGCATTTGCTTGGGCCACCGGTGTATTTGGCACAGGAATTTGAAACCCGCCGGTAGCGCGCCACTGCGCTACCAGCTTGGCAAACTGCGCGTACTGCGCCAGTGTGCTGGGGCCTACACCTGCGGTGGGCAACAGGCCGTCTTGCCATGTGCCGTTAAAAAACAAACGCTCTTGCGGGCTGTGGCACAGGTGGCGCTCGTCGTACTGCCAGCGGCCCGCAATGCGCTTGCGCAGGCCCAGCTCTTCTAAAAAATCCTGCACCTCAGGCGCTCTATCGCTGGGCACGGGCAGGTAGTGTGCGCCCAGTGGGTGCGCCATACCGGCCATGGTGCCTGCGCGGGCGTTACCGCCGGCGCTGTCTTCCAGCTCCAGCAGCGCAAAGTCGTCTATGCCTTGCAGGCGCAGCGCACGCGCCGCCGACAAACCGGCCACGCCACCCCCGGCTATCAGGGTATGCACGCTGCGGGTGCTGCTGGGGCTGGCATGGGCGTTAGAGCTGTTAGCGCTTGCGCCGTGCCCTGCGCGCAGCAGGTGGCCACGCTCGGGCGAGGTGCCGGTAAAGCCGCCGGTAATCTGGTGCGCAGGCTGGCAGCCTGCAAAACCTAGCGGTGCCAGCGCCGCCGCCGCCATGGCGCAGCGCCGCGTGCGGCCCCATGCGCTAAGCCCCGCCTTAAGTTCTAGGTTGGGCTGGGCTGTCACCGCAGCACCTTGCCCCATTCTTCCTCAAAGGTGGTCACCAGCACTTGGTTAGACAAGCGGTTGGGCGGCATCTCTATCCGGGCCATGTCCAGCGGAAAGTCAAACAGCAGGGGCAGGCTTTGCAGGTTCAAAAACCGCATGCCATCGGGCAGGGCGGTGGGCAGGCGGTAGGGCCTGCGGCTGGCCAGAATGAAACCCCATTCGCCAAAGCTGGGCACATGCGCGTGGTAAGGCTTGACAGACAGCCCGGCTTCTTCGATGGTGCGCGCGACGGTCCAAAAGCTTTTGCGCGCCACCAGGGGCGAGGTGGTTTGCACCACCGCGTAGCCACTGGCGCTTAGGCGTTGGTCCAGCAGGGCATAAAAGCTGGCGGTGTACAGCTTGCCAATGCTGAAGTTGCTGGGGTCTGGAAAGTCCACTATCACCACGTCAAACATATCGGTGCTGGTTTCTAAAAACGCAAATGCGTCGGTATTCACCACTTTGACCTTGGGTGAAGCCAGCGCGTTGCCGTTAAGTGCCGCCAGCGTGGGGTTGTGGGTAAACAGCCGCGTCATATGGGGGTCTAGCTCCACCAAAGTGATTGACTCTACGCTGGGGTATTTGAGTATTTCACGCACGGCCATGCCGTCACCACCGCCCAGCACGGCCACCCGCTTGGGCGCGCCCTGCGCGGCCATGGCCGGGTGCACCAGCGCTTCGTGGTAGCGGTACTCGTCGCGCTGGGCAAACTGCAAATTGCCGTTTAAAAACAGGCGGTGTCCCGCGCGCCCGTGGGTCACTACAATGCGCTGGTAGGGCGAGTTGTCGCTGAACACAATGGGGTCTTGGTAAAACTTGTCTTCTGCCAGCGAGGTGATGTGGTCGGCCCCGGCAAAGGCACCGCCCAGCAGGCCCAGCGCCGCCAGCGCGGCAACCGCATGGCTTTTAAAGGCCCGCAGCTCATGCCTGAACAGCCACAGCGCCCACAGCGCCACCGCCACATTTAGCAAGCCAAACAGCAGCCCCGTGCGCACCAAGCCCAGCTGGGGCACCAGCACCAGCGGAAACGCCAAGCTCACTGCCAGTGCACCCAAGTAGTCAAACGTCAGCACCTGCGAGACCAGGTCTTTAAGCTGCGCATTGCGCTTTAAAATACGCATCACCAGCGGAATCTCCAGCCCTACCAGGGTGCCTACCAGCATCACCATGCCGTACAGTAGCGGCCTGAAACTTTGCGGCGCATAGGCGTTGGCCAAAAACAGCACTGCAGGCAGCGCGCCGCCCACCACCCCCACCAGCAGCTCAATACGCAAAAAATGCGCAGGCAACTGCCGCTCAATGTAGCGCGACAGCCACGAGCCAATGCCCATGGCAAACAGGTAGGTGCCAATGATGGTGGAAAACTGCAAAATAGAATCGCCCAGCAAATAAGAGGCAATCGCCCCCGCTGCCAACTCGTACAGCAGCCCGCACGCCGCGACCACAAACACACTGGCCAGCAAGGCAAGCTCAATCGGGCGCGGGGCTAGGGGTTCTTTAACTTGCATGGTGCTGCGCTTGGGAATGCGCGGATTTTTCAAACGCCAGTCAGCAAACTACCCATGAATCGCCGCAGCCACAATGATCGAAATACCCAAACTCATTGCCGCCACCACCAGTGCCAAAGCGACATTTTGTTTTTCGACGATTTCTTCCCACAAGTTGTAGGGCGTGATTTTGTCGATGATGACAAAGCACAGCCAAAAAATTACCACGCCAATCAGCGCAAAGACAATCGAGCCAATGAAGGCCCCAGGTTTTAGCCATTCCACCATGCTGTTTTCTCCTTAAAAATTAATCCACACCCAAACCGTTACATCCAAACCGTCATTTATGCCCGCCACCCGAGCTAAAACCGCCGTAGCTGCCGCCACTGCTGCGGCTGCTGGAGTTGCAGTTTTGCGTCTGCGGGTCACAGTTGCTGGTGCAGCGTCCCAGCACCGACAGCAGCACGATGATGACGATCAAAATCACTATCCAGCCCACCGCGCCCAAGCTGCCCAGGCTTACGCCTGAGGCCGCAAACGGGGTCACATCGTTTCTGGAAAAGTCCTCGTTGTTACCTTTAATTTTGAACGCTGCTACCACGGCAGCGTAGTCAATTTTGCTGCCGACCGACCAGGTCATTTCTTTGCCCGCCTGTTCGCTGGACAGCAGGTTTTTACCGCTGGCGTAGTCTTCATTAAACGAGGTTTGGCCGCGCTGTACTTGCCAATAAAACTCGCCTGCAACGTACTGGGTTTCCGCTTTGTAGCCCGTGTTTTGCAGTGTGTACTGGGTGCCCAAATAACTGTAGGCTTTGCTGCCTTGCTTGGTAGGCGCGCCGGTGGCGGGCTTGACCACGCTCCAGCCTTCGGTGGTGTCCACCAAAAATAGGAAGCCCGCTTTGGCGTTGTACAGCAAATACTCGTTCCAGCCAAAGCTCTCTTCGCTGTCGCCCCCGTCGTCATCTTCACTGCTGCCGCTAGCGCCGACCTCGTGGCCCATGCGGTGCTGAAACCCCACCACCTGCCATTGTTTGCCCTGCAAGGTGCCCATGCTGCCCAAGGCAATCAGTGGCTTTACAGGTTCGTCTTGCACAGCGTGGGCCAGCTCGCCGCCGATGCCTTGGGTCAGGTCAATCAGGCTGTTGCAGGCGGGGCAGCTGATACTTTTGCTGCCCGAGAGCTTTACGTCCACCGGGCTGGCACAGTTAGGGCAGTTGAAATGGCGGGCCGCCACCTCTTTGCCGCCTTGGCCGGTGGCGTTAGCCAGGTCGCGCAGGCCTGTTAGCTGCAGGTCTTCCAAATTGACGGCTTTGCCCACAGCCAGGCCAGGGGGCTGGGTGCTGTAGTCAATCGACAGCACCTCGGCTTGGGCGCTGCGCAGCTCAACCATATAGAACTTTTGCCCCAGCGGCGGTAGCTTGGGCAGCTCGCCTTGCGCGGCCATCAGCGCCACTTCTTGCACCGAGGCGACGCTGAACGGCTTGCCGTTGATGGCGGTGGTGTTGCCCACAACCCACTGTGCAGGCTGCGGCATTTCGCGCGTGTTGGCCTGCGCGCGCGTCCACACAAAGCTGCCGTTGTCTTCGCTCAGCGAGGCGGTGCTGCCGTCGTCTAGTGCGGCCAGCCACTCGTTCCAGCTGCCACCTTCGTACTGGTACTGCAAGCGGCCTACGATGGTGAAATTGACGCTGCCCAGCTTGCCTTGCGCCATCAGTTGCAGCGCGCTGTAGTCGTCAAACACCTCGGCCATCTTGCCAATGCGCTTAAGCGCTTCGCCCTCGCGCACGATGGTGCTCTGGCAAAACCCGCACACCGCGTGCGTGCTGGCCAGCGAGGTAAAACTTACCGGCGCACCGCAGCCCGGGCAGGCGGCGGTGTAGGCGCGTTGTGTTGCGGTTGCCACTGTTGTTATTTAGTTATCGACTGCTAGAAATGAAACGGAAGGGGAAGGGGAATTTTTGAACGCAGAGGGCGCGAAGGTTGCGCAAAGCGCGCAAAAGAAGATTAAAAAACCCCGTATTCAAATCTCTGTACTCAAAACCCGTATCCCAATCCCCAAAACCTAGCACCTAAACCAACTTTTTCAATAGTTCAGCCTTCTTGGTACTGAACTCTTCGTCGGTCAAAATGCCTTTGGCTTTGAGCTCGCCCAGCTTTTCCAGCATGCCCATCACGTCGTCGGCCTTGATGCCCACGGGCGCGGCTTGGGGTGCGGCCATGGCGGCGGTGTTGGTATTGAGCCCAGCCTGCAGGTTTTGCGCCATGATTTGCCCCATGGCCAGGCCAGCGCCCATGCCCATGGCATCCCCGGCGATGCCGCCACCTCCCGAGCCTGCGCCATCGGCAAACTTGGGGATAGCCTGCGCAGTTTGGTACTGCATAAACTTGCCCATGTCGTTGCCCACCATGCCCATGCCGATTTTTTGGTCAAGGATTTTTTGCAGCTCTTCGGGCAGTGACACGTTTTGCACGGTCATGCCTTCCAGCTTGAGGCCAATGGCGGCGTAGGCGGGTTCTAGCTCTTTAGATAAAGCGGTGGCAAACATCTGCTGGTTGGCCGCCAAGTCCAGGAACGCAATGCCGCTAGACGCTATCGCATTGCTAATGTTTTGCAGCACCAGGCCGCGCAGCTGGCCCTCCACGTCCGCCACGGTGTACATGTCGCGGGTGCCTGAGATTTCGGTATGGAACAGCTTAGGGTCGGCAATGCGAAAGGCAAAGTTACCAAAGGCGCGCAGGCGCACCGCACCAAAATCTTTGTCGCGGATGGTGATGGGCTGCGGCGTGCCCCACTTACAGTCCAGCTGCTGGCGGGTGCTGAAAAAGTACACGTCCGACTTGAACGGTGACTCAAACAGCTTGTCCCAGTTTTTCAAGTACGTCAGCACCGGCAGCGTATTGGTGCTGAGTTTGTAGTTGCCGGGGCCAAACACGTCGGCCACCTTGCCTTCGTTGATGAACACCGCCATTTGTGATTCACGCACCGTAAGGGCTGCGCCGTTTTGAATTTCCATGCCCGCCATGGGGAAGCGCCAGGCCAGCGTGCCATCGCTCTCCTCGGTCCATTGCAGTACGTCAATAAACTGTTTCTTGATGAAGTCCATAAGCGCCATGAAAAACCTCCAGTGGTGATGAGTTGTGCGCGAATGATAGCCCCACAAAGCCCGCGTGAACAGATACTTACAAAAAAATTACGCACCATGCGCGCAACTTGAGGTGTACTAATACTCCTAAAATAATAGCTACTTATTAAGCATTTCCTTGGGCGATAGGCCTAAAATGCTTAAAAAGTGGCTGCCACAAGGGTAGTTCGCGCGCCAGGCTGCAGCGCAGAAAAATAGGGGGCTGGTTGGGCGGCGCAACGCAGCGCTGAAGCTATTTTTGAAGTGCCCCTGCTGACCCTGCTGCAGGCCGTGATGCTAAATACATCGCAGGCAAAATCACCGCTGCGCCCACCACGTGGTAGTTTTGAATCGGCTCGCCCAGCGTGGCCCAGGCCACCACAGCCGCGTACAAAGGGCCCAAGTACAGCGTAAGGGCCGCGCGGGCCGCGCCCAGTTCTTTCTGGACCGTGGCGTAGGCTAAATACGCCCCAGCCCCTGGCAGCAGTGCGGCGGCCAGCGCCAGCGCCAGCGCCTTCCAGCCCCACTGGGTATGTGCCATGGGCAGCCCAGAAGCGGCTTCTAGTAGCGCCAAAGGCGCCAGCAGGCTTACGCCGCCGCCGATGATTAGCACCAAGCGCGCCAGCGGCGAAAAGCTGCTGGGCCAGCGCTTGAGCAAGATGGAGTACAGCGTCCAGGCCGCCGTGCAGGCCAAAATCCACCCGTCGCCCGCTACAAACTGCACCTGCGCCAGCGCAGCCCATTGCCCCTTGATGACCACATGCACCAGCCCGGCCAGCGCCAAGCCAATGCCCAGCCACTGTACATAGCCCAGCCGCTCGCGCAGCCACAGGCAGGATGCCAAGGCAATCAGCACCGGCGACAGCGCATAAATCAACGCGATATTGGTGGCCACGGTAGAGTGCGCGCCAATGTACACCCAGGCCCCGCAAATCCACATGCCCAGCGCGCCAAACACCAGGTAGTGCCAAGCTTGACGCGCTATCACAGTGCGCTTGGCTTTGAGCTCTGGCCACGCAAAAGGCAACAGCACCAGTCCCGCCAGCGTCCAGCGCAGTAGCGCCAGCATATGGGGCGCTACCACGCCCGGCGCCATGCGCCCCACCACATAGTTCACGCACCACAGCGCCGGGGTAATAAACAGCAAGGCAACGGCCCAGCGGTGGTGCGGTGGTGTGGTCATGGGGTGCAGACAGGCTGTGGGTAAACTGGTTAAAGTGAATGTAGACTATTTTATATGCTATTTAAATAATAGCTACTAACTTAGCATTTCCTTGGGCGGTAGGGCTTTTTGGTCTGAAAATTTCAGTTGTAAGCGGCCCCATTCACTTAACAGCCAAAAAAGTCATATCACTCCATGCCTTTTACGCATATTTGCGTAGGCCGCAGGTACTGTGTGCAGGACTACAATCGCTAACCTTTATAAAAACTGACGCTGCCTGGCCTCTATTGGGACAAGAAACAGCGGTTCAGCCGGAGACCTCCATGCCCCCAATGAACGACACCGCTTCGAGCAATTCGCCAGAAAAACGCGCCGAGCTACGCCGCGCCGCGCTGGAATACCACCAGTACCCGACCCCCGGCAAAATCGCCATCGCCGCCACCAAACAACTGCTTAACCAGCACGACCTGGCGCTGGCCTACAGCCCCGGCGTAGCCGCACCCTGCGAAGAGATTGTCAAAGACCCCAACAACGCTTTTAAATACACCGCGCGCGGTAATTTGGTGGCTGTCATTACCAACGGTACGGCCGTGCTGGGCCTGGGCGACATTGGCCCGCTGGCCTCCAAGCCGGTGATGGAAGGCAAGGCGGTTTTGTTTAAAAAGTTTGCCGGTATCGACGTGTTTGACATCGAGATCAACGAAAAGCACGACCTGGACAAGCTGGTAGACATCATTGCTTCGCTAGAACCCACGTTTGGCGGCATTAACCTGGAAGACATCAAAGCACCCGACTGCTTTTATGTCGAGCGCAAGCTGCGCGAACGCATGAAGATACCGGTCTTTCACGACGACCAGCACGGCACCGCCATTGTGGTGGGCGCGGCCATTTTGAACGGCCTTAAAGTGGTAGGCAAAGACCCAAAAAAGATCAAACTTGTCACCAGTGGTGCAGGCGCCGCGGCGCTGGCCTGCCTTGGCTTGTTGCTTAAACTGGGCATTCCGCGCGAAAATATTTTTGTGACCGACCTGGCAGGCGTGGTCTACGAAGGCCGCACCGAGCTGATGGACGAAGACAAAATTCAGTTTGCACAAAAAACCACCGCCCGCACGCTGGCCGAGGCCATTGAGGGTGCTGATGTCTTCCTGGGTCTTTCTGCGGGCGGCGTGCTCAAGCCAGAGATGGTGAAAAAGATGGCCGCCAAGCCGCTGATATTGGCACTGGCCAACCCCACGCCTGAGATCATGCCCGAAGAGGTGCACGCCGTGCGCAGCGATGCCATCGTGGCCACAGGCCGCACCGACTACCCCAACCAAGTGAACAACGTCTTGTGCTTTCCCTACATTTTCAGGGGTGCGCTGGACAGCGGCGCCACTACCATCACGCTAGAGATGGAAATTGCCGCCGTGCACGCCATTGCCGACCTGGCCCAGGCCGAGCAAAGCGAAGTGGTGGCGGCTGCGTATGTAGGCGAAGCGCTGGCCTTTGGCCCTGAATATTTAATTCCCAAGCCGTTTGATCCGCGTTTGATGATGAAGATTGCACCAGCGGTGGCGCAAGCTGCCGCCGACAGCGGTGTTGCCCTGCGCCCCGTGGCTGACATGGTGGCCTACCGCGAGCGGTTGCAGAGCTTTGTGTATGCCTCGGGCACCGCCATGAAGCCGATTTTTGCCGCTGCCAAACGCGCTACCAAAAAACGCGTAGTCTATGCCGAGGGCGAAGAAGAGCGCGTGCTGCGGGCCTGCCAAATTGTGGTGGACGAAGGTATTGCCAGGCCCACGCTGATAGGCCGCCCGGCAGTGATCAACGAGCGGATTGAAAAGTTTGGCCTGCGCCTCAAACCCGAGCTGGACTACGACGTAGTGAACGTGGAAAAAGACGACCGCTACCGCGACTTTTGGCAAACCTACCACCGCATGACCGAGCGCAAAGGCATCACCGCCCAAAGTGCCAAAATCGAGATGCGCCGCCGCTTGACGTTGATCGGCGCCATGATGCTGCACAAAAACTATGCCGACGGCATGATCTGCGGCACCTGGGGCACCACCGCCCTGCATTTGCACTATATCGACCAGGTGCTGGGCAAACGCCCCGGTGGTGCCAGCAGCACGCCGCAAGACGTACCCGTGTACGCCTGCATGAACGGCCTGATGCTGCCGGACCGCCAGGTCTTTTTGGTCGACACCCATGTTAATTACGACCCCAGCGCCGACGAGCTGGCCGAGATCACCGTGATGGCGGCTGAGGAAATGCAGCGCTTTGGCATCCACCCCAAAGCCGCGCTGCTCTCGCACAGCAACTTTGGCTCCAGCAACCAGCCCAGCGCCATCAAGATGCGCAAGGTGCTGGAACTCTTGCGCGTGCAGGCCCCGTGGCTGGAAGTGGACGGCGAGATGCATGGTGACATTGCACTAGACCCTGCCAGCCGAACCACTATCATGCCCCGCAGCACTTTGGTGGGTGAGGCTAATTTGTTGGTGCTGCCCAACATTGATGCGGCCAATATCAGCTACAACCTGTTGAAAACCGCAGCCGGTGGCAACATTGCCATTGGCCCTGTGTTGCTAGGATGCGCCGCCCCTGTGCATATTCTCACGGCCAGCACCACAGTGCGGCGTATTGTGAACATGACAGCCTTAACCGTGGCCGATGCGAACGCTGCTCGCTAAAGCTATATAAAGCAGTGTGCGCTAACTTATAGACTAGAAGCGCTGCCCTAAAACCCTGCGTCCTGTGCCTTTCAAGCACGAAGACACTTGCGCTTTCGGGCGATTTCAACGACAATTACTTTTTTGGAATTGCGGGTTAACCCGCAGCTTTTAGCCCGTAATTCACCGGGTTTGTGCCAGATTCCCGAGCCTCGCTGCAAACTTTTGTAGACCTCGCCTCTAGGTAAACCCTCAAGTTACACCGCATTGGACCTTAACCGTGAAACGCTTTTTCGCTGCTAGCACCTGCGCTTTGCGCACCATTTTGGTGGCGTTGGTGTGGGCCAGTGCCTGCGCTTTGACAGGCTTTAGCGTAGCCCAAGCTAAAGCCCCAGCAGCAGCAGAGGCCCTGTCGGGCAGCGCCATTGCGGTAGCAGACCTGCCCAAGCAAGGCCGCGAGACCTACGCGCAAATTTTCAAAGGTGGGCCGTTTGCCTACGACAAAGACGGTACCGTGTTTGGTAACCGCGAACGTATTTTGCCAGCGCAAAAGCGCGGCTACTACCTCGAGTACACGGTAAAAACACCGTATGCCCGCACTCGGGGCGCGAAAAGAATTGTGTGTGGGGGAACCCAACCGGCAGCACCTGAGGCCTGTTACTACTCCGATGACCATTACGCCAGTTTCAAACGCATCGTTAACTGATGCCTTGCGGCCAGCGTGACCTGTTTGTATTTTATTTTGCCATTTTTTGTTGATAGAAAGCGGAGCGCACCATGCCACTTCGTACCGTAAAACCTAATATCGTCCAGTCGATCCGCGCCCACCGCGTGGCCGACCTGCAAGCCGCCGCTACCGAGCTGGGGCACCACTTTCTGTACGCCACCTTGGGTGATGCACAGTCTAAACAAGACGTGCTCGACACCATTGCGGGCCAGTTCAAGCTGGCTGCACATTTTGGTAAAAACTACGACGCACTGTACGACTGCATGACCGACCCGCTGCACAAGTCGGGCACACAGCCTGGCTTTATTGTGGTGCTAGAGCATATTCCAGCGCACGCCAAGTTTGACAAAGAAGCCCGCGAGCAGCTGATCGATATTTTCCGCGATGTGTCTGAGTACTGGAGCGACCGCAAAATCCCGTTTCGCTGCTTTTACTCGTTTGCAGTAGCCCGCACTGCCGACGGTAAAGCTGCTGCACCGGTGGCCGATGGCATAGACGGTGCTGAACCCGCAGAAAAAATGCCTACTGACAAACTGGTAGACGTGTCGCCACTGGCTTTGCGTATGAGCAGCCCGTTCAACGCAGGTTATTGGCTGAACGCTGCTTAAACCGCGCAGTGTAATACAAGCCATAGAGCTAAGCCATAAAGCTCCCTGACTTACCGCCGTGCTTTTCCAGCAGGCGCACTTGGTTTACCACCATGCCCCGGTCTACGGCCTTGCACATGTCATAAATGGTCAGCAGGGCAATGCTGGCTGCGCACAGTGCCTCCATCTCTACGCCCGTGGGCCCGGTGGTTTCTACACTGGCGGTGCAGGTCACGCTGGAGGGTTGGCCCGCTTCCGATACAGCAAAATCTAGGGTTACGCGCGTAAGCGCCAGCGGATGGCACAGCGGAATCAAGTCGCTGGTCTTTTTGGCCGCCATAATGCCCGCTATGCGCGCAATACCCAACACGTCACCTTTTTTTGCATGGCCGGAGGCAATCAGCGCCAGCGTGCTGGCCTGCATCAGGATGCAGCCTTGCACCACAGCCACGCGGTGTGTTGCAGGTTTGCCGCCCACGTCCACCATGTGGGCATGGCCCGCGTTGTCAAAATGTGTCAGCGGACTGCCCGCTGCGAGAGAACTGTTGCCCATTTTTATCGAAACCTTTGCTTATTAATGCCATCATAAGCCCATGTGCTGCTGGCAAGCGGCCCCACCTAGTGCACAGCGCTGCGTGGCGGCTGCAGGCGCTACGGTGCCTATGGCTTCGCCAAGCAGCTCTTTTAAACTGGAATTGAATGCTAAAACGGTCTATGGCCCAAGGAAATGCTGTACAAGCTGCTATTACTTTAATAGTGTGCGGTGCTTTGCTGGCTGCCGCGCCCGCTGGCTTGGCGCAAAGCGGTTTGCCCCAGCTGGGTGATGGCCAAGAAATGAGCGTAGCGGCCGAGCGCAAGCTGGGCCAACGCATTGCGCGGGATATTTTCCGTGACCCAGATTACATTGACGACCCTGTGGTGGGCGACTATGTGCAGCGTATTTGGCAGCCGCTGATGGCCGCTGCCACCGCACGTGGCGACATACCGCCCGAGCTGGCCGAGCGCTTTGCATGGCAAGTATTGCTGGCACGCGACCGCAGCGTGAACGCCTTTGCCCTGCCCGGCGGTTACCTGGGCCTGCACCTGGGCTTGATAGCCATAGTGGGCAACCGCGACGAGCTGGCCTCGGTGCTGGCGCATGAGCTAAGCCATGTAAGCCAGCGCCATATTGCACGCATTACCAGCCTGCAAAACCAGCAAGCCCCCTGGCTGCTGGGCGCGATGATTCTAGGGGCTTTGGCAGCGCGCAAAAATATCGATGTGGCCAGCGCCGTGGTAACTACCGCCCAGGCTGCCAGCATCCAAAACCAGCTTAACTTCTCGCGCGATATGGAGCGTGAGGCAGACCGCATCGGCTACCAGGTCTTGGAGCAGGCGCAATTTAATGTGCAGGGCTTTGTGGGCATGTTTGACAAGCTGGCTCTGGCCAACCGCATTAACGACAACGGTAGCTTTCCGTACCTGCGCACGCACCCGCTGACCAGCGAGCGTATGGGCGATATGCAAGCCCGCTTGCAGCTGGCCCCATCCAAGCCTGCGGCAAGTAGCGAGGCCGTGGCGCTAGAGCATGCGCTGATAGCCACCCGCGCGCGCCTGCTGGCCGACCCCAGTGTGGACCATTTGCGCAGCGAAGTGGCCCAGGCACAGGCGCTGCTGCGTGCCAGCGCTGCAGGCAGCGGATGGACCGGTTCAATACCTGCAAGCCCAACCCTAACCAGCCCAACCTTGGCTAGTCTATCGTCCAGTACCAGTACGGCCAAGTTGCGTAGCCTGTTGGTGCCCGCACAGCTGTATGGCGGCGCGCTGGCTGCGCTAAAGCAGCGCGACCTGCCGCTGGCGCAGCGCCTGGCCGAGGCTGCACTGACCGCACTTGCAGCGCGCAGTGCAGGCACCCCAGGTGTGCACGATAGCCCGGCTGCTGCAGCCAACCCACTGCCCGATGCGCCTTTGCCTGCAGGCATAGCCATACAAACGGTGCAGCTCTTGCAAGCTGAGATTGCGCTGGCCCAAAACAACCCTGCACGCGCCCGTGCGCTGGTGCTGGCGCATGTGCACAAAAGCCCCGTGCCGCGCCCGGTGCTGCTGCTGTGGGCGCAGACCAGCAGCGCAGCCGACACCCCAGCGCCAGAGCGGCAAAAAGCCCTCGATGCCTTGCAGCTATGGGTAGCCCAGCAGCCGCAAGATGCCCCCGCTTGGGAGGCCTTGGCGGGTATCTACACGGCGCAAAAGCAGCCCCTGCGCGCCATCCGCGCACTGGCCGAGGCCCGTGTAGCGGTGCTTGACTACACCGCCGCACTAGACCGGTACAAAGCCGGCCAAGAGTTGGCCAAAAGTGGGGGCAGCAGTGACTATATTGAGCTGTCCATCATTGACGCAAGGGCCCGAGCGGTGCAAGCCCTGCAGCGTGAATTTGCCAGTGACAAAGCACCCTGATGAAATCTACCCACTCCACCAGCACCTGCCCTTGCCGCGCGCAAACCAACACACCGCTTAGCTACGCACAGTGCTGCCAGCCCTGGCATGCAGGCTGGGCCACGGGCGTGCACGCCCGCACACCAGAGCAGCTCATGCGGGCCCGCTACAGTGCCTACGCACTGGCCATTGGCAGCAACCCGCAAGGCCACGCCATGCTGGCGTATTTAAATGCCACCTGGCATGTGAGCACTGCGCCCAGCGACCTGGAACTGCCTCCTACCCAGTGGCTAGGGCTAGAGGTACTGCACGCAGAGCAAACAGCGCAGGCCGGTGTGGTTGAATTTATTGCACGCTGCAAAGTGGGCGGCAAAGCGCACAGGCTGCATGAAGTGAGCCGCTTTTGCGCCAGCACCGCGCCGCTTGACTGCGGCTCCAGCGCGGTGCGCTGGTGGTACATCGACGGGCATACCAGCGAAGACACCCCCAGCGCAGCACCTTAGCCTGGCTCTAGCCAAGGCAGCGCATTTTCCACATTGGTATGCCACACCTGCGAGGCCGACGAATGGCGGCGCATGTCGCTTAAAAAAGCCGCCATCTGCAGGGGCGTAGCGTCGGCGTGCCAGCCCAAGCGGTGGTGGGGAAAGAGGCGCTGTCTGGCGTGTTTATTGCTCATCAGCACGTGCCACGCGCGCGGGCGGCCATGCGTTTGAATAGAGCCTAGCAAAGCTTGCACTTGCGCGTGGTCGCCCTCTAGCAAGCACAGCCAGCGGTCATGTCCGGCCACAGCCATGCCAGTGATGCTGCTGGCGTGGCTGCGCTGGGCAGTTTGCTGCGTCCAGGCGTAGATATCCGCAGCCGATGTTAAGAGATTGTTAACACTTAAAAAAACCGATGCATGAATAGGCTGTGGGGCGCGCACCATAACGGCAAATAAGGGGTCACTGCAAACGCAGGCGCGTTTGCACTGTTTCTTTGGTGGTGTAGATTTAAGCGGCCTTGCCCCATGCTTGCATTCTGTGTTTTTGGCCTATAAATATAAGTTCCACAGTCGCTGTAACTACGGTACTAATTTAGTTTAAAAAGACTGTGCGAAAAATCACGTTAGAGTCTTTTTACTACTTACAAAGTAATTAGCCTGGCAGCACACTGTTGTTGCCGTTAAAACAACACGCCGTCAAAATAGTACGCTTAAGTACTCTGAATCTTCAGCTCACGCGCCCGTTCAGCGTAGCGGTTGAACCGCCACGCCGTGCCTTGGTGGGTAATGCGCTGCCATGTCAAGCGTTTAGCCTCAGGGCTTAGCGCGGGCCAATGCTGCACCTCGTTGAAAGTGCGGCCACAGCCTTTGCAAAAGTCGTCGCCCTGGCTGGTGCTGCAAATGGCAATGCACGGTGTGTCGGGCGTACTGTCATACCATGCCAGCCACGCAGCATAGGCAGTGCGCGGCATACTGCGCTCGTCGGCGCGGTCTTCATGAAAATAGACCAGCATGGCGTACACCTGGGCCAGTGCCCGCAGCTCGGGTGCCAGGGTAATGCCATCGGGCGATGGGCTGCGCGCGCGCCAGTAATTGATCGCCGATTCGACATCTGTAATGTGAATGCCAACGCTGGGCTGCTGTGGGGTGGAATGTGGTGGCATGGGCAGCGCATGATACCGCGTGCTGGGCTGTGGGATTGAACTTGCAGGTCGAACTTGCAGGTCGAGTGCCCTTGGCGCTTAAAAATGCTGCTTTCTTGGGCCCTGAAACCTTATAAAGCCAGGGGCCAATGTGCAATAAGTTTGCCTCAAACCGATTTATCGCTTTCAATAACATGTAACGAAAGGGAGTAACTCCCGTTTTGTGCGGCATGCAGGAAGCGTTCAAGCCCCTTGCACACCGGGCAAAACATCAGCGCGTCGTCAATACGAAAACATCAAAACTTTCCGGCGCGTTGGACACTGCTTCATGCACACTGCATGCAGCAGTGTCGAGCCAGACTTTCGATAAGCACCTGTGGAAAGAAATCCGTGGGCTGTTGGATCGAAATGCGTTTGGCTCGAAAAACTCTAAGTTCAATCACTTAAAGCAGGCCGAGTCTTAGTTCCCCCCAAGTGGGGTGAACTTGCCAAACTTTGCAGTTTGCGCGCAGCCCAAATGGTCCATCACCCCCGCTTTTGACCGCAGGATTTGACCTGTAGTCCTGAATAGCCCGTGATTTTTTAACCCCAACGAAACAACGTAAGGAGATGGTAATGGACACTGTAATTGTTTACCTTGACGATGCCGAGCATGCAGCCAGTCTGCTGGCGCCTTTGCTGCGCACCAGCACGCCCACGCGCTGGGTCTTGGTGGCCTGCGCGCCCCGCATGAGCCGGCGGATTGGCAAATGGCTGAGCCACAGCGCACGCGAAAACTGGCGCTCTAAATGGTGCGACAAGCTCTTTACCCAGATCAGCCCCTGCATACAGCTGCACACCAGCACCGCTGACCGCATTGAATATGTGGTGGCAGACTGCCCGCTGCCTGAGCTGGTCGCGCAACTGGAACTGCGTTGGGGCAAACTGTGCACCGTAGATGCTCGCCGCCCTAAGATGGAACACATTGAAGAACAGCCAGAGCTTATGTTGCCGCGCAAAGTTGCACCGGGCTGGCAAACCCCGGGCGTTGTCGGCGTGTTGGGCATGTTTACGGTGTTTAGTACGGAGCTGGCTTGGAGCTAACGGATTGGAACCGAGGGGCTTGAACCAATGCGTTTGAACCACGGCGCTTGAACCATGGCGTTTGAACCATGGCGTTTGAATCATGACGTTTAAGCCAAAGTTTATGCAGTGCTATGCTGCACGGTATGAAATTAATTACCAAATGGCTTCTTAGCGCTGCCGCTTTGCTGGCGGTGGCGCATTTTTACCAAGGCGTGGTGGTTCAAAGCTTTACAGCCGCTTTGATAGCCGCTTTTGTGATTGGCTTACTCAACACCATTGTGCGGCCTGTTTTGGTGGTGCTGACTTTGCCAGTCACCATCGTCAGCCTGGGCCTGTTCTTGTTTGTCATCAACGCGTTGATGTTTTGGGCTGCGTCCAGCGTGCTCGACGGTTTTGCAGTGCGTAATTTTACGGCGGCCTTGGTAGGCTCTTTGCTGTACTCGGCGGCGGGTATGGTGATTGAGGCGGCGTTGGAACGGGTATTTAAGAAGTAAGCGTTTTAGGCCTATCGCCCAAGGAAATGCTCAATAGTTAGCTATTAAAAACGCAGCAAATTACGTTTTAAAATAGCTTTGCAGATGTGCTGCCGTGGCCTGCGGCAGCTCCTCTGGAATAAAGTGGCCTGCCGCCATCACCTGACCCGACACCAGTGCGCTGCACTGCGCCTGCCACAATTCGAGTGGTTTAAACATGCGGTGCACAACACCGCGCTCACCCCATAGCACCATCGTCTCGCAGGCTATTTTTTGGGCAGCTGC
>JAYSRE010000073.1:0-4394 GCA_043721235.1 Polaromonas sp. | reverse complement strand
GCGGCCGTTGCGTGACCAATTTGGCAGGCACTGGACAACCTAGAGAGTATGCGTAATGGCTAAATTTAGCAAATCTTCCATCTGGCCTTGGCTGGGTTTGGCACTGATTATTTTTCTGGCAGACCAGTTCACTAAAACACTGATTTTGGGCTACTACAAGCTGGGGGACAGTACCCCAGTTTTGAGTTTTTTTAATGTGGTGCGTGTGCACAACAGTGGCGCAGCATTCAGCTTTTTAAGCGATGCGGGTGGCTGGCAGCGCTGGTTTTTTACTGGCATCGGCTTGATCGCCACCGTATTTATCGTCTGGATGCTGCGCTCTCACTCCGGGCAAAAACTGTTTGCCTTCGCCCTGGCCTGCATACTGGGCGGCGCAGTAGGCAACGTGCTAGACCGTTTGCGCCACGGCTACGTCGTAGATTTTTTAGACTTCTATATTAATAGCTGGCACTTTCCAGCCTTTAACATCGCCGACAGCGGCATCACCATAGGCGCGGCCTGCTTGATACTGGACGAGATTTTACGGGTGCGGCGCGGGCGTTGATACTGTAAGCTTTAGGTACTCTTAATTTAATAGCTAAATAAGTAGCATTTCCTTGGGCGGCAGGGCTATTTGGACTAAATTTTAAGCCACAGGACGAATGAAAAACCGATGCGCTACAGGCTCTGCTGCACTGGGCAGCAAAACTACCATTTGCGCATCGGTTGCGCGCTGCAGGCCTGCTGCCCACTGCTGGGCCAGGTGGGCAGCCATTTGTGTGCGTGTGAAGACCTGCGCATCGGGGCCGAGCTGGGCTGCTGAATCTACCGGGGCCATCCACTGCAAACGCGCAAGCGGTGCGTACTGCCCTTGTGGCAACTGCGCCATTTCAGCCCAGTCAATCCACCAGCCTGTGCTATGGTCTGCGTGCAAAGCGGCGCAGTGCGGCACGCTACAACCCCAGCGGTAGAACATGTGGCCGCGGGCGAAAGCTTGGGGCTGCCACGGCTGCTGGTTCCAGGGTGCGGGCGGTGTGTGGGCAAGCTGTTTGGCAAACAGCTTGTGCCATTTATGGGCTAAAGTTTCTACTCCGTTAGGCCCTATAAAGTCTGCAGCGGTAGCACTGGGGCCGGTGGCCATGCACAGAAAAAACTTGACTGCCAGCTCCCAGTGCAGATGCTGGCCGCCGGCGTTGGTGAGCAAAAAGTCCAGCTCGCCCAAGGTAACTTTTAAACCATTGACCTCGGTGCGCAGCGGCACATGGGCGGCAACCAAGCGGTGCTGCGGGCCGTGTGTGAGATAAAAAGCCAGCAGGCTTTCGGCATAGCGCCCAATGCGCACTTCGCTGCGCTGGGCATTGCGCCCGTAAATCCAGCCCACCAACGCAGTGGTGTCGGTAGCCAAAGTCGCCAACCAGTCGGCAATGCTGCTGCGCTCTGAGGGTGACGGCTCGGCAAGAGGGGCACCATCGCCTGGCGGCGCCAGCAAGGGCGGTGACAGCAGCAGCCAGCGCAGCGCGGCCAGATGCTGGTACGCTGACATGGCTGCGCTGGACAAGGCTGTGTTGGGTGCAGCTGCGTTAGACATGGCTGCTGTGCCGTATGCCGTATGCCGTATGCCGTATGCCGTACTAGGGCAGCAGCACACAGGCTCCCGTGGTCTTGCGCGCTTCTAGGTCGCGGTGGGCTTGCTGCACATCAGCCAAGGCGTAGCGGTGGTTCACTGGAATGGTCACCTTGCCGCTGGCCACCATGGCAAACAAATCATCGGCCATGGCCTGCGTGCTCTCGCGCGTGGCAATGTGGGTAAACAGCGTGGGGCGCGTTACATACAACGAGCCTTTGCCACCTAACACGCCAATGTCCAGCGGCGGCACTTTGCCCGATGCGTTGCCAAAGCTGGCCAACAGGCCAAACGGTGCGATGCAGTCGAGCGATTTTTCTAGCGTGTCTTTACCCACTGAGTCGTAGACCACTTTTACGCCGCGCCCACCCGTAATGTCTTTCACCCTGGCTGCAAAATCTTCCGTGGAATAGTTAATCGCGTGCGATGCGCCATGCTCAAGGGCCAGCTTACATTTAGCGTCAGACCCTGCGGTGCCAATCAACTGCAAGCCCATGGCGCGTGCCCACTGGCAAGCGATCAAGCCCACACCACCTGCTGCCGCGTGGAACAGCACAAAATCGCCTTCTTTCAAGCCACCCGCAGGTTGTGTTTTGCGCAGCAGATATTGCGCCGTGAGGCCCTTGAGCATCATGGCTGCGCCGGTTTCAAAGCTGATCGCATCGGGCAGCTTGCATATGCATTTGGCGGGCATTACGCGCACTTCGCAGTAGCTGCCCGGTGGCTGGCTGGCATAGGCTACGCGGTCACCTACTTTCAGGTGTATTTTTTGACCAGGGAGGCCCTCGCCCACAGCTTCAATTACGCCTGCGCCTTCCATGCCCAGGCGCAGCGGCAAAGGCAGGTTGTACACGCCGCTGCGCTGGTACACGTCAATGTAGTTCAGGCCCATAGCGTGGTGGCGAACGCGCACCTCGCCTGCGGCGGGTTCGCCCACCTGCAGGTCAATCAGCTTCATGTTCTCGGGGCCGCCGACCTGGTCGATGACAACGGCTTTGCTGGTAATAGTACTCACGGTAATGACTCCAATGGTTATTAAAAAAATTTACTAAGCTTTACTGCTGCTGACCAAATACACACCGCCTAAGACCAATATCGTACCCGCGATGATCCACGCGTTCATCGGCTCGTTCAAAACCAGTACACCTAAAAATATAGTCGCCATTGGGCCAATCATGCCAATCTGCGCAGTGCGGGCTGAGCCCAGGCGCTCGATTGCCATCATCACCATCAGTACAGGTGCCACGGTGCAAGCCGTGGCGTTGAGCAGCGACAGCCACAGCACTGGTGCAGGCACATTTGCCAACAGGTGTTCCAAGCTCAGTGGCCGCAGCAGTGCAAATTGCGCGATGCAAAAGAAACACGCCACGCTGGTGGCCAAGCCCGCCAGGCGCAGGCTGCCCAGCTGCTGCACCAGCTGGCCGCTGTAGCTCAAATACACCGCGTAGGCCACTGCGCTGCCAAACACCAGCGCGGTGCCCAAGCCCACGTTCAGTCCGTCTAACTTGACCTCGTGCCCAAACACCAGCAGCACGCCCGCGTAGCTGAGCGCAAAAGCCCCCGTTTGACGGCGCGTAATCTTTTTGCCCCACAACAGTCGGCCCAGCAGCAGCACAATGGTAGGGTTTAAATACAAAATCAAGCGTTCTAGGCTGGCGCTGATGTATTGCAAACCCGCAAAGTCTAAAAAGCTGGCCAAGTAATAACCCGTAAAGCCTAAAAAAACTACTTGCAGCCACTGCGTGCGCGACAATGGCGCTTTGCCACGGCTGGCCCACCACGACAGCATTAAAAAGAACGGCAGCGCCAGCAGCATGCGCAGCATCAGCAGCGTGACAGCGTCTACACCATAGCGGTAACCCAGCTTCACGATGATGGCCTTGCCGCTGAATGCAACTGAGCCTGCCAGCGCCAATGCAACCCCTGTTGCTATATTTCCAGTAGCTAATTGTGCAGCATTTCCTTGGGCCAGAGGCATATTTTGTACGAAATAGACGGTTTAAAAACCTGCAGCCAAGCCATCACGCCGTGCGTCGCTTGCAGCCACATAGCCTAGGTCTGCCGCATTGCCAGCGCCTTCGTCAGCGCGCCAGATAAACTGGCCTGCGCCAAAGTCTTGGTACGCATCGTTGATCACCTCGGTGTGGTGGCCACGGTCTTTCAGGGCCTGCACGGTGCCCGCGTTCATTGCCGCTTCTACGTTAATCTCAAGCCCCGCGTTGTAGCGCCAGCGCGGTGCGTCGCAGGCGGCTTGCGGGTTTTGCCTGTAGTCCAGCATGCGCACCAAGGTTTGCATATGGCCTTGCGGCTGCATGTTGGCACCCATCACGCCGTAGCTCATGACTGGCTTACCGTCTTTGCTAACAAAGGCTGGGATGATGGTGTGAAAAGGCCGCTTGCCCGGTGCCACCACATTAGGACTAGCAGCATCTAGGCTAAAAGCGTGGCCACGGTTTTGCAGGCTGATGCCAAAGGTGGGCTCTACACAGCCCGAGCCAAAGCCCATGTAGTTGCTTTGGATAAAGCTCACCATCATGCCGCTCTCATCAGCCGCGCTCAGGTAAATGGTGCCGCCTTTGACGGGGTTGCCCGCACCAAAATTTTGTGCTTTTTTCATGTTGATCAGTTTCGCACGCTCGGCTAGGTAAGCGTCATCTAACATTTGCGCGGCCGTCACCGCCATAGACGATGGCTCGGCGACAAACTTGTACACATCGGCAAAGGCCAGCTTCATGGCCTCGATTTGCAGGTGCTGCGAATCTACGCCGTCTAAGGGCATGGAGGCAATGTC
>JAYSRE010000072.1:0-12063 GCA_043721235.1 Polaromonas sp. | reverse complement strand
AGCCGTCGTCTGCACTGCCGCGCCCATACAGCTGGGCTGCGCCGTCAGGGCCGGTTTCTAGCTTGGCCGTCCACGGGCCCAGGTCGTTGCGCCAGCCATTGAACTCGGGCTGCTTGTCCAGGTGGCCGTACACCAGCACAGTGTGGGTTGAGGTGTGCTGGTAGGCCGGAATTTCAAAAAACAGCACGGGCGTGCGCGGCGTGCCATCGGGTTTATTCAGGCGCAGCACTTCCAGCGTGAGGCCCTCTATTTTTTGTGCGGCCACCCAGTCGGCGGCGTTGCGCACCACGGTGTCTATGTGGCCATGGGCAGCCCAGTCAGCGTCAAAGCCGGGCGACTTGGCGGGGATGGCAATATAGTCGGTAATGCGTTGGGTAATGTCGCTGTCCCAAGCACGGGTTACGTGCGCCAGGGCATCGGCGGTGTTGAGCAAGGCGGTGGGGACTCGGGCGTTCATGGCAACTCGCTAGGGTGGGGTGAGGTGGGGTGGCTACACAATAGTGTATCTATCGTAGCGGGTTTGGGGCGCGCTGTCTCAGTGCCTGCAACCCCGTGCCGCGCCCGTGTAGGCCGCAGCCAGGCACTGCACAAAGTGCTTAGTCTCCCAGCTTGACAATCCACCACACCAGCGCGGCGCACAGCGCCAGCACCACAGCGGCTACGGCGCGCGAGGCGGCATCGTCGCGCGACGGGGGTACTTGCACGGCAAGCGTTTTGTCGCCGTGCACCATCGGGGCAATTAAATTGTCTTTTTTCTTGTACAAATAAAACAAAATAGCTGCCGTATGCACCACCACCAGTGCAACCAACACTTTATTGCCTACTTCTTTGTGGTACCACGTAGCACTGCTGATGCGCGCAGCCGAGGCAAACTTGGTCAGCGGCCCTTGGTTAGAAATTTCGTCGTCGCTGAACAGCCCGGTGGCCACTTGCACTAGCAAAAACCCCAGCAGTGCAAACACCGAGCCCGCACCCATCGGGTTATGCCCCACCGAATGCTCGGGCTTACCGCGCCCTTGAAAGTAGGCCACGACAGAAGATGGCGCATAGACAAAACTGGCAAAGCGTGACCAACGTCCCCCCACGAAACCCCATACTATGCGAAACAGCAGCAGTGTCAGCACGGCATAGCCAAACTTAAAATGCCATTGCATCCAGTTGCCGCCCAAATTCACCGTGATGAACAGCCCGGCGATGCACAACACCAAAGACCAATGAAAAACGCGGGTAGGCAGATCCCACACGCGGATGGGGCGCGCCGTGCTTGGCAGCGGGTAGTGGGCTTGGTGGGGCGTGCTCATACGGTGATTGTGTTGGATTGTGCAAAGTAAAACAAACAGCTGCAGGAACTTTTAAAATATTCTAAACTCCCAATGGCGAAGTTTAATTTTCAATACCTCATTTTTACAGGAGCCACGATGAAACGCAGCCACCTTATCAGCGCAGGCCTAGCCGCCCTTGTACTTGCCGTTGCCTTACCAGCCGCTGCGCAATTTGCAAAACCTGAAGATGCCATCAAGTACCGCAAAAGTGCACTGACCGTCATGGGTACCCATTTTGGGCGTATTGGTGCCATGGTCAACGGGCGCGTGCCGTTTGATGCCGCTGCAGCGCAGCAAAATGCCGAAATCGCCACGGCCCTGTCTACCTTGCCATGGCAAGGCTTTGGCCCCGGCACCGAAGGCGGCAAAGCCAAGCCTGAGATTTGGAAAGAAACCGCCAAATTCAAAGATTACAGTGACGATATGAACAAGAAAATGCTGGCACTGAACGCAGCGGCCAAAACCGGCAACCTTGACACCATCAAAACCGCTTTTGGTGCTACGGGTGCATCGTGCAAAGCCTGCCACGACGCGTTTCAAGACAAGTAAAACCCTATGCTTTTTCAGCCAGTAGCTGGCCAATCAAAATGCGCATGGCTGCAAAATCGGGCGTGCCGACATAGCGCTTGACAATCACGCCGCGCTTGTTGACCAAATAGGTGGTGGGCGTAAGCTGCACATCGCCCCAAGCTTTGGCCACCGCGCCCGTGTTGTCAATAGCCACCTTGAACGGCAGCGCCCGGGTTTGTGCAAAGTTCACCACATAGCTGGGCGGGTCGTACTTCATGGCCACGGCTACAGTGTCAAAGCCTTGGGCTTTAAACTGCTGGTAGGTGGCAATGATTTGCGGCATTTCAGCGACGCAGGTGGTGCAGCTGGTCGCCCAAAAATTCACCAAAGTTACTTTGCCTTTCATGGCCTGGGTGGTTTGCGCCGTGCCGTCTAGCAACACCATGCTGGACGCGGGTGCGGGCCCCGTGAAATCTGACACATTGCTGCACGCAGGCAGGGCCAGCGCGGTTGCCAAACAGCTACAAACTAAGGCAAGATGGTGCATCTTTTTCAACATAAGGGGATTATCCATGAAGCGCAGACATTTTCACCAAGCAGGTTTGTCTACATTGGGCTTGCTTATTACCGCCACCACCCAGTATGCCCATGCACTGTCGCTGGGCGATCTGACCAACGCCGATGCCAGTGCGGGTATTAAAACCGCACTGCAACAAGGGGCCTTGGCTGCCGTAGGTTTACTGGGCAAGACTGATGGATTCATGGGCAACGATAAAGTTCGCATTCCCTTGCCCGGCTACCTGGAAGATGCAGGCAAGCTGATGAAACAGCTAGGCCAAGGCAAGCGCGTGGACGAGCTGGTAACTGCCATGAACCGGGGCGCTGAGCAGGCCATTCCGATGGCCAAAGACCTGCTGGTGAACACGGTAAAAGCCATGAGCGTGACCGACGCTAAAAACATTCTTTCAGGCGGTGACAACTCTGTGACCCAGTTTTTTGCCGAAAAAACCCGCAGCCCGCTGGGCCTGCAGTTTTTGCCCATCGTTACCAAAGCCACCGAACGCGTGGGCTTGGCCGAAAAGTACAACAACATGGCTGGCAAAGGCGTGGGCCTGGGCCTGGTGAAAAAAGAAGATGCCAACATTCAGCAGTACGTCACCGGCAAAACACTGGACGCTTTGTACCTGGTGATAGGCGACGAGGAAAAGAAAATTCGCCAAGACCCGGTGGGCACCGGCAGCAGCATTTTGAAGAAAGTATTTGGGGTGCTGAAATAGGGAGTTTTTGAGCATCAAATACCCCTATCGCCCAAGGAAATGCTCAATGAGAAGCTATAAATATAATAGTAACTGCATCTACGCTGAACATTCCTGTGTTGCACACCCTAAAGCCTGGTTCGCTCCTGTATGCAGTGCCACACAGGGCACGCCAAAGCCCGCGCTGGGCAGTCAGCTTGGCACCGGGCGAAGCGCTCCCCCAACTCTGCGTGGATGGAGTTCCGGTTCAAGGGCAGCCACGGCACAGCGCAGTTAAAGCGGTTGGTAGAAATAGCAATTTGGAATTGTAAAATTCCGTATGGGGATTCATAGATGCTGTGGTGGTGGGCCTGCTTGACCTGCGTTTGCTCATTGCAGCAGCGCAAGAGGTGAGGGCACGCTGCGCTGATCGTCTGGGATAATACCAACCATGACGAAAAGCAAAGGACGTGTGGTGGTAGGTTTAAGCGGCGGCGTAGACTCTGCTGTTAGCGCCTACTTACTCAAACAGCAAGGCTACGAGGTTATCGGCATTTTCATGAAGAACTGGGAGGGTGACGACCGCCCCGCAGGTTCAAGCGATGGTGAGGGCGAGTTTTGCTCTAGCAATATTGACTTTGTAGACGCCGTTGCTGTGGCCGATGTGCTGGGCATTGAGATAGAGCATGTTAACTTGGCAGCCGACTACAAAGACCGCGTGTTTGCCGAGTTTGTGCGCGAATACCAAGCGGGGCGCACGCCCAACCCGGACATCTTGTGCAATGCCGAGATCAAATTCAAATCTTTTTTAGACCACGCCATGCGACTGGGCGCAGAAAAAATTGCCACCGGCCACTACGCCCGTGTGCGGCAGGTGGCGGCTGGCTTGGAGCAGCAGGGCAGTAGCTTGCAGCTGCTCAAGGGCCTTGACGCTGGCAAAGACCAAAGCTATTTTTTGCACCGCCTGAACCAAGCGCAGCTGGCCAAAACGCTGTTTCCCGTAGGCGAGCTGCACAAAACTGAAGTTCGCCGCATAGCCGAAGAGATCGGCTTGCCCAACGCCAAAAAGAAAGACTCTACTGGCATTTGCTTTATTGGCGAGCGGCCTTTCCGCGAGTTTTTAAACCGCTACATTCGCAAGGAGCCGGGGCCGATCAAAAATGACAGGGGCCACACCATCGGCCAGCATGTGGGCCTGAGCTTTTACACGCTAGGCCAGCGCCAGGGGCTGGGTATAGGCGGGGTGAAAGAAAAAGGGACCCAGCGCGGCGCGGGCAAGCATGCGCCGTGGTTTGTAGCGCGCAAAGACATGGACAACAACACGCTGTGGGCCGTGCAAGGGCACGCGCACCCGTGGCTGCTGTCGTCCGCTTTGCTGGCGGGCGATGTGAGCTGGTGTGCGGGCAGCGCACCTGCTGCGGGCAGCTATGGCAGCAAGGCACGTTACCGGCAGGCAGATGCAGCGTGCGATTTGAGCTATGGGGACGGTAGCGGATTTCAGCTGGCTTTTCCCCAGGCGCAGTGGGCCGTCACGCCGGGGCAGTCGGCGGTACTGTACGACGGGGAGGTGTGTTTGGGGGGCGGCGTGATCAGTGCCAAGACAGAGGCTTTGGTGGACTGAGCGCTGCGGTTGCCGCAGAGTGCTGGCTTGGTGGGCTCCGGGCGAGAGTGCGGTTGCAAATCGCCCTCATACTGGGAATACCAGAAATCGGTCGATTTGCAACCGCAATCTCACCTCGCTACCATGGCGGCGCTCAACCTGTACTAAACACCCAACCGTGCTAACGAGACCACGCTAGAAAAACACCTGCAACCACTAAGCGTTTAAGCGTTTGACCCCCGCAAGCTCACAGCCCACCACCGCATTGCGCAGCGCCGCTATCGCCTCGTAGCGGGTAAAGCTGCGCCGCCATGCCAACACCACGCGCCGCGAGGGAGGCTCGCCGCTAAACGGTATGTAGCGCACATAGGTCTCAGCATTGTTCTTTGGCTTGCCACGCTTGGCGGTGTCAAGCGACGCGGCCAGCTCAGCGCGGGGTATCGACAGCAAGGGCACCACCGTTACGCCCATGCCTGCAGCCACCATGTGCTTGATAGTTTCTAGCGACGAGCCCTCAAAGCTCTTGCGAATGCCCTCAGCGTTGCTGGAAAACCGCGCAAACTCCGGGCACACTTCCAGCACGTGGTCTCTAAAGCAGTGGCCGTTGCCCAGCAGCAGCATGGTTTCTAGTTTGAGCTCTTCTGCGCTGATGCTGCGGCGCGCGGCCAGCGCGTGCGTGCTGGGCACTGCCACCATAAAGGGCTCGTCGTACAGGGCTGCGGTGGCCAAGCCAGTGTCGGGGAAGGGCTCGGCCAAAATGGCGCAGTCAATCTCGCCCGTGCGCAACATGTCCAGCAGTTTGACGGTAAAATTTTCTTGCAGCATCAGCGGCATTTGCGGGCTGCGTGCAATGGCCTGGCGCACCAGCGCGGGCAGCAGGTAGGGCCCAATGGTGTAGATAATGCCCAGCGTCAGCGGACCCGCCAGCGGGTCTTTGCCGCGTTTGGCAATCTCCTTGATGTTGTGCGCCTGCTCCAGCACCGACTGCGCTTGGCGCACAATCTCGTCCCCCAGCGGGGTCACAGTCACCTCGTTGGCATTGCGCTCAAAGAGTTTCACCTCCAGCTCATCTTCCAGCTTTTTGATTGACACACTCAATGTAGGTTGCGATATAAAACACGCCTCCGCCGCCCGGCCAAAATGCTTTTCACGGGCTACGGCTACGATGTATTTGAGTTCGGTCAGGGTCATGTGCGGTATTGTGAACTATTGCTCGATAGCTTTTATTCATAAATCATCACTGTGCTGGGAATTAAATAGAGCACTCCAAATAGTTGCGCCATGTACCGAAAGTAATTGGGCTGACAAGGCGCTACTCAAAATGATCATTACAAAGGGGAAAAGGGCGAAAAAGTTACTGTCTGCCAAAGCTTCGTCAAATATCCAGGTTTTGGATGCTTGCAACAGACAAAGTAGCAAAAAACCCCACAGCAAACCAAATGATGTGTGGAAAATCAATATAGGAGTACTTTTTTTAACCCGCATCTTAGACAGCCCTTTGCTCAGTAAAAAGTGGCCTCCTACCAAGCATGGACTTGCTAGAAATGCAATCCACCAAAAAGTTTCAATGCCTGAAAACCAGAGCTTTTCTATTGCCCCATACCGCAGGTAAGGCAATGCGGCAAACATGGCGCCATAAGTCATGACCAAAAGTAGTACCAGCCCTAACATCAAGATACACCCGAAGGTTGTGGGCCAATGTGAAGCAGTTGAACTGCGGACAATTAGTCCCGCCTTGCGAGCCATTGTAGTAATCTGCTGCAATGCCTCACGTGAGTCTTGCGCGTTGAGCGATCGGACTGGAATCACATAGGCTTCTGTCGCCGTACGGTGCAAACGCAGCCCGTCGTCGCTGAAAGAAAGTGCGCTGTACCAACTCCATTGAGAATGTGCTTTGTGCCGCGTAGTGCCTTCACAAGCACCCTGCGAATAACCATCCACTTGGTAAGAAACCTCCTGGTCAGAAAACTCCCATCGGGCCGTATCACCAACGAAGTTATAGCCTTTGCGCGAGACCTTCAGCGCTGTACGGTAAGTAGCCCAAGACGAAATCAGCACTAAGCATCCACCCAGCACTATGCCTGCGCCAAACCAACGCAAGCCGACACCAAAAATCAGCGGCATGAATCCAGCAGGCGAGAACCATAAAAATACAGCTAACCCTGCCATCAGTGGCACAACAAAACGCTGCACTGGTGTACGGTCAAAAAAGCTAAACCTCACTGCTTCAAGCAAGTAGGCTTCATCTCGTTGCCAACTGGCTTTTACGGTTCGCGGCTGCACAACTTGTGCGGATGTTTCTTGTAATGTATTCATTTTTAAGCCTTCAAATAATCCACCCGCCCGCCCAACCAGCGGGCGATGTGCTTTTGGGCCAGGTCTTGGTGCTGGTCTAGCATGAGGGGGGCTAGGTCTCGGGCGGTTTGTAGCAGCTGTGCGTCTTGTGTGAGGTCGGCAAAGCGCAGCAGGGCAGCGCCGGACTGGCGGGCGCCTAGAAATTCGCCGGGGCCGCGAATTTCCAGGTCTTGGCGGGCAATCTCGAAGCCGTCGTTGGTCTGCAGCATGGCTTTGAGGCGGGCGCGTGCGGTTTCGCCCAGCTTGCCGCTTTCGCCGGTGGCGTACATCAGCACGCAGGCTGACGCTGCCGCGCCGCGCCCTACCCGGCCACGCAGCTGGTGCAGCTGGGACAGGCCAAAGCGTTCGGCGTGTTCTATCACCATGAGCGAGGCGTTGGGCACGTCTACACCCACCTCTATCACGGTGGTGCTGACCAGCACCTGCATATGGCCACGGGTGAACTGGGCCATGACGGCTTTTTTGTCGGCCGGGGGCATGCGCGAATGCAGCAGGCCAACGACCAGTGGGGCGCTGTGCTGCAGCAGCGTGCCGTGCAGGGCGGCGCTGAGCTCGGCATGGGTTTCGGTGGCATTGGTCAGGTCGATCATTTCTGACTCTTCGATCAGCGGGCACACCCAATAGACCTGGCGGCCTGCGCCCAGCTGGGCGCGGACGCGCTGGATGACTTCGTCCCGCCGTGCATCGCTGATGACTTTGGTGACGATGGGCGTGCGGCCAGGGGGCAGCTCGTCGATGGTGGAGACGTCCAGGTCGGCGTAGTAGCTCATGGCCAGCGTGCGCGGAATGGGCGTGGCCGTCATCATCAGCAGGTGGGGTTCGCACAGGGGATTTTGATGTGCTATGTTTACAATAGCTGCTCGACCAGCATTTCCTTGGGCGATAGGCTTATTTGGCTTTAAAATTGGCTTTGCAGGCGCTGCGACAGCCGGGTGGTTCATCTTCTCGCGCAGGGCCAGCCGCTGCTTGACGCCAAAGCGGTGCTGCTCGTCGATGATGGCCAGCGCCAGGTTATGAAACTGCACTTTGTCTTGGATCACCGCGTGGGTGCCCACCACCAGGCCGGCTGCGCCGCTCTCTATCAGGGCCAGCATGGCGCGGCGTTCTTTGGCTTTTTGGCTGCCGGTCAGCCAAGCTACCTGAATGCCCAGGGGTTCCAGCCAGCCAATGAGTTTGCGAAAGTGCTGTTCGGCCAAAATCTCGGTGGGGGCCATCAGCGCGCACTGGTAGCCGGCGTCCATGCACACCGCTGCAGCCAGCGCGGCCACCACGGTTTTGCCTGAGCCTACGTCGCCTTGGAGCAGGCGGTGCATGGGCACACTCTGGGCAATGCCGTGGGCCACCTCTGCACTCACGCGCTGCTGGGCAGCGGTGAGCTTAAACGGGATGAGGGCCAGCAGCTGGTCGTGCAGGCCGCCATGCTTGGGCGGCAGCACGGGCGCGCGCAGGGCATCGCGCGCGCGTTTGGACTCTAACTGGGACAGTTGCTGGGCCAGCAGCTCTTCCAGTTTAAGCCGCTGCCAGGCCGGGTGGCTGCGGTCTTCAAGCTGAGAAATAGACACGTCGGGCGACGGGTAGTGCAAAAATAATAGCGAACTATGTAGATTTTCCTTGGGACTAAGGCCTATTTTGCTGATAAATTGGGCAGGCAGGGTTTCATCCAGTGCGCCACTCTGGGCGGCATACGCCAAGCCGCTGTGCACCGCGCGGCGCAGGGTGGGCTGGGGCAAGCCAGCCACCGTGGAGTACACGGGTGTCAGGGCCGCAGGCAGTGCGCTGCTGGCGGATTTGCAGGCCGGGTGCAGCATGCCCCAGCCAAACATGCCGCCGCGCAGCTCTCCGCGTGCCCGAATGCGCTGGCCCACAGCCAGCTGCTTTTGCTGCGACGGGTAAAAGTTGAGAAACCGCAGGCTGCACACGCCGGTGCCGTCTTCCAGCATGACCACCAGCTGGCGGCGGCCCCGAATAACCACTTCGCAGCCAGTCACCTCACCCTCGATCTGCGCCAAGTCGCCGTCCCGCGCATCAGCCAGCTTCACAATGCGGGTTTCGTCTTCGTAGCGCAGGGGGATGTGCAGCGCCAAGTCGATGGGGCGCTGCAAACCCAGTTTTTCCAGCGCTTTTTGCGCTAGCGTCTTTGGGGGGCTTTTGGCTGCTGCTACCGCCGAGGCTACTTTGTCAGTGTCGGCAGTGGTAGCGGAAGGTTGGGCTGTGCGGGGCATGGGATAATTGTGCCTGCGGTTTCACCGCCTGCCCATTTTTCTTCTTTTTTAAACCTTGGTACGGATGTGTCCCCTCCTCAAGCACTATGAATACAATAGCTATTCCTTCAGAATTTCCTTGGGCTACCAGTGATTTTGACTACCAATTACCCACTGAACTGATTGCCCAGCAGCCTGCGGTGCAGCGCACCGCCTCCCGCCTGCTTGACGGCACTGCGGCGCAGCCCATAGACCGTGTTTTCAGCGACCTGGCCTCGCTGCTTACCGCGCGCGACCTGCTGGTGTTTAACGATACCCAAGTGGTCAAAGCCCGCCTGTTTGGCGAAAAATCCACCGGCGGCAAGCTGGAACTGCTGATAGAGCGCGTGCTGGATGGCTGCGACGTGGTGGCCCACATGAAGGTCAGCAAAAAGCCGCGTGTAGGCGACACGCTGCACATGGCGGGCGGATTTACTGCCCTGCTGACCGGCCGGTGGCCCGCTGCCGAGGGCCCGCTGTACCGCTTTACGCTGTCTGCCGAGCCCTACGCCATGATGGCCCAGCACGGCCACATACCCCTGCCGCCGTACATCACGCGCCAGCAAAGCGGCACGCCCAGCCCCGCAGACGCACAGGCCGAGGCGCTGGACGCACAGCGCTACCAAACCGTGTTTGCCAAGCACCCCGGCGCAGTGGCCGCGCCCACAGCTGCGCTGCATTTTGACCAAGCCTTGCTAGACCAGCTGGCAGCACAGGGCGTGCAGCGCGCCAGCGTCACCCTGCACGTAGGCGCAGGCACCTTTCAGCCCGTCAAGGCCGCGCGCATTGCCGACCACGTGATGCATTTTGAACGCTACGCCCTGCCCAGCGCCACACTGCAAGCCATCGCCGACTGCAAAGCACGCGGCGGGCGCGTGGTAGCGGTAGGCACCACCACCGTGCGTACACTAGAGACCTGGGCCCAAACAGGCCAGACCAGCGGCGACACCAACATTTTCATCACCCCAGGTTTTGCTTTCAAAGTGGTCGATGCCTTGATCACCAACTTTCATTTGCCCCAAAGCACCTTGATGATGCTGGTCAGCGCTTTTGCAGGCTACGAGCACACCATGGCCCTGTACCAGCATGCGATTGCGCAGAAATACCGGTTTTTTAGTTACGGGGACAGCATGTTGCTGCACCAGAGCGCACTGCAGGACAGCACATGCCAGGAAAGCACATCGACAGACTAATCGTTAAACGATATAATTATCGATATGAAAACTGAAGAAATTACAGTCTCCTCTAAATTCCAAGTCGTTATCCCGCTGTCGCTGCGCGAGCGCAGGCACATTGTGGCGGGGCAAAAAATGGCCTGGGTCGATTTTGGTGACGGGCTGCGCCTGCTTGAAGTCAAACTCCCTGCGGCCTACCGGGGCATAGCGCGTGACCTGAAAGACAGCCATATTGCAGACGATGCAGAGCGCTTTGCATGAAAAAAGCTACACCTGACCCCACCGCCCAAGCCCAGCGCAGTGCGCTGGTTACGCTGGACAGTTCTTGTTGGCTTGAATACTTTATGGACACTGAGCGTGCGGACTGGTATGCCCCCGCCATAGCACAGCCCGCGCAACTGATCGTGCCGATGATCACGGTGTATGAGGTGTATAAAAAATTACGCCGTGAGCTAAGCGATGGCGTTGCCCGCGAGGCGGTAGGCCTGATGCGCCAAGGCCAGTTGGTAGAAGCTGATCTGGCCATTGCGCTGGCTGCTGCACATATTGACATGGCCATGGCCGACAGCCTGATTTACGCCACGGCCCAAGAACACCTGGCCACTGTGTGGTCGCAAGATGCCCATTTTGAAGGTCGCCCTGGGGTGAAGTTTTTCGCCAACACAGGGGCCCATTGAGTTTTTATGCTGAAATTTGAACTTTTAAAAACCGACCCTGCCACCATCGCCCCAGAGGGTAGCGCTTTGGGTAACTACGCAGGCAGCCACGCCCGCCGAGGGCGGCTTACGCTGAACCATGGCGTAGTAGAAACGCCCATTTTCATGCCGGTAGGCACCTACGGTACGGTCAAGGGCGTGATGCCCAGCAGCTTGCACGACATGGGCGCACAAATTATTTTGGGCAACACCTTTCATTTGTGGATGCGCCCTGGCGAAGACGTGATGCGCCAGTTTGGTGGCCTGCACCAGTTTGAAAACTGGCACAAGCCTATTTTGACCGACAGCGGCGGCTTTCAGGTCTGGTCGCTGGGCGAGATGCGCAAAATCAGCGAAGAAGGTGTGCGCTTTGCCTCGCCTGTTAACGGCGACAAACTGTTTCTCACGCCCGAGATCAGCATGCAAATTCAGTCGCTGCTTAACAGCGATATCGTGATGCAGTTTGACGAATGCACACCCTATGAAACCCAAGGCGTGCGCACCACCGAACGCGAGGCCATGGTGTCGATGGCGCTCTCCCTGCACTGGGCCCAGCGCTGCCAAGCCGAGTTTGCCCGGCTGGCCAACCCCAATGCGCTGTTTGGCATCGTGCAAGGCGGCATGCACGAGGGCCTGCGCGACGAATCTTTGGCTGGGCTGGAAGATTTGAACTTCCCCGGCATTGCCGTAGGCGGTTTGAGTGTGGGCGAGCCCAAAGAAGACATGGTGCGCGTACTAAGCCATATTGGCCCCAAGCTGCCCGCCGACAAACCGCACTACCTGATGGGCGTGGGTACGCCAGAAGACTTGATTACCGGGGTGCAAAATGGCATTGACATGTTTGACTGCGTGATGCCCACCCGCAATGCGCGCAACGGCCACATGTTTACGCGTTTTGGCGATTTAAAAATACGCAATGCGCGTTATAAAA
>JAYSRE010000071.1:0-12128 GCA_043721235.1 Polaromonas sp. | reverse complement strand
TCTTGGTAAGTGAGTTGTTGATAACAGGGTTGTGGTTTCATGTGCGTACCTTACTGGGTTTAATTCAGGGGTGTTGCACTTGGGATTTGAGATGGCCGCCTGTGTCTAGCCCTGATTGCCCTTACTACCGTTGCCGGATGCGCCACCCACGTGAACCCTTACTACAACAGCACCAAGCCCCACCATACGCCCGAGGGATTTAAAAACAACTACCTAGACGCTGTAACCCAGGGTGGGGCGGCGTTTTATAAATGGCAACTCGAGCGCCTGCGTGGTGGCCTTCCCAAGGCAGCCCTGGTGCCCACGCCGCAAGTGGCCGCCAATGTGGTGTTCATTCAAAGCAACGCCAAAGCAGCCGCACCATCACCTGCAGCGGCCAACGCACAAGGCGCCGCCGCCCCAGCCATGCAACCTGCCATCACCTGGGTGGGCCACGCCACCATGCTGGTACAGGCGGGCGGGCTGAATGTGCTGACCGACCCGGTTTTTTCCCAGCGTGCCTCGCCGGTGCAGTTTGCCGGGCCCAAGCGGGCCCAGCCGCCGGGGCTGGCGCTGGCAGACTTGCCGCGCATTGACGTGGTACTGATCTCGCACAACCACTACGACCATTTGGATACAAATTCAGTAATTGCCCTAGCCCAGCAAACCGGTGGTGCGCCGCTGTTTCTGGTGCCGCTGGGCGTAAAAGACTGGTTTGCCAAGCTGGGCATCACCACCGTGCAAGAGCTAGACTGGTGGGACAGCACACAGGTGCAAGGAGTGGAATTTAACTTTACCCCGGTGCAGCACTGGTCTGCCCGCAGTACAGGCGACCGCAGCCAAACCTTGTGGGGCGGCTGGGCTGTTTTGGGGGCTGACGCGCACTGGTACTTTAGCGGCGACACGGGCTACAGCGCTGATTTCATAGACACCCAAAAACGCTTTGCTGGCCGGCAAAGCGCAGCCCTTGGCGGCGGTTTTGACATGGCGCTGATTGCGGTGGGTGCCTACGAGCCGCGCTGGTTTATGAAGGACCAGCACGTCAACCCGGCTGAGGCCGTACAAATACACAAAGACCTGCAAGCCAAGCGCAGCGTGGGCGTGCACTGGGGCACGTTTGAGTTAACCGACGAGCCGCTGGACCAGCCGCCCAAAGACCTGGCGGCGGCGCGCAAGGCTGCAGGCTTGCAAGACGCTGATTTTTCGGTGTTGGCCATTGGCGAGACACGCCGCTTCCCCCGCAGGGCAGCACCATGACAGCGCGCAAAACCACGCGGGCAACGCCAGCCAAAGCGCAAGTTAATTCACACGCTAATCCACTGGCTAATGCACCAGCCAGTGCACCAAGCAAGCCGCATTGGACCGACAAAATCAAGGCCTCCATCCCAACGCGCGAAGTACTGGGCGCGCACCCTTGGCTCAAACCCATGGCCCAACGCTTGCTAGACCCGCGCTTGTGGCGGCTGCAGCATGAAGCGGTGGCGCGCGGTTTGGCGATTGGCATCTTTTGGGCTTTTGTGATTCCGTTTGGCCAGGTGGTGGCCGCTGCGGCGCACTGCGTGTGGTGGCGCGGCAATATTGCAGTAGCCGCTGGCATCACGCTGGTTACCAACCCGCTGACCATTGGGTTTTGGCTGTGGCTGGCCTACCAGCTGGGCAGCTTGGTGCTTGACGCACCACCGCCGGTGCCCCTGGCGCAGGGCGCGGGCTTGCTGGGATGGGTAACCGCATTTGGCTGGCCTGCTATTTTGGGCATGGGCATCTTTGCCGTGGGTGGCGCGGCCGCGGGCTATGTGCTGACCAAGCTGGTGTGGCGGCTGCGCGTGTGGGTAAAACGGCGCGGCCGGTAATGCTGCGCCTGAAGCCTTCGTGCCCCGGCACACAGCGAGGCGGGCTGTACCTGCACGGCGCATTGCCTACAATCTGCGTATGACTTTTGCCGCCCCAACCGACCTGCCCAGCCACCCCTGCTATCTCAATGGCGCATTCACCCCGCTAAACGAGGCCAAGGTCAGTGTGCTTGACCGTGGTTTTATTTTTGGCGATGGCGTGTACGAGGTGCTGCCGGTGTACGCCGGGCGGGCATTTCGGTTTGACCAGCACATGGCGCGGCTGGACCGGTCGCTGGCTGAAATGCGCATTGCCAATCCCCATTCGCACGCCGCATGGCACCAAATAGCTACTGATTTAATAGCTGCTTGTGCAGCATTTCCTTGGGCGACAGGGCTAAACAGCACTAAAAACGAACCCGTAACGGCCGATCTACTGGTCTACTTGCAAGTCACCCGCGGCGTGGCTGTGCGCGACCATGTGATGCCACAGCACATCACCCCCACGGTATTTGCCATGTGCAATCCGCTCACCCCGGCCAGCGCAGCGGCCAGGGCCCAGGGCGTGGCCTGCATAACGCATGAAGACTTTCGCTGGCAAAAAGCTCACATCAAATCCACCAGCCTGCTCGGCTCGGTGATGGCGCGGCAACTGAGCTTTGACGCAGGCGCGGCAGAGACCATCATGTTTCGCGGCGGCCTGCTCAGCGAAGCCGCTGCCAGCAACGTGTGGGTGGTAAAAAATGGCGGGGTCATCGGCCCGCCCAAAGACAACCTGGTGCTAGAAGGTATTCGCTATGGGCTGATACAAGAGTTGTGCGCAGCACAAGGCATCGGCTTTAGCTTGCGGCCAATTACCCGCGAGGAAGTGCTCAGCTGCGACGAGCTGATGCTCTCGTCAGCCACCAAAGAAGTGCTGGCCGTCACCACCCTGGACAAGCGCACAGTAGGCACCGGCCTGCCCGGCCCCGTCTACCAAGCCCTGTACGCTGCGTACCAAGCGGCCAAAATGGCTTAGGACTGCACAGCCCTGCCTTGCCTCACTTGCCTTGCCCCAATTACCCTGCCCGTTTTACACCTACCCACCATGGACATTCCACCTGAACAATCCCTGATCGAATACCCGTCCCAGTTTCCCATCAAAGTGATGGGCCTCAAAGTAGACGGCATGGTCAGCGCCCTGACCCATATTGCCCGCCAGTTCGACCCCACGTTCGATGCCAGCACGGTGGAGCTGCGCGAGAGCAGTGGCGGCAAATACCTGGGTGTCACGCTCACCATCACCGCCACTTCACGCGCGCAGTTAGACGAAATTTACCGCACGTTGAGCACGCACCCGATGGTGAAGGTGGTGCTGTAGAGGGGCCAAGGTGTATTTAAAGCGTTTTAGCCCTGTCGCCCAAGGAAATGCTGAATAAGCAGCTATTATTTTAGCAGTAAGCACAGCCACCAAACTACTTAATCCACAACCGCAGCGCATCCCATGTGCGTCCAAACCAGCCCGCCTCCAGCACCGGCTCTAACGCCACCAAGGGCACTTGGGTAAACACCTGGCCCGCAATGCTGACTTTTAAGCTGCCGATGCTCTGGCCCTTGGCAATGGGGGCCACCAGCGGGTCGGGCTTCTCTACCTGGGTGGTCATTTTGCTGGCGCTGCCTGCGGGCACTGCCACCACCATGGCAGCCATGTTGCCCAGCTTGACCAGGGACTCTTGGCCCTTCCATACTTTGGGGGTGGCCGCCGCCTGGCCTGCGTCAAACAGCTTGACCGCTTCAAACGCGGTGTAGCCCCAGTTAAGCAGCTTTTGGCTCTCGTTGGCACGGGCATTTTCGTTGGCTGTGCCCAGCACAATGCTCAGCAAGCGGCGCTGGCCCACATTAGCCACATCGCGCTTGGCGGTGGCGATCAGGCAGTAGCCAGCGGCCTCGGTGTGGCCGGTTTTCAGGCCGTCCACTGTGGGGTCGCGAAACAGCAGCAGGTTGCGGTTGGTATCGTTGGCCACCGGCGAGCCTTCTAGGCGGTATTTTTTAATCGCGTAATACGGCGTGTACTCTGGAAACTCGCGCAGCATGCGGGTGGCCAAAATACCCAGGTCGCGCGCGCTGGTAGTGTGGCCCGCCTCGGTCAGGCCTTCAGGGTTTTTGTAGCTGGTGTTTTGCATGCCCATGGCTTTGGCTTGCGTGTTCATCAGCTGCACAAAACGCTCTACAGTGCCCGCCACGCCCTCGGCCAAGGCCACGGTGGCATCGTTGCCCGACTGCACCACCATGCCTTTGATAAGGTCTTCCACCTTGACCTGCATTTTGGGGTCGATAAACATGCGCGAGCCGGGCATTTTCCAGGCCCGCTCGCTCACGCTCAGGGTTTGCTGCAGGTCGATCTTTTTGGCGCGCAGGGCGTCAAACACCAGGTAAGCGGTCATCAGCTTGGTCAGCGATGCAGGCTCCACTGGGCTGTCGGCGTCTTTGGCGGCCAGGGTTTGGTTGGCAGTCAGGTCGATCAGCAAATACGCCCGTGCGGCCACCTCGGGCGGTTGTGGCAAGGTCATGCCAGCGCCCACAGCCAAGCCTGCGCCTGCAGCAGGCGCACCGGTGATGGCGGCGGGCGCAGCCTGCGCTGGCGGCGCGGTGGAGGTGGAGGTGGCAGGTTTTTGTGCCCAAGCGGGGCAAAGGCATACCGCAGCAAAGCCTACGCCCACGGCACTGCGGCTCAAGGCTGACGAGAAAAGAGACAGAGTAAACATAAAGCTAATGGTAAAAACTAAACAAGAAAATTTAAAACAGTCAAAGTACCCAGTGCATCTACCCACACCGCAGCTGCAGCGCAATGCGGCAAAGTGCCCACGCAGGGCCTACCTATTGCCTTGCACATCCTTGTGCACATCCCCCTGCGCTGCCAGCACATGGCGCAGCACCAAGGACTTAAGCAGTGGCAATTGTCCGTGAAAGAAGTGCCCGCCCGCGGGGATAACCGTAACGGGCAGTAGCTGGGGGCGCGCCCAGTCCATCACGCTGGCCAGCGGCACAGTGTCGTCTTGCTCACCGTGCACCACCAGGGTACGCTGGTGCAGCGCAGGGTCGATGGTGGCAATGCTAAAGCGCGAGGCTGGGGTGCCAATGAAAATAATTTTTTCCAGCAGGTTGCGCTGTGCGGCAAAGTCCAGCACCTGGGACGCCACAAAAGTACCAAACGAAAACCCGGCCAGGCACACCGGTGTGCCTGGCGCGCAGCTTTGCTCTAGCACAGTGCGCAGGTCACCCGCCTCGGCAAGGCCCTCGCCATACGCACCTGCGCTGCGCCCCACACCGCGAAAGTTAAAACGCAGCGCGGTATAGCCCGCTGCCGTGAAAGCGCGGGCCAGCGTTTGCACCACTTTGTTGTCCATAGTGCCGCCAAACAGCGGGTGCGGGTGGGTGATGATGGCCAGGCCGCGTGTCTGGGAATAGAGCGTCTCAGGCGCGTCACGCAGCGCCTCGATGGCACCCGCGCGCCCTTGCAGAGTGAGTTTTTCAGTGTGGGCGTTCATGGCGAATCAGCGGGTGCAAGGCGGTGGGTTGGCATAGGGGGGTCGAATTCTTCAATACAACCCATTTGCTACTAATTATATAGCTACTTGTGCAGCATTTCCTTGGGCGGTAGGCTGATTAAATACCGATTCAAACCGCTTCACTTAGCATCACGCTGGCGCAGCCAGCTTAGGTGACTCTAAAATCTCTGCAGAATAGTAAGGGTGCGCTGCCACGCGGATACGGTTCACGCGCTGCTCCATCACGCTAAAGCCTACGTGCAGCATGTACTCTGGCAGTTTCCACACAAAATAGCCGGTTAGCACGTCGGCTTTGCCTGTTACGGGGTAACTGCCTACTTTGCGCAGCACGTCCTCAGGACGATCGCTGAACTGGAGTCCTTGGGGTAGCTCACCATCAAAGCCAACCGAGAAATACACACCTTTGCGGATATAGCGTGCGCCGGTAAGGATGTGGCCAGTTTCATTGGCTTTGGCGGAAGGTCGAAAGTACAGCTCCACACCCAGTGTTTTGAGTTCATCTACCTCATGCGACCCTGGGTCGCCCGCTGGTGCGGCTTTGAGGTCTGAGAAGTCAGCGCCTTGCAAGCTGGGGTGTTGCGCTACCTGTTGCCAGGGCTGCTCGAACAGCTGCTGCAAGGTGCTGATATCGGGCTGTAGTATTTTGGGGAGCACAGAAATTACTGGGGCGTTAGGTTGCAGGCCAATTTGGATCATGCGCAGCCCTGTGCCGTTGGCTGCGTACTCTACGTTGAGCCAGTGGTCTGCAAAATCCCAGCGCTCTAGTTTGAACGGGGCAACAAACGGGAATGACCATTTAGCTGGGCCTAGCTTGGCTAGCAAGGCATCGCGGTTGTCGGTAAAGGCAATGCCGTGGGGCAAGGCATGCGGGTAGCGGGCATGGTCGTAGTCTTCGTCGCCTGAATACATCTGCACATTGGTCAGAATTGCCGGCTGATTCGCCAGCATGGGGTTGCAGTGGTAAAAATCAGGTGGGCAAAAGGTGATGGAGAAGCCTAGCTTTTTGAAGAATATGCCGCCGATCGGGGAATGGTCAGGCAGGGAAAAATCGGGGGCGTAGGCGTGCGCGAAGACAGCTTTGTCCACGCTGTCTAAAGGTTTTCCTAGGTGCTGGATGAAAAGGTCTGTAGTGGGCTGCATGTCGGACATCATATTTATGAATTTGCATTGCGAAATACTACCGCCATTTAACTTGATCTCCTATTTTCTTGATCATTGAAAGCGCCCCTCAACAGGTTTAATTGTCATGAAACTGATACCCCCATTTTTCGGTAAAAAAACGATACTTAGTTGTACATCGATTTTGTCCATTGAAATCTTCCGCCAAATACACAGCCTATTTTCGTCCTCGGGGGCTTCGTCGTCCATAGATGGCGTCCCTAAAATATTTTTAACTTCATCTACTTTTTGATTGAACGATAAATTCAAAGGCAAAGGAAGCCCGTACTCAAAAAAATTGTCGGTATTATTTTTTGCATGAAGCCGTATCCCGTTAAAAACCATATTTCCTTCGCCCCTAGCTAGTCCAACATTTTTTTCAAAACCTGGGCGTGCTGTAAACATGAAAATATAGCCTTCGTCTTTTTTACTAACCCACTCCATAGGATTTTCTATAAATACGGGCCTTTCAGGAATACTCAATGATTTAAGGTAGGCATCAAACTCTATATGTTCACTGACACAACCGAAATAATGTGATGCTTCTTCAATTTTCATAATTTGGTACCTTTTTTGATGTGGAGTTTTATGTAGAGTTATTTGACGTTTTTCATAACGTCTTTGATTAAATCTGTCAGCTCTTTCACGTATTCTTTATGTGTCTTTTTACGGATCTCTTCAGCTGCTTTTTTATACTTTCCTAAGCACTCATCATCCATCTCTTTACCTTCAGCGTCCTCGATGGTTTTAGTGTCATCTTTGGCTGCTTGTTGCAAATCTTTTGAGTCACCTTTGACTTTGTCTGGATTATTACGCCCCGCATATGTGCGGCTGTTTTGTTGATGATCTTTTTTGGGAATCGCTATAGTTTTGCCTTTACCCGCAATAGTTCCAAGATTGCTATTTTTACCAAACAAAGCAGCTATCTGGCGAGCATAAAAATATATCCTTCGTCTTTTCTGCTGACCCACTCCATGGGATTCCCCATCAATACCGGTCGTTCGGGAACGCGCAATTTTTTAAGTGGTTATCAAATTCTTCGTGTTCGCTCGCGCAGTCAAAGTATTCTGTTGCCTTTTCGATCTTCACAATTAACCTCTTCAGGAGCCAAGCTTTACGGGTGCGCGAAGTGCCGCCTTTTTTATGCTTACAAAAGAAATTCCTGTATCTTTTGGCAAAAAACACATGCCATAAGTAATGCCTTCAAGGTTGTACCAAACATGTACTCTGTTATCGGGACCCGAAGGATGGTCTACAGTTGATGGGCCGAGTGCCGACGTGACATCACTTAAGGTGCTCTGAAACGTCAAATTGAACGGCAACTCTCCTGCAAATTTTTTAAAGTCGCTGTCGTTGTTTTCGCTGTAAACCTGAATCTCAAAAAAGATCATTTCCCCGCTCTCTTTTGGCAGCCCCCAATTTTCAATGTACCCATTTTTTGCACGGAAAATTAACGATATTCCCGTTTTATGATTATTAATTCTTTCAGTAGGGTTTTCTACAAAAATTGGCCGCTGAGGTGCTTCATAAGAATTCAAATAAATATCAAATTCTTTGTTTTGCGGTGGATAGCCGAAAAATTTAACTACATCTACAATTTTCATTTTAAATTCTCATTTATTTAACATTTTTAATCACGTCGTTGATCAGATCCGTTAACTCTTTCACATATTCTTTATGTGTTTTTTTACGAATTTCGTCTGCAGCTTTTTTGTATTTTCCTAGGCACTCATCATCCATCTCCTTGCCTTCAGCATCTTCGATAGTTTTAGTGTCATCTTTGGCTGCTTGTTGCAAATCTTTTGAGTCACCTTTAACTTTATCTGGATTATTGCGACCTGCGTATGTACGGCTATTTTGTTGGTGATCCTTCTTGGGAATCGCTATAGTTTTACCTTTGCCTGCAATAGCTCCGGGGTTTGAACCTTTGCCAAAAAGGGCCGCGTCTTGGGCCGCAGTCAGTATGATTTCGGCATTTTCTATAAGTTTTCTCGCAGCTTCTTTCAAAGCCGCCTTGGAAGGCACATGATCCCGATCCAGCTTGTTGTCGCCATCTTTCTTCAGCATGTCATCGTAATTGCCATTGTCACCGCAGTTCAACTTCTTCGTTCCCACAATCGTGGTGGTACCCGTTGCAGGTGCAGCCTTATCTTTCAATGCCTCATTGAGCACTACAGCTCCGCCCGCCGTCGCTGCCCCAGCGGCAATAGGCACTGCGTTGGCTACGATCAAAGCCCACAATGCCGTAGCACCTTCGGCTATCGCCACGCCAATCGGGTAGAGGACTACGGCCATACTCTACCCCTTCTTTCCGGGCGTAAAGCCAAGGCAAGGCGCCATAGTGATACCTGCTTGTGCTGCAATGGCACCGATCACCAGCAATTTACCGGTGTTGATATCGGCGCCCATGGAGGCTGCCAAGGCATCTCCCTGCCCTGCTAGAAACGCGTTCTCGGCTGATGTCTCTGGCATCACGGGCGGGCTGGCAGCCCCCGCATCTACGCTGGCTTGGGCACCGCCTGCGCCCACACTGGGCACTTGGGTGGTGATGTAGATGCCGGGGTTGTTGCCCCCGTTCATGGTGTTGGTATCGCCCTGCTGCACCACGTAGTGTTTTTCAGCCCTGAAATGGCTGGCCGCGCCCGTGGGCTTGACCTGGCCCGTCACGGTGCCCGAGCGGATACCTTTGGCGGTGCCAGGGCCGTCGCCTGTGCCTGCGGGTTGGGTTGTTTTGTCAATGACATAGGCTGGACTGCCGTTAAAGCGCACGCTGTTGGCGGGGCTTACGCTGTTGCCCAGGTCTTGTGTGGTGGGGTATGGCAGAGGCGGGGTGCTGTTGCCCACCGGGGTTTTGTTAAACGATGGGGCGGTCGATACCGCTTTAAAGCTGCCCTCTTGGCGTGCGCCGATCTTACCCATGCGCCACCTCTTCAAACGCTTTGTCTTTGTCCAGTTGTTTTAAATGGGCGGCCAGGGGTTGCTGCTCCTGCGCGGCTTGGAACATCATTTGGCTAAACTCTTGCTCAAACTCTGTGTGCAGGCGTAGATTCATGGCCCGTATGTTGGGGTCTTTGGCTATGGCTGTGCGCCAGACGATGGTGACACCGTGGGTTTCTGGCTCAACGATCACCGTGTCAACTCTCAAAGGGTGAAAGAACATGGTGCCGTTGTGCATGCGCATGAGCACTGTGGCCTGGTGGCCTAGCAGCGTCAATTTGAGCTGCGTATGCCCCCGCGCATCCACACTGGCCCCTGGCGTGCCTGGCACGCACAGGTTGGTTAACGTGATGGTTTCGTTGTTTTTTAGGAAATCGGTTTGCTGGTCGGGCTGCGCGGCGTTCCACACGGCAAAGTCAAAGTCTGCTGGCAACCAGTCTGTGCCATCAATGAAGGCTTGGTCGATCGTGCCGCCCAGTGCTCTGCGCTGGGGGTGGCCTTTGGGGCGCACGTCCAGGCCCGCTACCAGCTGGCTGGCTAGCGTTGCACTCAGCTTGCCGCGCAGGCCCTGCTTGAAGTGGGCTAGCGTGATGGGGCGGGCCGGGTGCTCAATTTGCGGGGCTTTGATCTGCCCTACTTTGGCCGCTTTGACGTACCACTGGTTAGCAAAGCCGGTGCCTACCGGGTTGGCCTGGCAGGCGCTGTGGGCTACTGCGCGTTCGCTTGCTTGCTGGTCTGCGCTGGGGTGGCTGGCCTGCTGGGCGGGCGTGAGGCGGTGCTTTTTGGGGACGCGGCGGGCGCCTTGGTTGTTTGTTTTATCACCTGCGTTGATACGGCTTTGGCCACCAAAGGCGTTCTCAGCGTTCAGGCTGACCTGGGTGGTGGCTTGCGGCGCGGTCAGCCGCCAGGGGCTGATGCGCACCAGGCCCAGGCTGCACCACTGCACGGCGGTGGTGATCCAGGGGATAGGCCACCAGCGCTTTTTGAACGCGCGTGGGCCGGTGACGCTTAAGGTTTTGTCGATCAGGCTGGCGCCTGGGATGGGGTGGCTCTGGGCGTGCGCTAGCTGGGCGCGCCACGCGGCAAGCTCTTGGTGGCCCGCTTGCATGAAGGGGTTCAGGCCCGTGGGCTGCGCGGGTAGCGGTGCGGCGGTGGCGGGCCGCTGCACTTGCAGGCGTACTTGCCAGCGCTGGCTGGCTTTGCCTTGGGGCGCGTAGGCATTTGCGTTCACAATCACGTCGCACTGGGGTTTGTACTGGCACAGGTCGCTTTCTTGGCGCAGGCTGGACTCGTTCATGACCCCAAAGTAAGCGTCTTGCTCGCACAGTGGCTCTTGCGCGTCGGCGTACTCCAGCTTGCCGCTGGCAAACGAGAGCGTTTGGCGCAGCGCAATCACATGAAAGGCCTGATCGTGTGGATCGATGCCTTCAAAGGCCAGCGCTGGGAACGGGGTGTGGTTAACGAAGTCCATGTGGAGGTTGGGTTACAGAACAGGCAGGCATTGAAATCATCGCTACGTGGGTGATCGGTACGTGGGTACTCAGTTCACGTCCACGTCTTTGCCCGATATCTGCACGGGGCCACTGGCTTCAAAGTTGAACTTCACGCCGTTGATGGATACGCTGCCATCAGCCTTCATCACCAAGCTGGACTTGCCCACGGTGATGGACACCTCATCGCCGGCGGTGATGCTGTAGCTTTTGCCTACCTTTTGGCTCCAGCTCAGGCCCACGATGTCCATGCGGGCTAAACCTACGTTGGTGTTGTAAGCCCCGCCAATGTTGACCATCTTGGCCAGGCCAATGTTTTGCATGGCGGCCATGGCAATCGTCTCGGTCTTGAACTTGCCCACTTTGATGGACCAGTTTTTACCGATGCTGTCTTTCTCGTTGCTGCCTACCGTTTTGCTGCGGTTGCTGCCAATCTTGATGGTCTCGTTATCCCCCACCGTCTCGCTGCGGTTCTTGCCGATGGAGATGGTCTCATCCTTGCCCACATCCTCGTTGCGGTTATCACCAATGCTCACCTTTTCGTTATGGTCGACTCTCTCCGTGCGGTCGTTTTTGACGGTGATGGTCTCGTCGTGGTCGACTGTCTCGGTGCGGTCGCGTTTGATGTGGTTGGTCTCATCCCGGTCAACGTCTTTGACTCGGTCGCGGCCAACCCACTTTTTCTCGTCGTTCTCTACCTCGGTCAGCTGGTCTTTCTCAGCGTGTAGCCACAGCTGCTCTTGGCCTGCCTTGTCCTCAAAGCGGAGGGCGTTGGCTTGGCTGTAGGCGCCGCCAGGGGTCGATCTGCTGAGGATGCCGCTTTGGGTTTTGTTGGCGGGCAGCTCCCACGGCGGCATGGCGTGCGCATTGGGCACCATGGCGGTGATGATGGGGCGGTCGGGGTTGCCGTCCAGGAACTGCACAATCACCTCGCTACCTATCCGGGGGATGCTGGTGGCGCCAAAGTGGGGGCCGCTCCAGGCGGTGGCCACTCTTATCCAGGCTGAGCTCTTGTGGTCGTAGCTGCCTACCCTGTCCCAGTGGAACTGCACGCGCACCCGGCCATATTCGTCGGTGTGGATTTCTTCGCCGGGCGGGCCAACGACTAAGGCGGTTTGCAGGCCGTAGATTTTGGGGGCAACGGAGTTGTGCCCGCGCCCGGGGTGCCAGGGGATGGTTTTACGGAT
>JAYSRE010000070.1:0-37344 GCA_043721235.1 Polaromonas sp. | reverse complement strand
GGGTGTCAAAAATCAGCTCGGTGTTAGCCTCAACGGTCAACCAAGTGTTTTCTGCCAGCTCACTTTCCAGCTGGCCCTGGCCCCAGGAGGAGTAGCCTAGCGAGACCAACACCCGGCGTGGCCCTACCCCGCTAGACAGGGCTTCCAGCACGTCTTTAGAAGTGGTCATTTCCAGCCCACCGGGTATCACCATGGAGGATGCATAAAAAGAAGTCAGCGGCACCTCTTGGGCATCCACCACCGGGTCGCTACCGTCATGGGGGGTGAGCGGCACAGCTTTCATGTCGGCAAAGGTAATGGTTTGGGCGGTTTGCTGTTCGTGCAGCACAAAACCGCGCTCGGTATGCACCGGACCGCCGTCAAACACAGGGGCCTCGCTCAGGTCGGTGCGGCGCAAGGGCAGGTCTACTTTGGCAAACAGGTAGGGCAATTTCACATCGCTGGGTTTGTTAATCACCAGCCCCAGCGCTCCGTGCTCGGTGTGCTCGCACAGGTAGATCACCGACTTGGCAAACCTGGCATCTTGCATAGAGGGCATGGCGATCAGGAAGTGGTGCGTGAGGTTGATGGGGTATTGCGCTATTGCCATAGGAACGATTTTACGCTTTGCTGCGCTTGGCTTGGTCTTTTGCAGCGCAGGCCGTGCTTGCGCAAAAGCGCTAAGGCTAGCCCAACCCTTAAAACACCGTTCCAACCATGCAAATCAAGGTTTTTTAGCGTTTTAAGCCTATCGCCCAAGGAAATGCTGCATGAGTAGCTATTAAATTAATAGTAATCATCCCAACACCGAAAACAGCTTTGCACACCGGCCACGCCATACCATTGCAGCCGTCTGTGGTACTGGAGCCCAAGTAAAATGCAAAATGTGCAATTACCCTCTATTTTGAATGCCGACCTCCACTGCCACAGCGTAGTATCTGACGGCACCCTCACCCCCGAAGCCCTTGCCCAGCGCGCCAAAGCCAACGGTGTAGCACTGTGGGCCCTGACCGACCATGACGAGATTGCAGGCCAACAGCGCGCCCTGGCCGCAGCCCACGCCCATGGCCTGCACTACCTGACAGGCACCGAAATATCGGTCACTTTTGCCCACGAGACCGTGCATATCGTCGGCCTGGGCTTTGACATTGACAACACCGCTATGCACGCAGGCCTGCTGGCCACGCGCGGCGGGCGCGGCGCACGGGCGCAAGAAATGGCCGCCGGTTTGGCCAAAGTGGGCATTGAAGGCGCTTACGAAGGCGCGCTCAAATATGTGGGCAACCCCGAGCTGATCTCGCGCACGCACTTTGCCCGATTTTTGGTAGAAACCGGTGTCTGCCTTGAAACCCATGAAGTGTTCAGAAAATACCTCACCGAAGGCAACCCCGGCTACGTACCCACCCGCTGGGCCAGCTTGCGCGATGCCGTGCACTGGATTACCGATGCAGGTGGTGTTGCCGTAATAGCCCACCCTGGCCGCTACAAATTCACGGTCAATGAAGAGTACGCGCTGTTTACAGAATTTAAAGCCCATGGTGGCCGTGCCACCGAGGTAGTCACCGGCAGCCACACTGTGGCCGAATACGCCAAATACGCCGACACTGCCACAGAGTTTGGCATGGCCGCCTCGCGCGGGAGCGACTTTCACAGCCCCACCGAGAGCCGTATTGACCTGGGCGCATTGCCCTTTTTGCCCGGCCACCTTACCCCCGTCTGGGAGCTGATTGAAGATCGCATCCTCTGCGCAGCACAACCGTCTGGCACAGCTTTAACCGCAACCAACCCCGCCTGATGTAGTCACGCCAAGTTTTAACCGGCATAGCGCTGAGCCTGCTGGCCGTAGCCTGTTTTTCAGTGCTAGACACCACAGTTCAGTACGTAAGTGCATTTGTACCCATTTTGATGGCGTTATGGTTGCGCTACGCCTTTCAAACAGTGGCTACGGCAGCGTGGCTGGCACCAAAGCGTGGCCTGCGCATGCTGCGCGGTTTGCTGCTAGTGTGCGGTACAGCGTTTGCCTTTAGCAGCCTCAAAGTGATGCCAGTGGCTGAGTTCACTGCCGTGGTCATGATTACGCCTTTGGTGGCGCGCACTGAAGATCCACTGACCATGCACCTGTCCACCGGCTTGGTGGGCGTGGTTCTGGCCAGTGTGGCGCTGCCTTTTGTGTGGGTTTGGCTGCCTGGCTGGCAGCTATGGGCATTGCTCGCACTGATGGGTGCAGCTTCTACTGCGGGGCATTTGCTGCTGATTAAAGCCTTCCAAAAAGCGCCTCCCGCTACCATCATGCCTTGCCAGTATGCGCAAATCGCATTTGCGCTGCTGGGCGGCTGGCTGGTATTTCGCTATGTGCCTGATGGCTGGTCTTTGTTGGGTATGGGTCTCATCGCCCTGTGCGGCGGTGCTGGGGCTTGGCTCACGGTGCGCGAAGGACGTAGTCAACAGCATGTAGAGGCCAGCAGCACCTCGGCGCAACTGGTGTAGCATATTTACCTATGGCACAGCACTTTCAAGTTCACCCCGATAACCCCCAACCGCGCCTGTTAAAACAAGCGATTTCATTGCTGGGCCAAGGCGGCATTGTGGCTGTGCCTACAGACTCTAGCTATGCGCTTGCTTGCCACTTAGACGACAAAACCGCTGCGGACGCACTGCGCCGCATTCGCGGGGTAGACGACAAACACCACCTTACCTTGTTATGCCTTGACCTGAAAGAGCTGGCCACCTATGCCAAGGTAGACAACGCGCAGTTTCGCCTCATTAAAGCAGGCACACCTGGCCCTTACACCTTCATATTAGAAGCCACCAAGGAGGTACCGCGCCGCCTTAGCCACCCCAAGCGCCAAACTATTGGGCTGCGCGTGCCTGGCCACCACACCTTGCAAGAACTGCTGGCGCTGCATGGCGCGCCGCTGCTGGCCACCACCTTGATAGTGCCCGGCGAAACCCAGGCTTTGAATGATGCACAAGATATTCGCCAACAGCTGGGCCACGTGCTGGCCGCCATCATCGATGCAGGGGCCTGCGCCAGCGAGCCCACCACAGTGATTGACCTGACCGGCGCAGCAGTAGCAATCCTGCGCCAAGGCCGGGGAGAATTAGCCCGACTAGGCTTGTAAAGCAGGCGTTCAACTTAGATACCCTTGGCACGCTAGAAGTACCGTGCGAGTCTGAGACAATAGGCCTATGGACTTTTCAAACCTCATTCAAACCGTTTTAATCTACGCCTTGCCCGTGCTGTTTGCCATTACAGTGCACGAAGCAGCCCACGGCTACGCAGCGCGCTACTTTGGCGATAACACAGCCTACTCTCTGGGCCGCATTACGTTAAACCCCATCAAACACATTGATCCCATTGGCACGATAGCCATGCCTTTGCTGCTCTACTTTTCTACCGGAGGGGCTTTTTTGTTTGGCTATGCCAAGCCAGTACCCGTGCAGTTTGGCAACCTGCGCAATCCCAAGCGCGATATGATTTGGGTGGCACTGGCCGGGCCTGCTGTCAATTTGCTGCAGGCACTGGTCTGGGGCGTATTGTTTTACCTGGTGCTGGGTGCGCAGGTGGATGAGCGCTTTTTTATTGAAATGTGCAAAGCAGGCATGCTGGTGAACGTGGTGATGTTTGTTTTTAACCTGTTCCCCCTGCCTCCGCTGGACGGTGGCCGCATTTTGGTGGGCCTGCTGCCCTACCGCCAAGCAGAACTGGTCAGCCGGGTAGAGCCTTATGGGTTTTTTGTCGTCATGGGCTTGGTGGTGGCGGGTATCCTGAGTACCGTATGGATGAAACCCCTCATGTCCCTGACCTATGGCTTCATTGAGCTGGTACTGACCCCGCTGAGCATTTTTATAAAGTAAATCCCATGGCAGTGACGAAAGAACGTGTTTTATCTGGCATGCGTGCTACAGGTGCCCTGCACCTAGGCCACTACCATGGGGCGCTGAAAAACTGGGTACGCCTGCAGTCGGAGATGGAGTGCTTTTATTTTGTGGCGGACTGGCACGCGCTGACCACCCACTACGCTAACCGAGAAGTTATTGAGCAAAACGCTTACGAAATGGTAATTGACTGGCTGGCCGCGGGCCTAGACCCTGAGCAATGCACCCTGTTCTTACAAAGTCGCCTGCCTGAACATGCCGAACTGTTCACTTTGCTGGCCATGGGCACCCCGATTAGCTGGCTAGAGCGCGTACCCACTTACAAAGACCAGCAGTTGCAGCTCAAAGACAAAGACTTGTCCACCTATGGCTTTTTGGGCTACCCGCTGCTGCAAGCGGCCGACATCTTGATTTACCGGGCTAACTATGTGCCGGTAGGCGAGGACCAAGCCAGCCACGTTGAACTAACCCGTGAAACCGCCCGCCGCTTTAACGATCTGTACGGGCGCAACCATGATGATGCGGCGCGCCTGGCCGCCTTGCTAGCGAGTTGGCCTAAAGAAGACGCTCGCTACTTAAACAGCATGGCCAAAAAACGCCAAGAGCTGGGTGACGATACAGTTTTGCAAAAGCTGCCTGAATTTTTGGCCAAATTTCCTGCCTTATCCGAAGATGAGTGCGCTTTACTTACATCCCATGTCAGCGGTAAAGGCAAAAGTGTGCTGGTAGAGCCACAAGTGCTGCTAAGTAACGCCAGCAAACTGCCGGGCCTGGATGGCCGCAAAATGAGCAAAAGCTACGGCAACAGTATCGCCATCCGTGAAGATGCGGCCAGCATTGAGAAAAAAGTACGCCTTATGCCCACCGACCCTGCACGGGTAAAGCTGACCGACAAAGGTGACCCTGCTAAGTGCCCGGTTTGGCAGTTTCATTTGATCTACTCCAACGAGCAGCGCAAAGAATGGGTGACCCTAGGTTGCACCACGGCACAAATTGGCTGCATAGAATGTAAAAAGTCCGTCAGCGACGCGATTTTGTTAGAACAACAGCCTATGCTTGCATTAGCGCAACCTTATGTTGATAATCCAAAAGTTGTACGGGAAATTATTGACGCTGGCTGCAACAGAGCACGCAAAGTGGCGCAAGAAACCATGTACCATGTAAGATCTGCTATTGGCCTTAATTACTAATAGTTTCATAAAATTAGATCCGTAGTGTCAAAATTTCAGTAGTACATCGTTATGCTTATTTTTGTAGTTGATGACCACCCGCTGATGCGCGAAGCAGTGGTCATGCTTTTTCGGCGTCTCAAAAGTGATGCCACCATCGTTGAGATGGACCGTATTGGTATAGTTGCGCAAAACACCCTCACCCATGGTGCGCCTGATTTAATTTGCTTAGACTTGAAATTACCCGACACCCACGGCGTATCGGGTGTGCGTGAAATACGTGCTGCCCATCCCAATACACCACTGGTAGTGCTGTCTGCTTCCCCAGCCACTGACTATGAAGACTTGGCACTGGAAGCCGGTGCTGACCTGTACCTGGAAAAAGCCGCCGGAGCTACCCATTTGTCGCAAGCCTTGCGTGCGTTGGTGTCTCCAGAGAGCGAATTTGGCGAGAACGCACCGGGTAGCGAAAAGCTCTCCAAGCGTCAAAAACAGCTGCTCAAACTACTGGACGATGGTTTGTCTAATCGTGATATTGCCGAGCAACTGGGCATCAGCGAACATACAGTGAAGGTTCACTTATGGCGTCTGTTCCGCCGCCTCGACGTGAAAAGCCGCACCCAAGCCACTTACTGGGCTAGAACCCACGGTATTGTTTAAACTACTTGCATGGGCGGCTTCTGGTAAAGCAGGCAGAGCGAGTACCAGTAAATGCGCAGGCGAAGGCAACAGCACAGGTGTAGACCCCAACGCTAAGTCAAGCTCCACCCACATACGGGTACCCTTTCCCAGACGCGAATTTAGATGCACTTGATGGCCCAAAACGCCAGACAAGCGCTGCACAATCGCTAGTCCCAAGCCAAATCCGTCCTCGGTACCTGCGTGAACAGGGGCTTTATAGAATTCAGTGAAAACTTGCGCCTGGTGCTCTAGCGCAATGCCCACCCCTGTATCCCACACTTGTATATGCATGCGCCCACCTCGCAGGCGTGCAGCAATAAGCACGCCACCGTGGTCTGTATAGCGAATCGCATTGGCCACCAAATTCGCAATAATTCGGCGTATTAAAACGGCATCAGTCCATACCAAGGCAGGGGTAATACACTGGCGAAACTCAATTTTTTTACTGTCAGCTTCAGGACTGAACTGAAGCACTAAATCGTTGACAATTTCGCAAACCGGCACAGCCGAATATTGCGGTTGCACGCCGCCAGCTTCAATTTTGGCAAAATCAAACAAACTATTAAACAAGGTATTTACTGAATCCGTAGCCTGTAAAATTTTGGGCAACACTTCTGCCGCCATCTCAGGCTCATTACGCAGCAAGTCGGCATAAAACGCCAAAGCATGTACGGGCTGGCGCAGGTCATGCGCAGCATTGGCCAATAAACCATTTTTAACTTTCACAGCCTGCATGGCTGTTTCAGTTTGCTCGCGCAGCGAGGCAATAAGCCCTTCATTGTCGTACTGCAACTCATAGCCCCGGCGTTGTACAGCATGAAACCGCTTACCCGTATTGACCAGCAGCCAGCCAAACGCGACGATTAAAACTGGCATGGCAATAAAGTCAGGCTGTAAGTAACGCGTAGATGTGCTGGATATGCTGGCCAGGACTGCCACAAAGCTAATTGCTGTCATCGAAACAACATACTGCAAATAGCAGCGCAAGCGAGACGACATTAAAGCCACAGCGAACGAACCCATGCCCACTAAAATAAGCATGCAGACAAACTGATTAACTACAGGTACTTTGTCAAAATACAAAAACATCAGCGCTGCCCACAGCATGGCGCTGGCTGACCAACTCCAATGGTGTTTGTCAAAAAAAACATTGATTGCAGTAGCAGATGCATTGCTCAAACTGCGTGTGTAAGTCTGAACCATCCAGTACCGGTAGCCGGTGAGTACCACCACACCTGTACCCCAGAGCAGCAACCACACGGTGCTAACGTATTCCCACAGCATGCTCACTGTGACTGGTAACGCTACAACGACGGCGTAGATAGAGGTTCGTGAATTAGCAAAAAATACGCGTGTCAGCTGCACATCCGCCCATTCAGTGCGCCCTTCATGCAAATGGGCTCTACTGGCTGGGGTGGGGTCGTCAACGGGTATGCTGGGGTTGGCTGGCATGGGCAGGTTAGTAATAAAATCATTGTAGCGGACTGGTAAAAAAACAGGTTCACCGTACTACCCAAAGGAACACGCTTGTCTGAATCGTTTATATTGAATCTCTCTTGTACTGACCGTGTGGGTATAGTACACGCGGTTACGGGCCTGCTGGCCCAGCGCCAAGGCAACATCACTGATGCTGCGCAGTTCAATGACCAAAGTACAGGTCAATTTTTTATGCGCGTGGCTTACACCATGGCCCAAGCTAACCTGGCAGACTTTTCTGCGCGCTTTGAAGACCTGGCCCAGTCCATGCAGCTGACTTGGACGCTGCACAGCGCTGAGAAAAAAATGCGCACGATTTTAATGGTCTCTAAACTGGGGCATTGCCTCAACGATTTGCTGTTTCGTTACCGCAGCGGCCTGATCCCTATCGACATTCGCGCCGTAGTCTCGAACCACCGCGATTATTACCAACTGGCGGCCTCCTACGAGATTCCATTTTTTCACGTACCCGTTACCGCTGAGACCAAACCGCAAGCCGAAGCGCAGCTGCTAGATTTAGTAGCTAAAGAACAGGTTGAACTGGTGGTTTTGGCGCGCTACATGCAGGTGCTGTCTAACGACCTGTGCCGCCAGCTGCAAGGCAAAGCTATTAACATTCACCATTCCTTTTTACCCAGCTTTAAAGGGGCCAAACCCTATTACCAAGCACACGAACGTGGCGTAAAAATTATTGGCGCTACAGCACACTATGTAACAGCGGATTTGGACGAGGGCCCCATTATTGAGCAAGACATCGCGCGCGTAGACCATTCCAACGACCCGCAGTATTTAACCAATATTGGCCGCGATGTAGAAAGCGTTGTGCTTTCACGCGCAGTGACTTGGCATGCACAGCACCGGGTGTTGCTCAATGGCAATAAAACTGTGGTGTTTCGCTGATACCAAATTAACTATAAGTTTACTATAAGTTTACTATTTATTTAATAGCAAGGTATGTAGCATTTGCTTGGGCGAGCGACTAATATGGTGGAGGAGGAGGGATTCGAACCCTCGCTAGGGTTGCCCCTAGGCCTGATTTCGAGTCAGGTACATTCAACCACTCTGCCACCCCTCCGGATTTGCTTCAATATGTTGAAGCTCTTATTTTAGCAGGACTGGTTTAGCCTATTTGGGCTAAACCGCTCATATAAGGTCGCAAAACTTCAGGGACAGTAATGCTGCCATCCTTATTTTGGCAGTTTTCCAATACGGCCACCAAGGTGCGGCCTACAGCCAAACCAGAGCCATTGAGGGTGTGCACCAATTCATTTTTACCCTGCGCGTTTTTAAAGCGAGCTTGCATACGCCGGGCTTGAAAAGATTCGCAGTTGCTGACTGAGCTAATTTCACGGTAAGCGTTTTGCGCAGGCAGCCACACTTCTAAGTCGTAGGTTTTGGTAGCACCAAAGCCCATATCGCCAGTGCACAATGCCATTACGCGGTAAGGTAAACCTAGCTTTTGCAAAATAGCTTCAGCATGGCCCGTCATTTCTTCCAACGCGGCGTAGCTGGTGTCGGGGTGAACGATTTGCACCATTTCTACTTTGTCAAACTGGTGTTGGCGGATCATGCCGCGCGTGTCACGTCCGTAAGTGCCCGCCTCAGACCTGAAACACGGGCTGTGGGCAGTGAGCTTGATGGGCAAATCGCTCTCGGCTAACAAGGTATCGCGCACGGTGTTGGTTAGGGTAACTTCGCTGGTAGGTATGAGGTAGAGCGACTCGCCCTCGCCGTCTTGGCCGCCTTTTTTGACACTGAAGAGGTCGTCTTCAAACTTGGGCAGTTGGCCCGTACCGCGCAGGGTGTCGCCATTAACAATATAAGGGGTGTAGCACTCCGTGTAGCCATGCTCTACGGTTTGCACGTCCAGCATAAACTGCGCTAGCGCGCGGTGCAAGCGGGCAATCTGACCGCGCAAGAGGGTGAAGCGGGCACCAGACAGTTTGGCACCAGTTTCAGCCTCCAAACCTAATGGCGTGCCCACGTCAACGTGGTCTTTGACCTCAAAGTCAAATTGGCGCACAGTGCCCCATGTGCGCACCTCTACATTGCCCGACTCGTCACTGGCAACAGCTACGCTTTCGTGCGGCAAGTTAGGCAGTTTCATCATCATGGCGTTAAGCTCAGCCACGATAGAAGTGGTGCGCAACTCGCCGGCTTCTAGCTCGGCCTTGTAAGAGGCCACTTCGGCCATGACACCATCGGTGCTTTCTCCCTTGGCTTTAAGCATGCCAATAGATTTGGACAAGTTGTTGCGCTTGGCTTGTAGCTCTTCGGTGCGCACCTGAATTGTCTTGCGTTCTGCTTCAAAGGCAGTAAATTTGTCTATGTCAAGAAATGGCTGTGGATTTTTGCGTTTTTGCAGGGCGGCGATGACGCCAGGAAGGTCTTTGCGAAGGAGTGTAGTGTCTAGCATAGGCTGATTGTAGTTTCTCTCACGCGGTTGTCAGCAGGTCATTTGGTGCGCTTTTTTTAAATTGCAGCTATTTTTACGCGAAATATCGCAACTACACAGATAGCACAAAGTCGGAAATTCAATGCTGCCTATTAGGGTGAACAATGAGACACAAATGCTCGCAGATAGGCTAAGGTTATGGGGTAAGTAATTTATCGCCTTTTGGAGGACAACACACCATGGCCCAACTCGACCCGTCACAACTGCCACTGCAACGCGCTTACCACTGGGAAAAAGCCCGCGCCAACGAGATTTACCTTACCCAGCCCATGGGCGGTGGCGTGGTCAAAAACTGGACATGGGCCCAAGCCATGGACGAATCGCGCCGCGTGGCAGCTTATTTAAAAGCGCAAAACTATGGTGCCGGTGCCCGCATCGCCATCATGAGCAAAAACACTTCATGGTGGCTGATGGCCGACATGGCTGTATGGATGGCAGGCTATGTGAGTGTGCCCATCTACCCCAATCTAGTTGCCGAGACAGTGCGCCAGATCATGGCGCATTCCGATGCGAAACTGTGCTTTGTAGGCAAACTAGACGACTGGAAGTCAATGCAGCCTGGTATTCTCGAAGGCATGCCTTGCATTACCACGCCCCTGTGCGATGCAAAACCTGGTCTCAAGGGCTACACCGCCTGGGACGATATTGTCAAAACCACCCAGCCCATGAAGGAGAGCCCAACCTTCCCAGGCAATGCGATGGCCACTATCATTTACACCTCGGGTACCACCGGGATGCCCAAAGGTGCGGTACACGGTTTTGAATCTTTTTCACACACTGCAATTGCCTTGGTAGACAACATTCAAACCAACACCAACGACCGCATGCTGTCTTATTTGCCGCTGGCCCACGTAGCTGAGCGCTGTTTGGTTGAAGGCCAGGCGCTCTACCACGGTATGCACATCTTTTTTGCCGAAAGCTTAGACAGCTTTTTATTAGACCTACAGCGTGCCCGTCCCACTATCTTTTTCTCTGTGCCGCGCCTCTGGGTGAAGTTTCAGCAAGGCGTATTTAAAAAAATGCCGCCTAAAAAGCTTGACCGCTTAATTTCAATTCCCATCTTGGGCGGTATTGTGCGCAAAAAGATTTTGAAACAATTAGGCATGGACTCGATGCGGGTAGCAGGCACTGGCGCAGCGCCACTTCCCCCCGAAGTCATGGTGTGGTATCGCAAGCTGGGCCTTGAGCTTTTAGAGGGCTATGGCATGACTGAGCAGTTTGCCTTTGCTACTGCGTCTATTCCTGGTAAATCGCGTATTGGTTACGTAGGCAATGCCACCAGATGTTGTGAGGTTAAATTGTCCGACAGCGGCGAGGTTCTCACGCGGGGCCCAGCGCATATGCAATGCTACTTTAAAGAGCCCGAAAAAACAGCGGAGACCATGACAGAGGACGGTTGGCTTAAAACGGGCGACTTGGGTGCGTTTGACGAGCAGGGTTGCCTCAAAATTGTAGGCCGTGCCAAAGAGCAGTTTAAAACCAGCAAAGGCAAATACGTGTCGCCTGCACCGATTGAAACCAAACTCTCGGCATTTACCAAAATCGAGGCCTGTTTGGTTTCTGGCGTAGCATTTCCGCAACCCTTTGCTTTGGCCATGTTACCAGCAGGCCAGTGGGCTACATTGGAAGAAGCGCAAGCCCGCAAAGCATTCAGCAACGAGCTGGAAGACCACCTAAAAACAGTTAACGAGACCCTAGATCCTCACGAGAGACTGGACTTTGTTGTGGTAGTGCCCGAGCAGTGGACAGTAGAGTCTGGCTTCATCACGCCAACCCTTAAAATCAAACGCAATGTTGTTGAAAAACACTACGGTGACTACTTTGACAAATGGGCTAAGGCACGAAGTAAAGTAGTGTGGCACAGCACTTAATCTGCAACCACTTGCTAGACCCAATTAGCGCATGACTGCGCCTAGAGAATTAATTACACCCACTTCTACGAACAAGCTTCCGATATGCAAATCGGGCTTGTAAGTCACAAAAAAACCACCCAGATCAACATCGTTGAAAGTTTCCAAACTTTTAACCAGCGATGCTGGACTGGGGTTGACCCCCGCTCGTCTGAGTCCCTCAACCAAGACTTTAGCCTCGATAAAAGCTTCCATGCCGTAAAAGCTGGGACTGCCGCGGCCTAGTTCTTTTATTGCATCAAGGTATTCAGCCACTACTTTAATCCGAACACCGCTGGGAATTGGAACTACTTGTGAAATGGCCAGACCGTTGGCCTTGACACCCAACATTTTAGTTACAGTGGATGTATCAACTGGAGAAAATGTGTACAACGAACCATAAAAGTTAGCATTTTTGACTTCGGTCAGAGTGGGTATGGCAGCCTGGGCCAGCATAGTTAAGAAAATTGCCTGTGGTGCGGTGCTAACAGCTTGCTTTGCAGCAGCAGCAGCCTCTTTGCCAGCGGGGTCAACTTTGACCACTGTAGCGGCCAGGCCAGCATCTTTTAATGCAGCTAATAAAGTGTTTTTTACGCTCTCGCCAAACGGATTGTCGGTGTAAATCACACTAACTTTAGTAATATTAATTACCTTGACATGGTTTACCAATTTGCGCGCCTCTGCAGCGTAACTTGCGCGCACTGGAAATGCATAGCGATTGACAGGCGTACGTACTGCGTCTGTGCCTGAAGTTAAACCAACAGCGGGTATTTTCAACTCTAACAAAACTGGTAATGCTGCAGCCACTGTAGGTACCCCTAACAGACCTAAAAATGCAGTAGGTTTTTGCTCAGCGGCTAATTTTTTTAGATTTTCTACCGTGGTTGCAGGGGTGTAAACATCATCCAGTGTCCTAACCTCGATAGATCTGCCACCCACACCTCCAGCGGCGTTAACTTTGGCGATGTAAGCATCTGCTCCATCGCGTTTAGCCTCACCAATAGTTTTAAGTGGGCCACTCAAGGGCAATGACCTACCGATAACGATGGGTTCTGCCGCATAGGCGCAGGCGCTGAGGCCACCTAACATAGCAATCGAGATTAAGAAATATTTATTCATACGATGATAGAAGTTAAAGTAAAACTGAAAATCTAAGCAGCTGCACTGTCATCTGCCTAGTCCCTGCCGGAGAACTGTACTTTATTTAATTTCAAGCTGGCAAATTATTATTGCAATCAACGAATGCATGCCAGCCAATTTTTAAGTTGCACCGTCTAAAGTAAACATTAAGATAAACGTGGACAGCTCTGAGCGTGAATGCATTAATATTTTGTAACTGAAACTTACAAAGTTCCCAGTGCACGCAATATTTTTTCAGGCGTGATGGGCTGCGACCACACTTGGGCATTACACGGTCTAAGTGCATTGTTGATTGCATTGGCCACAGCGGCTGGCGCACCTGCTGTGCCTGCTTCGCCAGCACCTTTGGCACCTAGTAGCGAACTCAAGGTTGGTGTTTCTACGTGCGCAACTACTATATCTGGCATCTCGCCTGCCATGGGCACTAAGTAGTCAGCCATACTGCCGTTTTGCAACAGCCCTGCGCTATCGTATAAACATTCTTCAAATAATGCACCACCAATGCCTTGCACAATAGCACCGCGTATTTGCTCGTCGACTAACATCGGGTTAATCACGCGGCCACAGTCTTCTACAGCCCAGTGCTTTAGCAGTTTGACAAAGCCGGTTTCAATGTCTACCTCTACGTACGAAGCTTGTACGCCGTTGGTAAATATAAACGGGTAGTCGCGCTGAGCGTAATGGCGCGTTACCATCAGCTCAGGCGTAAAGCCTGCGGGCAAAGTGTCAGGGCGAAAATAGGCTACGCGGCCTAGCTCGGCAAAAGACAGCAGAACTTGGTCTGTAGTTGCATCAATCACATTGCCATGGTTTAGGGCCAGCGTGCGGATGTCCACCTGCAAAACTGCCTGTGCAACTTTCAATATATTGGCCCTTAGCGCCAAGCCTGCTTGCAAAACGGCCTCACCGCCAATGCCCGCACCGCGTGATGCCCAAGTACCGCCGCCGTATGGCGTGGTTTGCGTGTCGCCTGTCACAATGCGCACCTGCCCCATGCTCACGCCCACAGCATCGGCCGTAATCTGCGCAAAGATAGCCTCAGCACCTTGGCCTTGCTCGCCCACACTAACTGACACCGTCACAGCGCCACTAGGCTCTAGCCGAGCAGTAGCACCGTCCTGCGCAGATATGCGCGCACCGCCCACTCCATAAAACGCAGCGCCAGGGTTGGTCAGTTCAATCAACGTGGCAAACCCAATACCACGGTAAACACCCTCCACACGCAACGCTGCCTGCTCAGCGAGTAGCGCAGGGTAGTCCATCAAGATTTCCATTTTGCGCAAGCACGCCTCGTGCGAAAGCACTTCCAGCTTAATGCCAGACGCCCCTGTAGCCGGGTAATTATCGTCGGGCATCACATTGCGCTTGCGCATCTCTAGCGGGTCTATACCCAGCTTGGCCGCAGCCAAATCCAGCAGTCCTTCCGTTACAGCGCAAGCTATCGGGTGACCCACACCACGGTATTGGCAGGTGGGTGTTTTATTCAAGAATACTACGTCAAGTTTGGCGCGGTAAGCCTTGTGCTTATATGGCCCACCAGTGAGGTTAACCACTTGATTGCCTTCAATGCCGCTGGTGCGCGGAAACATAGAATACGGGCCGATACCAGTCAAATCATCAATCTCAAACGCCAGAATTTCACCTTCCTTGGTCGCCGCAATGCGGCCTTTGATGTGGTGTTCACGCGCATGAATGTCGCTGACAAAAGACTCTAGTCGATCAGCTATAAATTTGACGGGGCGTTGCAACAATACTGCGATCGCAACGGTGGCGAAATCGTCTGGGTAGGCGTGCACTTTGATACCAAACGAGCCACCCACATCCTTACAGATTACCCGTACCGAGGCTTCAGGCAAGTCAAACTGGCGCGCATACAGATCTTGCATCATGTGCGGCGCCTGTTGTGAGTGGTAAACGGTAAGCTGACCGCTAGAAGGGTTGTAGTCAGCTATTTGGCAGCGAGGCTCCAACGTGACGCCAGTGTGGCGGCCAAAGTCAAATACTGCATCGGCCACCACGTCAGCACGCTCAAACGCCTCGTCTACTCCGCCTGTGTCTAGGCTACGGGTGAAGCACAGGTTGTCGCCTAGCTCGGGGTGAATCACCGGCGTGTTGGGGTGCAATGCGGTTTTCATCTCTACGGCTGCGGGCAGGTCTTCCCAAGTGACTTGCACATACTGCAAAGCGTCTTCAGCTTCAGCGCGGGTTTGCGCCACAATTGCTAACACAGGCTCGCCTTGCCAGCAAGCACGATCAATGGCCATGGCGTTTTGCGGGGCAGATTTAATGCCCGCTAAGTGGGTCAGTGTGGCCACCCAAGGTTTGCACACTTTTGCCAAGTCACGGCCATCAAATACGGCTAGCACTCCGGGCATCAGGCGTGCATAGTCACTCTCGATAAGCGTAATGCGGCAGTGCGCTACGGGCGAACGCCAAAACACCACATGCGCCATGCGCGGAAGCTCTAGGTCGTCCACATACTGGCCACGGCCTTCGGCCAAGCGCGCGATATTGGGGCGCGGTATTGATTGACCAATATGACTGGCGTTGTGAAGTGGTGCAGCCAGCGGGGCAGCAATAGGTGAGTACGGCAGCTCAGCCAGCACGCTGGCCTGCGCTAGTAATTGCTCGGCCGTGCGGCGTTCAGGGGCATTCATGCGCTAACTCCTTGTAGTCGCTGGGCCAATACTTCGCATATCGCATCCACGATCGCTTGGTACCCTGTGCAGCGGCAGTAGTTGCCCGATATCCATTCGCGCACTTGCTCGCGGTTGGCTTGCGGCTGGTGCGTTAGCAGTTCATGTGCTGCCAGCAACATTCCAGAGGTGCAAAACCCGCATTGCAACGCGTTGTGCCGAATAAAAGCCTCTTGCAAATTGCGCAATGCCCCGCCCTGACTTAAGCCTTCAATAGTGTTGACACTGCGTCCATCGGCTTGAACAGCCAACACTAAGCAGCCCCGAACAATCTGCCCATCTACTTGCACGGTGCAGGCACCGCACACGCCATGTTCACAACCTAGGTGTGAGCCCTTTAGCCCTAGATCTTCACGCAAAAAATCAACCAAATGCGTGCGCGACAATACGTCGTGCTGCACTTGTTTGCCATTGAGTTGAAAGTAAATAGTATGGACTTGTGTTGCATCAAGTTCAGGAGAATTCATAGACATCCTTGGTCGGGCTGGTGCGGCAAAAAATTGGTGATCAGATTCAGATCGACGTAGCTTGCGCTGCAGGCAGCAGCCATCCTTGCAGTGCGCGCTTTAACAGCACACATGCCAGTTGGCGTTTGGTCGCCACGCTATGGGTTAAATCTGCAACAGGGTCAAGCTCTTTGCGCAGCGCATCCACAGCTTGCTCAATACTCGTTTGCGTCAGCATTTGACCCTGCAAAATTTGCTCTGCTAGCAAAGAGCGCACAGAGGTAGTGCCAACCCCTAACCATGCCAAACGTATTTTTTCAACAGTGCCACTTTGCACCATTCCAGCGACAGCCAACCCCACTATTGCATAGTCACCATGGCGGCGGGCCAGCTCGGCAAAGCTGAATTTTTCGGTTGCCTTGGCTACAGGAATTTCACAGGCCACGATCATCTCGTCAGCAGCCAGCGCTGTGGTGTACAGCCCTGTAAAAAAGTCGTCTGCTGCAATGCGTCGCTCAACAATTAGGTTGTGTACGACCACCACACCATCTAAAGCAAGCAGGCAAGCAGGCCATTCAGCCGCAGGGTCGCCATAGGCGATCGAGCCGCCAAAGGTGCCAAGATTGCGTATAGCGCGGTGCGCAATGTGCGGCGCTGCTGCGCTGAGCAGTGGCGCATGCTGGGCTACCAGAGCAGAATCTTCAATTTGTGTATGGGTAACCAAGGCACCTATGCGCAGGTAGTTGCCCTGTAAGCTAAGTCCTTTGAGTTCTGCTACTGACTGCAAGTCAATCAGCAGTGCAGGCTCAGACAAGCGCATGTTCAGCGTAGCCAAGAGGGTTTGGCCACCGGCCAACAAGCGTGCTTCGTCTCCGTGCTCTGCAAGTAATTGCAAAACTTCGGCTAGGCGTTTGGGTCGTGCATAAGAAAAAGCGGCTGCTTTCATAGCTAGTATCCTATTGGAGTGCAGTAATTTTCAATGACTTTAACGCAACCAGTGCGCACCCATCCACACGCCCATGCTAGTAGCAGCTACGCCAGCGCAAAACCAGAGCAGTCTTGGCACTTCTCGCTCAATCCAATGCCCTGCAACTATCGCTGCAGGCACATTGTCCCCCGCGCTGCGACCTTGTCCATCGTTTATCGGTAAGCCAGCGTCAGCGGGGAGCGCTACTAAGTCGCCAGTAAGATGCGCTTTAAAATTATTAAAAAATTTATTGGCGAGTTGACCTGCAGAAGCATCCATCAGGCGTCCGCCAATCTGCCCTAATTTGCCTGCCACTGATGCCTGTGCGGTGTAAGCCAACTGCGTACCGGCTTCTACAGCAGTCAATGTAATAACCGAGCTGCCGCGCGCAAAACCTGCGCTACCGCCCGAGCCTTCAAAGTTCAATGTGTAGCCTTGCAGCGGGCGAATATCTGTAATTTTTACCTTGCCGGCAAAACGTGCGCGTACAGGACCCATGCGCAGCAGCACTCGAGCATGCATTTCTTGGGCCGATATTTGCTGCACTTCTTCACAACCAGGAATACATTGACGAAGCACCTGCGGGTCGTTCAGTCCTTGCCAGACTTGCTCTGGGGGCGCAGGTATGGTGACGCTACCGTGTAGTTCCATATCGGGTACCTTGTCTTAAAAATATGAGTTTGCAGTTTGCTTGACGTTCTACAGGCTACTTTGCACTGCACGGGTTTCCCCGAATACCGTATTATTGACCAAGCGTTAAATTGCTGTTCTGACTATTTATCAACTGTTGAATGTCTTCCATCCGGAAAAACCCTGCTAACGCAGCCGAGATACCGCCCACGGGCTTGCCGGCACGCCGCCGCCTTACGCGTGCTGACCGGGAGCGGCAGATTGTGGACGGTGCAGTAGCGTTTTTTTCAGAACATGGTTTGGGCGGTCAACTGCGCGACTTGGCCCAGCAGCTGGGTATTACCCATACCTTGCTGTACCATTACTTTCCAACAAAGCAAGCCCTCATAAAACGGGTCTACACAGAAATGTTCGCTGGGCGCTGGAACCCGCTGTGGGAAGCGTTGCTAGACGACGCAAAGTTGAGCGCTGAAGTTAAATTCACACGTTTTTACAGTGAATATGCCGGTGTAATTCTTAATTCGAATTGGGTAAGAATTTTTGTTTTCTCAGGTCTGAGCGACCGCTATATTACCGACAAATACTTTTCCATGTTGCGAGAAAAGTTGTTTACCCGTTTAGTACGCGAGACACGCAAGTACCGAGGTATTACCAGTCGTGCAAAGCCAAGCGATCGTGAGTTAGAGCTGCTCATGGGCCTTCACGGTAGTATTTTTTATATGGGTATGCGCCGCTGGATTTATGGACAAACTTTGTACAGCGCTAAAACACAGGCTGCTGACGAATGCTATATTCATGACCAAGTACTTGCTTACTTGGTATCCACCAGTATTGTTTTAGACAGCAATAAACTAAATTCAAACCCCAGCGACCCAATTCGCGGCGCTTTAGCCACCACAAAGACGGAGCACCTTGCATGGCCCTTGCACTAAACCATTATTCCATTCGCACAACAAACCTCGCAGCTACGTGCGATTTTTATACCCGAGTCCTAGGCTTGTCTGCTGGGCCTAGACCATCGTTTCCCTTCCCAGGTATTTGGATGTACAACGGCAGCCACGACCAGGTAGCCAATGCGGTGGTGCATATCATCGGTATGGATAAAAACGATCCCGAGGGCTTGAAACAGTACCTGGGCGACAGAGATGTATCGACTCTGCACGGCACAGGCGCTGTAGACCACATTGCTTTTTTTGCTACTGGCTTATCAGATATGTTGCAGCACCTTGCCGCTATCGGCATGCTATGTCGTGAACGCACAACGCCTTCTATTGGGCTGCACCAATTGTTTTTAGACGATCCTTGCGGCTTGGTGGTAGAACTCAATTACCCTCAAGCAGAAAAAGCTGCTTTGGACGCTGAGTTAAGCAATACAGCAAATTAATGGCACAAATTATTGTTATCGGTGGTTCGCTAGGGGGCTTGTTGGTTGCCAACATGCTGCTGCGTACTGGCCATGACGTAAAAATACTAGAAAAAGCCGTCTCGTCGTTGGATGGCCGTGGAGCGGGTATTGTGACCCACAAGCCTCTCATCACTGCTTTAGAGCGGTGCGGCATTTCTTTGGATGCCTCCTTGGGTGTAGCTGTACAAGAACGGGTTGTTTTAGGGCTAGATGGCCAAGCAGTTGCTAGAGCTACCTTGCCACAAGTACTTACCTCTTGGAGCCGCTTGTACGCCATACTTTTGTCTGCTTTCGACAGGCAACGCTATATCCACGGCATTACAGTATCCAGCGTGACACAAGACAAATCCAGCGCCAGTGTGCATTGCGAAGATGGTCAAATTTTCAAAGCTGATGTCGTGCTGGCATCTGACGGCATACGCTCTACAGTGCGCTCACAATTGTTGCCCGATGCGCAGGCTCAATACGCGGGTTATATTGCTTGGCGCGGTGTGTGTGATGAGCAGGTTTTGTCGCAGCGCACATTGTCTAGTATGTTTGACAAATTCGGTTTTGGTTTACCACAAGGCGAACAAATAATTGGCTATCCTGTTGCTGGCGCTGGCAACGCAATTGGATTGGGACAGCGCCGTTATAACTTTGTATGGTACCGCCCAGCCAGCTCTGGTCAACTCAAAGAACTCATGACTGACAGTGATGGCCATTTCTATGCTTTAGGTATACCGCCGCACAAAGTTGCTTGGCGGCATCTGTCGGCAGCGCGGCTAGCTGCACGCGAACTTTTGGCGCCACAGTTTGCAGAAATTCTAGAGAAAACAGTGCAGCCATTTTTACAGCCCATATACGACTGTGCCAGTAGCCAGCTAGCTTTTGGACGGATAGCCTTGATGGGTGACGCTGCTTTTGTCGCTCGCCCGCACGTAGGCATGGGCGTAACCAAGGCAGCACAAGATGCGATGGCGCTGACCGGCAGTATTGCAGAGCACGGTGCAAACCCGCAAGCGCTTATGGCATTTGAAGTATTGCGTTTAACACCAAGTTTAGCAGTTATCCAACGCGCCAGAGCATTGGGAGCTTACATGCAAGCACAAACTGATGCCCCTACACTGTCACCAACTTTTGTGCGAGATGCACGCAGCGTGATGCTAGAGACGGCCATTGATTTATCACACCCACCCGTTTCTGCCCAAACACAGTTCTCTCACTAAGCATTTTTACTACCTTACCTATTGGAGATTTTTATGCCCTTAAGTTCCATCACAACCCACCCTAGCCGCCGCTCAATTATTGTCGGTGGCGCGGCCGTAGCCATAGCACCAGCTATGTTGAACCTAGCCAACGCACAAACCACACCCATCAAAATTGGCTTTCCAGTGCCGCTGACTGGGGCGTTTTCTGCCGAAGCGCAAGACCAAGTCAGGGCCGCTGAAATCGCCATCAAAGAATTTAACGATGCAGGTGGCTTTAATGGTCGCAAAGCCGAGCTGTTGGTGCGTGACGATAAGCTAAACCCAGGCGAGGCCGCAACACGGACGCTGGAATTGATCGAAAAAGACAAGGTTGACTTTGTTGTTGGCTCATTGTCCGCTGCCACCCAACTGTCTATAAACGCAGTATGCCGTGATCGTAAAATTATTTTTAATTCTATCAGCCAGTCGGATGCCATCAACGAAGCGAAAGATTGGAGCCTGTACACATTCCATGAAGCCCTAAACCCGCACTTGACTGCAGGGGCTGTAGCACGTTATTCCTTCCCTAAGTTTGGCAAGAAAATCGTCTACCTAACTGCAGACTACGCCTACGGTCACGAAATGGTACGCGGCTTTCAACGCGCAGGACAAAGCATAGGTGCACAAACACTGGCCGATATTCGCCATCCTATTGGTGCAGCAGACTACTCGGCCTTTTTGCCGCGTATTCAGGCACTCAAGCCCGATATTTTGGTGCTGTGCAACTTTGGCCGCGACTTGGTGAACTCAGCCAAGCAAGTAACTGACTTTGGCATTAAAGCCAACACCAAAGTCATTGCGCCAGTGCTGCTCTACACCGCCCGTCAAGCCGGAGGTGCAGATGCTTTTGAGGGCATCTTAGGTGGTACATCGTACTACTGGGGCATGGAAGACAAAATTCCTGCAGCTAAAGCCTTTAATGACAAATTCCGTAAAGCCCACGGTGGCTCTGTGCCATCGGACTACGGCGCACTAGGCTACGCAGGAGTGCGCAGTGTTTTGCAAGCTGTGCTCAACGCCAAAGCCACGGATTCTGTGCGCGTGAGCATTGCCCTACGCCAGTTACGCTATAACTGGTACAAAGGCGAGCAGTTCTACCGCAAGTGCGACCACCAGTCGATTCAATCGGTCGTGATTGTGGAGTCCAAATCGAAAAACATGAAGGACAAGTACGATGTGTTCAATGTGCTTTCAATAGAACCAGCCGAAGAAAAAAATCTGCGTACTTGCGAAGAAATGGGACATAAAGTTAGCGCCTAACTCAGCACTAAACCCCGCGCTGCGCCAGATTTAAAAAATACTCACTTTCCACTAACCGAGCATCTGCATGGCCGACATCACACCGCAACTCCTTGCACTCCAACTCATGACAGGCATAGCGCTGGGTGCTGTGTATGCCCTGCTTGCTATTGGCCTGTCGCTTATCTTTGGCATGCTGACAGTTGTAAACTTTGCGCACGGTGCATTTTTTATGGTGGGCGCATTTTTTGGTGTTTACGCTATGGGTTTAACTGGCAACTTCTGGTTTAGTTTGTTGCTAGTGCCCATAGCCACAGGTGCCATAGGTTTGCTATGTGAGCGGTTTTTGGTGCGCCCACTGTACGGGCGTGGCATTGACTACCCTTTGCTACTCACGTTCGGTTTATCGTATGTGTTGATTGAGGCCATGCGGATTGTTTTTGGTATCGAGGGACTGCCTAGCTCCACGCCCGCAGAGCTGAAAGGCGCTGTGAATTTGGGGTTTGGTTTTTTCCCCTTGTACCGTCTGTTTCTGATTGCAGCCACGGCTGTGATTGTTTTTGCCCTGTGGTTTTTCATTGAGAAAACACGTTACGGCCTGATCATTCGTGCAGGCTCACGCGACCCCGAAATTGTCAAAGTACTAGGTATCGACATTTCTAAAGTATGGCTACTGGTGTTTGGGATTGGCACTGCCATTGCAGGTTTATCAGGCCTGCTGGCAGCACCAACTCGCGCAGTGAACCCTGAAATGGGCATTCCTATTTTGGCTGAATCCTTTGTGGTTACTGTGGTTGGCGGCATGGGTTCTTTACCTGGCGCTGTTATAGCCGGGCTGTTGGTAGGTATTGTGTTTTCCATGACGTCGCTGTTTGCACCCGCATATGCCGAAATGTCGATCTTTGTCCTGATGGCGGTGGTGCTGCTGATCCGCCCACAAGGTTTTTTCGGTAAAGCCGGTTTGATGAGCTGAGCATGCAATCATTTTTAAATTCCTCTATCGATCGCATACGCCAGCACCGGGTAGCTGCAGTTATTTTATTTTTAATGTTGTTTCCGTTCTTAATGCCCTACGAGGCGCTGGCCATAAACATCCTTATTTTCGGTTTATACGCCGTAGGATTTAACCTTTTGTTTGGTTACACCGGCATGCTGTCGTTTGGCCATGCCGCGTTTTTAGGTGTTGGTGGCTATCTTGCAGGCATTGTTGTGGTGCACGCGGGCTGGCCTTGGTGGGTTGCTATTGGCGTGGGGGTTGCTGCATCGTGCCTGGCAGGCTTGGTCATTGGCTACTTGGCCATTCGCACGCGCGGCATTTACTTTTCTATGGTGACCCTCGCTTTAGCCCAAATTGTTTACTACATTTTTTATAAATCAGAGCGCTGGACAGGTGGTGAAAATGGCCTGCGTGGCGTGAAGGTAGAAACCATTGAACTACCAGGTATCAGCATTGACTTTATTAACCCGTTGAACAAGTACTATGTTATTTTATTTTTTGTGGCGCTAGCACTGTGGTTCGTATCCCGCGTACTCAGCTCACCGTTTGGCGCTGTAATAGAGGCTATCCGCGAAAACGAAAAACGCGCTGCTGCCTGCGGCTATAACGTGGCGCGCAGCAAGCTGCTGGTGTTTGTGTTATCTGCGGCCATTTGTGGTTTGGCAGGTGCATTACGCGCCTTGCATTTGTCTATCGTGCCGATTGACTCCCTGCACTATCTGCAGTCTGGCCAAGCGGTAATGATGTGCCTGCTAGGCGGCATGGGCACCTTTTTTGGCCCATTTATTGGTGCTGCAGTGTTTTTGTATTTAGAAGATGTGGTCACCAACCTCACGCGCTACTGGATGGGCGTGGTGGGTATTATTTTTATAGTGTTTGTGCTATTTTTCCCTAAGGGCGTGTGGGGCACTGTACTGCAATGGATCACACGCTGGCAACACAGTGCGGGAAGCTCTAAATGAGCACCACGCCCATCTTAGAAGTCAAAGCAGTTTCGCGCTATTTTGGTAAATTTCAAGCTCTGCATCATATTACCACCCGCTTTTATACGGGTGAACTTACCGCTATCATCGGCCCCAATGGTGCGGGTAAAAGCACATTCTTTAATGTCATCAGTGGCGGTATACCGCCAAGCCAAGGCCAGGTGCTATTTGAAGGCAATGACACGGTTCAGCTTGCACAGCACGACTATGCCCATGCCGGTATTGCCAAGAGCTTTCAGATCACCAATGTATTTAAACAACTAAGCGCGCATGAAAACGTACGCGTGGCATTGCAAGCACTGACTGCACGCTACCAAATCATGCGCGCGCGCAGTACCTATGCTGAGCTAAACGACCGTGCTGATGCGCTGCTGGCGCGGGTAGGCTTGGCCCATAGCAAGCGCAAGCTGGCAGGTGACTTGGCGCACGGCCAACAGCGCTCATTAGAAGTAGCCATGGCACTGGCCTGCGAACCTAAACTGCTGCTTATGGACGAGCCCACCGCAGGCATGTCGCCCCAAGAAACCGTGGTGATGATGGACTTGATTACCCAACTGGCCACCGAAAGAACCATTATTCTGGTCGAACATAAAATGAAACTGGTGATGGGCCTGTGCAAGCGCCTTCTGGTGTTGCACCACGGTGAACTACTGGCCGAAGGCACCCCTGACGAAATTAAAAACAACGCGGAAGTCAAGCGCGTGTACCTCGGTAAAAACTAAGGCAACACCATGCTAAAAGTAGAACAGCTCAACGCTTGGTACGACCGCAGCCATGTGGTGCAGGGCCTAAATTTTGAAGTCAACCCCGGCGAGATTGTGACCCTGATGGGCCGCAATGGCGCAGGTAAAACCACCACACTGCGCACCTTGATGGGCCTGCTAGACAAATGCAGTGGACGTGTACTGTTTGATGGCAAAGATATTTTGCCGTTAAAAACCCATGCACGATTCCACCAAGGCTTGGCCTACGTACCTGAAGACCGCCGCATTGTGGCCAGCCTGAGCGTGCTAGAGAATTTGCAGCTAGGTTTGATTGCCAGCAGCAACCGGGGCGACATGGGCGCCATGGTAGATGAGATAGCGCAGACCTTCCCTCGCCTGAAAGAGCGCTTGCACCAAGACGGCTCATCGCTGTCGGGTGGTGAGCAGCAAATGCTGGCCATTGCCCGTGCCATGATGGCCAAGCCACGGATGATCTTGCTAGACGAACCATCTGAAGGCATCATGCCGATTTTGGTGGATGAAATGTTCGAACTGTTTGCCAACATGCGCGGCAAAGGCATTACTATTTTGCTAGTTGAGCAAAACGTAGAGAGGGCGTTGTCGATTTCTAACCGCGCCTACATACTAGACCAAGGCCAGATCGTTCACCATGGTAACGCGGCTGATCTGCTGGCTGATACCGAGATCCAAGAGAAATACTGCGCGGTGTAGTTTGGTCTAACGGGTCATGCTCCGGCGTGACCAATAACTGGCTGCGTCAACCATCGACACCAGCAAAATCATAGCAATCAAAATGCTGCTGGTCTCTTGCATTTGGAACAGCCCCATATAAAAGGCTAGCATTTGCCCTAGGCCGCCTGCGCCCACCACACCCAACACAGCAGCGGCGCGGATGTTGTTTTCCCAGCGGTACAGCGTATAGCTGAGCAGCTGCGGAAGCACCTGGGGGAAGGTGGCGTACCAGAACACACGGCCTTCGGACACACCATGCGTGCGCAGTGCTGTGGCGGGGCCAGCAGGGGCGTTTTCCAAGCTTTCAGCAAACAAGCGGCCCAGCACACCCGCAGTGTGCAGCGCCAGCGCCAAAGTGCCTGCAAACGGCCCCAAACCTGCGCTGATCAGCAGCAGCGATGCCCACACCAGCTCCGGGATGCTGCGCAGCGCGTTCAGTACCAAGCGCGTGACACCGCGCCAGCGCGCGGCATCGCCTGCATGCGCTTTGCTGGCTGGCAAAGCCAAAGCCAAGCCCATCACGGCTGCAATCAAAGTGCCCAATGCGCTCATGGCCAAAGTCTCCAGGGTAGCCCAGCCCAGCTTGGCCATAAATTTCCCGTTCACTTCAGGCACCAGCAGTTCACCGATGAATTTAGCCATCTTGCGCATCGCCTCAAGGCTAAAAAACTGCGCCCATTTGAGCTCCAGTGTCCAAAAACTGGCCACCGTCAGGCACACCAGGGCAAAGACAAACCAGCAGGCTTTGCAGCGTGCATCAAACATGGGCGGCGGTAAACGAAAACGCTCATTGGCCGCGGGCAGTGCCGAGGTGCGCACGGGCACATGGTCGTGGGGTTCGGGTTGCATGTTCAGCCTAGCGCTTGGCGCAGCCAGGCGCTGGCTTTGTCAGCCAGCCATACCAAGCCCATAAAAACGACAAGCATGGTAGCAACCTCAGAGCCGTTGAACATTTTCATCGATGCATCCATCTGCTGGCCCAAACCTCCTGCACCCACAAAGCCCAGTACAGCGGAACTGCGGATAGCGCATTCCCAGCGGTACACGGTGTAGCTGGTCAATTCGGCGGCATTTTGCGGTAGCAAAGCGTATAAGAATGCCTGCATGCGGCCCGTACCGTTGCGCAGCAAGCTTTGCGTGGCATGGCCCTCGCCACTTTCTAAAATTTCGGCATACACCTTGCCCAGCATACCGCCGTAGGTCAGCGCGATGGCAATCACGCCCGCCGTAGGGCCCAAGCCGACCACGCGCACAAAAACCAAGGCCCAAATCAGCTCTGGTACACTGCGCAGCAAAATCATCACCCAGCGAGTGGCCGTGCGCAACACGCTGGGCAAAATACCCATACGGCCTGCCAGCGCAGACACTGACAGCACTCGCACTGACAGCAAGGCCAAAGGTATGGCCAGCAGCAAGGCCAAGGCGATGCCGGCGCTGGCAATGGCTACGGTTCGCCAAGTCTCTTTCGCCACCAGCAGTAAAAATTCGCCCTCTATTTTGGGTGGAAAGAAATCACCCGCAAATTTAAGTGTCGGCTTTAAGCTGCCGGGCTCTAGCAGCACCCATGGCTTGAACTCAGTGAGCACCAACATGGGCCACAGCACTACCAAACCTGCCAACATCCAAAATACGCGGGCTGTCCATGCGGGGTCGCGCAATGCGGGTGTTCGTGTGGCGTTGGCCAGGCTCATTAGGGCCATGCTGTTTATCTACAGTGCATGACTGCGCTCTGCGCAGGTGCGATATGACTGCCAAGCGCTTCGGGCGCAGGACCACTGAGCTCATGCAGATGCTGTGCATACAGATTGTGCAGCCGCTGCTTGGTTACTTGTGCAGCAGGTAAATCAAAGGCTATCTCTCCGCTGCGCATGCCAATAATGCGCCCAAAGTGCTGCAAAGCCATCTCCACATGGTGTAGGGTGGCTACCAAAGTGGCACCTTTTTCGCGCGCTGCCTGCGTCAGCGTTTCAATAGCTTGCACGGAACGGCTAGGGTCCAGCGCGCTCAGGGGTTCGTCTACCAGCAGCAGCTTGGCATCACTGACCAGTGCCCGCGCCAAGCCTACACGCTGGCGCTCGCCGCCCGAGAGACGGTCTACACGTTCAAAGAGTTTGTCACTTAAGTCAAAGCGTGCTAGGGCCGCGTCAGCCAAAGTAATGCCTGTGGGATAAAACAAACTGCGCAAACTGGCCACCAGCGATTGCTGGGGCAAGCGCCCCGCGAGCACGGCCGTAACTACACGCTGTCGCGGTGGCAGCGGCGGCACTTGTGGCGCTAAAAAAAGCTGGCCTCGCAGCAATTGAAGATCGCTGGCAGACAGCGCCCATGGTGCACGCCCGCCAAGCTGCAAACTGCCTGCCGCAGGACGCAGCGCACACGCTACTGTGTGCAGCAAAGTGGTTTTGCCAGCCCCCGAGGGGCCAATCACCGCCACATGCTCGCCGCTGGCGACGTACAGCGTTATGCCGCGCATGGCAGGCAATGCCGAGACAGCCGCTGCAGGGTGCCTGGCACTGACAGTATTAAGGGTGATATCCATGAATTTTTATAACACTAAATGATGCTATCGCCCAAGGAAATGCTGAACCTATAGCTATTATATAAATAGCATCAAGGCATTAGACTAGACACATTTTCTATGCTTATACCTAAGCTAGTACAGCCTGTGGGCAAGCACCGCGCAAAGTTACTTGAGCAGACCTGCACTGCGCGCGGCGGTTTCAATGCCTTTGTAGTTCTCGGACTTGGTAGAAATGTAACGTGTAGCGCGGTTCAAGTCCAAAATCTCTTTACCTTCTGGAGTTTTAGGGTCAATGTCCAGCAGCGCCTTAGTTATGCGCTCACGCTGGGCGGCCGGCATGTCGGCATGCACCGACCAGTTGTAGTTAAAGTACCCAGGCGTGGTGTAGAAAACAACCGCATCCTTGTCCGTCACTTTGCCTTCTTTAACGAACTTGTTCCATACCGTAACGTCCAGAGCTGCCGCATCTACCTTGCCACTCACTACCGAAGCAATTGTGGCATCATGCGCACCCGAATAGGCTACACGCTTGAAGTCTTTATCGGGATCAATAGCAGCTTGTAGCAAATAACTGCGCGGCATAAGGTGGCCCGAGGTAGACGACTGCGAGCCAAAGCTGACCTGTTTGCCTTTGAGATCGCTTAGCGATTTAATTCCGGAATCTGGCTTGGTAATGAACACTGATTGGAACTTGGTATCTTCTTCGCGCTGTGCGATAGGAATAATTTTGCCGCCCGAGCGCACGTTGGCTTGCACGTGGGTAAAGCCCCCAAACCACACCAGCTCCACTTGCTTGTTGACCAAAGCCTCTACCGCAGCGGGATAGTCGCTAACTGGAACGAACTCCACTTTTTGGCCCAACTTAGCTTCAAGGTATTTCACAATCGGGCCAAACTTGCGCACCTGCTCTGTAGCCGCCTCTTCTGGGATAGTAGTAACGCGAAAGGCTTGCTGGGCAAGCACAGCGCCGGTGGCTGACACCGCAGCAAGCGCTAAAACAGACTTCAAAACTAAACGGCGCATTGGATAACTCCCATAAAAAAATCCCTAAAACGGGATGCAATCTAGATTTTCTCAGAATTCACGTTTTTCTGCTGTCGCAAGTCCATCAGCCACATATGGGCGGCGTGTTTGAATCCAAACCGCACAGGGCTGCGTAAAACACCCAATGTGCCCCCGTGGGCACAAGACCGAGGCACAGCCAGCGCCCATGTAAGATGCCAAGGCGCTGACCAGACAAACTTATAGTCAAGGCAAGCGCCTTATCTCTTACACAACACCATCGCTTACCCATGTCTGCTCTGCGCTTTTATGACCTCTACGCTGCCAACCCTGCCAGCATACAAAATGAACTCGATCGCGGCTTGCTGGCCAAGCACGCGCTCACCTCGCCCAAATACCTGTACGACGCACTGGGTTCGCGCCTGTTTGATGCCATCACCGAGCTGCCCGAGTACTACCCTACCCGTACAGAGGCGGCTATCCTGCGCACTCAACGCAGCGCACTGGCAGGCGCACTGCCAAAAAGCGCCTGCATGGTCGATTTAGGTGCCGGTAGCTGCGCCAAAGCAGCCGGTTTGTTTGCGACACTGGCGCCTGGCCAGTACGTTGCAGTGGACATATCAGCTACCTATTTGCGCGGCGCACTCACCGCTTTGAATGAGCAGTTCCCCGGCATCCGCATGGCCGGGGTCGGCATGGATTTTTCCAGCACGCTAGATTTGCCCGCAGATGTGCAGGCCCAAGCGGTGCAGCGGCCCATTGTCGCTTTTTATCCAGGCTCAAGCATTGGCAACTTTGCCCCTGATGAGGCCTTGGTATTTTTGCAGCGCGTGCACCGGCTGTGCGTGCAGGGCCAGTCGGGCGGCGGCCTGTTGATTGGTGTCGACCTGGTTAAAGCACTGAATGTGCTGGAACCTGCGTATGACGACCCGCTGGGCGTAACCGCTGCGTTTAACCTGAACATGCTGCGCCACATTAATACATTGCTGGGCAGTGACTTTGAGGTGCGCGACTGGCAGCATGTGGCGTTTTATAACACTGCACTATCGCGGATTGAAATGCACCTGGAGGCGCGCAAGGCACTGACCGTGCGCTGGACTTTAGACGGCCCACTGCGCGAGCGGGCCTTTAGGGCAGGTGAGCGCATTCACACCGAAAACTCGTACAAATGGACAGTCGACACATTCTCAGCGTTGCTCAAGTCTGCAGGGTTTGCAAGCACGCAAGCCTGGACAGACGAGCGTGGCTATTTTGCAGTCTTCTGGGCCGGCAACTGAGCGCAAATTACAAGCCAGAAGCTACAATCTACAGGTGCGAAACCCTGCGTAAATGTCTGTGCGCTGGTGCATAAAGTAGTTGCGGTACTTAGCGCAGTGCAGCATAGGCTGGGTAGCGCGGCAGGCCCCGCGCAGCACGGGGCGGGTTCCAAACCAAGGCTCTGAGTAGTCGCGGTAAGGGTGCGCTACAAAACCGGGGTACGGCGCAAAGGTAGTGGAGGTCCATTCCCACACCTGGCCCCACGCAAAACCGCTTTGCGTGCTGGCGGCGCACTCCCACTGGGCCTCGGTAGGCAGGCGGCGGCCTGCATACTGGCAGTAGGCCAGCGCCTGGGCGTGGCTGATATGGACGGCGGGCTGGTCTAGCTGCAGCGGCTCCCACTGGCCAAAAACCTGCTGCTCGTAGTGCAGTAGTGCGCCCTGGTTGGCCTGTACTGCCCGCAGATAGCGCGGCAAGGTGCTGGCTGTGGCTTGCATGTAGCGCAGGTAGTCGCCCCAGCATACACACTGCGCATCAATGCCAAAGGCTTCCAGCGCCACCGCGTGGCGGCCAAGCTCGTTGTCAAAGACAAAACCCCTGCCTGCGGCTGACCCTAGCTGCCAAACCTGTTTTTTTATGCTTAATTGGCCTTTGGCCCAAGGAAATGCTACATGAGTAGCTATTAAATTAGTAGTATCTAAAGCGCTATTGGCTAACGCCAAGGGCACGCCCAGCGCCTGCGCCATGTACACCGCAGCCTCCAAGTGCATGGCTTCGTGAAAAAGAACCAATCGGTAAAAGTACAGCGCATCGTCGCCCTCGCCTGCTGTGGCCAGCAAGGCCAAAGTTTGTTCTAAGGTGGCGGCCAGGTAGGCTTTGCAGGCTGCAGGGGCCAGCAATGGCAGATGCCAACGCGTTGCATGGGGCACCACAGAAGAGTCATACCACTCGTCTCCTTGGGCCAGCCGCGGCGCTGTGCGCGCCAGGCTATGGTTGTAGCCTGTGCCTGCTGCGCGCTGCGGATTGCGGCCAATCCAATACTCTTGGTACCAGCCAATATGGCCCAGCTCCCACAGCGGTGGGTTCAATTCATCTTGGCAGGGTACGTGCAGCGCGCCTGCGGCCACGTAGGCATCGAACACCTGCAGAGTGCGCTGACGCAGGCTACGCAAGCCGCTGGCCAACTGCGCAGCACCCGCACAGCGCCAATCGGCTTGTGCGGCCTGCATTGTCATTAGTGCACCGTTGTGCCGCATAATTTGAACTGTCATGTCATCTAAAAAAATTGTTATTGTCAGTCCCGCACTGTCCGATGCCAACAACGGCAACTGGCAAACCGCCAAACGCTGGGCCCAACTTTTAAGTCCACAGTATCGTACCCGTATTGTCAAAGACTGGCCGGACACACATGCTCAGTCGGACGACACCCTGATTGCCTTACACGCCCGGCGCAGTGCGGCCTCAGTGGCCGCTTGGCACGCACAGCACGGCAGCGCAAGGCTGATCGTGGTGCTGACCGGTACCGATTTGTACCGCGACATTCATACCGATACGCAAGCGCAGCAGTCTTTGGATGCAGCAGGTGCCCTTGTAGTTCTGCAAGGTTTAGGCTTAAACGCGCTGCCACCCCAGCACCGCGCCAAAGCGCAGGTGGTGCTGCAGTCCACCAACAGCCGCCAAACCCTGCCCAAAACCAAAAAACGCCTGCATGCCGTTATGGTGGGGCATTTGCGGGACGAAAAATTACCGCAAACACTCTTTGCAGCCGCGCGACTGCTGCAGGCACGCGAGGATATTTCTATCGAGCATATTGGCGCTGGGCTCGATGTAGACCTGGCCCAACGCGCTATGGATACAGAAGCTGCTTGTGCGCTTTACCGTTGGGTTGGAGCCCTAAAGCACACGAAAACGCGGGGCAAAATTCAACGTGCCCATGTGCTGGTGCACACCAGCAAAATGGAAGGCGGCGCGCATGTGGTGATGGAGGCGGTGTGCAGCGGCACACCGGTCATAGCGTCTGATATTGCCGGCAATGTGGGCATGCTGGGCGATGACTACCAGGGCTATTTTGCGGTGGGCGACGCGGCTGCTTTGGCCTTGTTGCTTGTGCGCTGTAAGGACGAGGCGCGCTTTATCGACACATTGCGGTCACAATGCGCGCTGCGGGCACCCTTATTTGCCCCCGAAGCCGAGCAAGCTGCCTTGCTGCGCTTGGTAAGGTCTTTGGCCCCAACTCCCTGTTAATCCCTTTATGAGCAAAAGTGTTAATTTTTCATGCAAACGTCTGAGCAACCGGTTTTAAGAGACATTGTTTTAGTGGGCGGTGGCCACAGCCATGTGGGCGTGCTCAAAAGCTTTGGTATGAAGCCCATCCCGGGCGTACGCGTCACGCTGATTTGCACCGACATGCACACACCCTATTCGGGCATGTTACCGGGCTATGTGGCGGGGCACTACAGCTACGACGAAGTGCATATTGACCTGTCGCGCCTGTGTGTATTTGCCGGCGCGCGGCTGCTTAAAGCTGAGGTCACAGGCATTGACCGCGCCAACAAAAAAGTGATCTGCCAAGGCCGCCCGCCCGTGCCGTACGACCAGCTGTCCATCAACATTGGCTCCACCCCGCAACTGGGCGGCGTACCCGGTGCCACTGAGCATGCGGTGGCAGTCAAGCCCATCCAGCGCTTTAACGACCGCTGGGTCGCGCTGGTAGACCGGGTCAAACATCATGCGGGCAAAATCACCATTGCGGTAGTGGGCGCAGGTGCCGGGGGTGTCGAACTGACGCTGGCAATGCAGTTTAGGCTGCGCAATGAGCTAACAGCACTGGGCCGCGACCCTGATGAATTAAGCTTCCATTTATTCACCAGCAGCCAAGCTATTTTGCCTACGCACAACGCAGGCGTGCGCAGCCGCTTCGACAAAGTGCTGGCCGAGCGCAGCGTGGTGGTGCACCGCAAAGCCGAAGTTACCCAAGTGTCCCAAGGCAAGCTCCAAGCAAGCAACGGCGATGTACTGGGCGCTGACGAAATTATCTGGGTCACCCGCGCAGGCGGCGCAGCCTGGCTGCAGCAGACCGGGCTGGCACTGGACCGTGAAGGCTTCATCCAAGTGCAAGACACCTTGCAAACCGTGACCGACCCCGACATTTACGCTGCAGGCGACATTGCCAGCATGGTCAACTACCAACTTGAAAAAGCAGGCGTATTTGCTGTACGCCAAGCTAAACCACTTAACCAGAATCTGCGCCGCGCCGTTCAAGGCACTGCACTGCAGGCTTACAAACCGCAAACTACGTGGCTGGCACTGATCAGCACCGGTGACAAATACGCCGTGGCTTCACGCGGTGTTTTAGGCTTTGCAGGGGCCAAAGTGTGGCAGTGGAAAGACTGGATTGACCGCCGCTTTATGGCGAAGTTTCAAGATTTTCCGAAGATGGACGCACACGCTGCACCGCCGGTGTTTAAAAACGCCCATAGCGTTAAACTGACCAATGAAGAGTCTTTGCAAGCCATCAGCGCCATTGCCATGCGCTGCGGTGGCTGTGGCGCCAAGGTGGGGGCCAGTGTACTCAGTCGCGCCTTAAGCAACTTGCACCCTGTAGACCGTGACGACGTAGTCATAGGCCTGAAAGACCCTGACGATGCCGCCGTGGTACGCGTGCCGCCCGGCAAAGCGATGGTGCACTCGGTAGACTTCTTTCGCGCTTTTATCGACGACCCCTACATTTTTGGCAAAGTAGCGGCTAACCATGCGCTGGGCGACATTTGGGCTATGGGCGCGCAGGCCCAGTCAGCCACCGCCGTGTGCACCGTACCACCGGGCTTGGAAGCCAAGGTAGAAGACGTGCTAACGCAGATGATGACCGGTGCGCTAGAAATATTGAACGACGCCAACTGCGCCCTGGTAGGCGGCCATACCGGCGAAGGCAAAGAGCTGGCACTGGGCTTTGCCATCAACGGCTTGATTGACGACGACCCCAGCAAAATTTTACGCAAAAACGGCATGCAGCCTGGCGACGTGCTGATCCTCACCAAACCCATAGGCACAGGTACGCTGTTTGCCGCCCATGCCCAACTGGCGGCCAAAGGCCGCTGGATTGATGCTGCTCTGCAGTCGATGGTGGTGTCTAACCGCCTGGGCGCGCAATGTTTAACCCAATACGGTGCCACCGCCTGCACCGACTTGACGGGCTTTGGCCTGCTGGGCCATTTGGTAGAAATGACCCGCCCGTCGGGCGTAGATGCGCAGCTGCACTTAGGTGCCTTGCCTCTGCTAGACGGCGCTGAAGAATGTGTAGCCAAGGGCATTGTGAGCTCTTTGCAGGGCTCCAACGTGCGCTTGCGCCGTGCCCTGCGCAACCAGGAAGAGTTTGTAAAGCACCCCCGCTACCCACTGATTTTTGACCCCCAAACCGCAGGCGGCTTGTTGGCCAGCGTACCCGCTGAGCGGGCCGAAGCTTGCATAGCAGCGTTGCGCGCTTTGGGGTATGTGCATACAGTAGCCATTGGCCGCATCCTTGCGCAAACTGATGCGCTGGAGCCTGTTGTTTTGATGGCCTGAGTGGGCGGCAGCTTTGCCAAAGACCAAAGCTGCCGCACTGGATAACTTAGGTACGGTAAAGCCTAGAATTACTGATTTCAATCGTTTTAGGCTTACCGCCCAAGGAAATACTACATAGTTTGCTATATTATAAATAGCGTATGCATGCGACTGAAAATGCCACTGAAAACTTTAAACCACTAACAAACCACTGTGCGCCGCTGCGTGGCGCAACCACGCACCGTCTTGCGCCAAAGCCAGCGCAGCTTGCATAGCCCGTGATGGGCGTACCGTTTTATGCGACATAAAACCAATCTGCGTCAATACCTTTGGCCCCTCCAAGGGCAACGCCTCTAGTTCTCGGTAACCCCGCACCGCACCCACCAATGCGCCCGGCATCACACTGCACACTTGCCCAGCCACTACGCTAAGTGCCATGGTCAGAATCGAGTTGGTTTCCATCGCTGGGCGCACAGGCGCGCCAGCGGTGATAAATGCGGCATCCACAATCGTGCGGTTGTGCATGTCGGGCGTAAGCAAGCACAGCGGCAACTTCGCCGCTGCTTGCCACTGCATCGCGCCGCCTATTTGCAAAGCGCTGGCATGCGGCTGCTGGGCGCGGCGCAGCAAAAAATAATGCTCGGTGTACTGCGGCAATGCTGCCAGTTTGTCGCCTTGCAAGTGCATGCGCTCTGTATAGCCCAGTGCCAGGTCAATCGACAAATCTTCCAGGCTTGTTTCTAGCGCAGTAGAACTGAGCGACAACACCACCGGTGCGATGCCAGGATGCAAAGCCTGCAGCATGGCAGCAAAACGGGCGGCTATCGGCACTGCCGTAGGCACCGCGCCAATGTGCACAGCACCCACGGGTCTGTCGACTTCGCTGCGCAGCTCTTGCTGTAACAGCTTATGCTCATGCAGCATACGCTGTGCGCTGGCCAATACGCGCTCGCCCTCAGGCGTGAGGCCCTCAAAGGTGCGGCCGCGCTTGATGATCACCACGCCAAAATCTTGCTCTAGTGCTTTGAGCGCGTTGGACAATGCAGGCTGGGTGATATTGCAGGCCAGCGCCGCGCGGCCAAAATGGCGGTGCTCGTTAAGCGCCACCAGATAGCGCATGGAGGCTAGCAAGTTCATACGAAACCTTGGCTGACAGCCGTTACTGCGCTGCCATTAAACACCGGTGGTGGTGGTGCAAATGGTCGGGCATAAAGCTGCTGACAAAATAGTAGCCATGGTCATAGCCCGCATGGTGGCGCAGCGTTAGCGGCTGCGCGGCTGCTGCACAGGCCTGCACAAATCGCTCAGGCAGCAATTGCTGCTCTGCCAAGAATTTATCACTCAGGCCTTGGTCGATCAAAATGCCTTGCGGGTACGGCGTGCGCGCCTGTTGCATCAGCGCGCTGGCATCATGCCGTGCCCACGCGCTGCCGTCGTCGCCCACATACCCTGCCAGTGCTTTACGGCCCCATGCACATTCACTGGGCGCGCAGATGGGCGCAAAGGCAGACACGCTTTGGTAAATGCCTGGATGCTTTAAGGCCAACGTCAGCGCGCCATGCCCGCCCATTGAATGGCCAAAGATGCCCAGGCGCTGCGGGTCTGCGCCTAGTTGCTCTATGGCGATGGCGCGCAGCTCGTGCACCACATAATCTTCCATGCGGTAGAACTTGGCCCAGGGCTGCGCCGTAGCATTGATGTAAAAACTGGCGCCTGCACCAAAGTCCCAGTCTATGGCTTCATTGGCTATGCCGGTACCACGCGGGCTGGTATCTGGCGCAATTAGCATCAGGCCCAGCTCGGCTGCCACGCGCTGGGCACCGGCTTTGATGGCAAAGGTTTCTTCAGTGCAGGTTAGCCCTGCCAGGTAAAACAAGGCAGGCACAGGGCCAGCTTTGATCTGCGGCGGCTTGAACACCGAAAACCGCATGGGCAAGCCAATGCTGGTTGATGCATGGCGGTAAAAGCCCTGCACGCCGCCAAAGCAAGCGTGCTCACTGATGACTTCAATAGGATTCAGGAGATTTTCAGCCATAACCCTATATGCTTTTAAATACGCTTTTAGAACAACACCACACCACGAATCGACTCGCCGCTTTTCATCAAGTCAAAGCCTTTGTTGATGTCCTCTAGCGGCATGGTATGGGTGATCAAATCGTCAATGTTGATTTTGCCTTCCATGTACCAGTCGACAATTTTGGGCACGTCGGTGCGCCCACGCGCGCCACCAAAGGCTGAGCCCTCCCATTTGCGGCCTGTGACCAGCTGGAATGGGCGCGTGCTGATCTCAGCGCCCGCCTCTGCTACGCCGATGATGATGCTGCGGCCCCAGCCCTTGTGCGTACACTCCAGCGCCTGGCGCATCACCTTGGTGTTGCCAATGCATTCAAAGCTGTAGTCGGCACCGCCATCGGTCAGCTGCACAACCGCCTCGACTACGTTACCTCCTACGTTTTCAACCTCATTGGGATTGATAAAGTGCGTCATGCCAAATTTGCGTGCCATGGCTTGGCGGGCGGGATTAATGTCTACGCCGATGATTTTGTCGGCCCCCACCATCTTGGCGCCTTGAATCACGTTCAGCCCAATGCCGCCCAGGCCAAACACCACTACGTTAGCACCCGCCTCCACCTTGGCGGTAAACAGCACCGCACCAATGCCCGTGGTGACGCCGCAGCCGATGTAGCACACCTTGTCAAACGGCGCGTCTTTGCGAATTTTGGCCAGCGATATCTCGGGCGCTACGGTGTAGTTGCTGAAAGTGGATGTGCCCATGTAGTGAAAAATCGGCTTACCGTCCAGGCTAAAACGGCTGGTGGCATCTGGCATCAGCCCCTTGCCTTGCGTGCCGCGAATGAGCTGGCACAGATTGGTTTTGCGCGATAGGCAAAACTTGCAGGTGCGGCATTCGGGGGTGTACAGCGGAATGACATGGTCGCCCTTTTGCAGCGTGGTCACGCCCGGGCCTACGTCCACCACAATGCCTGCGCCTTCGTGGCCGAGGATGGCTGGGAAGATGCCCTCTGGGTCAGCGCCGCTTAAGGTGTAGTAGTCGGTATGGCAAATGCCCGTGGCCTTGATCTCAACCAGCACCTCGCCCAACTTAGGGCCTTGCAGGTCTACTGTTTCGATAGTGAGAGGCTGGCCTGCTTTCCAGGCGACTGCGGCTTTGGTTTTCATGGGGTGGGGCTTTGTAAGAATAGGAAGGGAAATACATTTTGGACGCGAAGGGCGCTAAGGTTGCGCGAAGGACGCGAAAGAAGAAAAGAAAACCTAAAAAATACCGAGAAATTATAAAAATAATA